>NZ_JBSFTE010000002.1:263309-387399 GCF_053590565.1 Micromonospora sp. NPDC003197 | reverse complement strand
CAAGAGGGTGTCCAGGTCTTGCGTCACAACACGATCTTGGACGCCCTCTCTTCATGCCCAGACATCGACCCCTGACATCGGAACTACTCGTCTAGGCACCGCTCTCGACCAGTCCAGACTCGTACGCCAGGATTGCCGCCTGCACCCGGTTCCTTACCCCCAGTCGCGCCAGGATCCCGCTGACGTGGCTCTTCACGGTGCCCTCCGCCAGGAAGAGCCGCTGCCCGATCTCCCCGTTGGACAAGCCCGCACCGAGCAGCGCCAGCACCTCGCGTTCACGTTCGGTCAGCGCGGCGATCCGCTGCCGGGCAGTGATTCCCCGCGCCAACTGCCCGCCACCCACCTCGGCGAGGACCCGCCGCGCCACTCGCGGTGCCAGGTACGCCGCACCGGCGGCAACCGCCCGTACCCCGGTCAGCAGATCGCGCGGATCGCTGGCCTTGAGCAGGAGCCCGCTGGTCCCAGCGGCCAGTGCCCGCACCACGTACTCCTCTTCACCGAAGGTGGTCAACATGACCACGGCGGTCTCCGGTACCTCGCGACGTATCTCCTCGGCTGCGGCCAGTCCGTCCAGCCCGGGCATACGGATGTCCAGCAGGGCGACGTCGGGACGGTGCCGGCGGGTCAACTCGATCGCCTCCGAACCATTGGCCGCCTCCGCCACCACCACGATGTCCGGGTCGGACGCGAGGATCGCGCGTGCCCCAGAGCGGATCATCGGCTCGTCATCGGCCACGAGTACTCGAATCACGATCCCGTCCTCGGAATGAAGTCCTTGTCGACCAGCCGCCCGTCGACGAAGCACAGCCGGTACACGTCGATCGGGCCGGCGAAGAGATCGTCGCTGACCCGGTAGTACTCGCAGGTGGCACCCGGTGGGCTGGGCGGTTCCGGCACGTCGGGCCGCCCATCGACCTGGTGCAGTGGCAGTCCGGCTGCCAACTCCACCCGCTGCTGCCCGACAGCCAGGGCCTGATAGACAGCGGGGTCGAGCCACGAGTTCTTCACCTCGCCCGTCCGCAGGCCGAGCAGCACCAGGAGCACGGCGGCAACGATCGTGACCGGTACGGCGACCGTCGAGGCCAGGCCGCGAAGGGCCGCTCGGCGGGCCTGCGCGAGCCGCCGCCCCGACTCCGGCTCGTCGTCGACGGTCGGTGTCCTGGGCTGAGGCCCGCCGGAGGAGGGAATCCTCGCCACGACCGTGTACCCGTCCCGATGCTCGCCGCTGTGCGAGGAGCCGGTGTGCAACGTGCCGCCCACCAGCCGGACCCGTTCCCGGAGGCCGACAAGTCCGTGCCCACCGCCGGCACCCGTCGATGCCGCCCCGGCGGCACTCGCTAATGGCATCCCGGCGGCACCCGCTGATTTCGCCCCGCCGGCACCCGCTGGCGGTGTCCGGGTGGCAGGGCCACCGTTGACAACGGTGATCGTTGTCCCCGCCTCGCTGCCCTCGATCCGCACCGTGACCGGTGCCCCCGGCGCATGCTTGGCGGCGTTGGTCAACGCCTCCTGGACAACGCGATACACGGTCCGCCCCGCCAGCGTCGAGGTCGACTCCTCGGAGCCGTCGGAGACGAACTCCACCGCCATACCGGAGGCGCGTGACCGAGCCACCAGTGCGGCTACGCTCTCCCGCGCCGGATCTGTCGACACCGGTTCGCTCTCGTCCCGCAGTACGCCGATGATGTCCCGCAGCTGCTCGGTCGCCCCGACCAGGACCGCCCGTAGCTCGCCGATGGCCGCCCGGCGTCGCTCGTCGAGGCCCCGATCCAGCTCCAACGCCCCGGTACGCATCGCGGCCAGGCTCAACTCGTGGCCGAGCGAGTCATGCATGTCCCGGGCGATCCGGGCGCGCTCGCGCAGTCGTACCTCGCGGACGACCAGTCGCCGTTCCCGTTCAAGTTGCTCGGCATGCCGCCAGCCGGCCTCGGCAAGGTCGGCCCGCAGCCGGACGTACCGTCCGATCAGCCAGGGCAGCACACCGGAACCGAGCAACGGCAGCACCACGTTGAACCAGTCCCAGACATCACCCATCACTGCGGCGAGCAGCAAGCCGGTCAGCACCACGAGGGAGAAGCAGGGCAGGGCCACCAGTCCGTTGGCCATTCGGCGTCCCGCGGTAAGGCAGGCGACGGCCGAGACCAGCGCCGGCCAGAACCGAAACTCGGAGAGTTCCACCAGCTGTACGAGGTTCGCCGCCGCCCCCAGCAGCAGCAACAACCACACCGGCCAACGACGGCCAACGACCAGCACCACTGCGGCCAACACCGTTGTGGCCAGCACCAGCCCGACCACCAGCTCCGCCCAGCGTCCCCACAGCTCGACGCCGATCGCTACCGCCAGCGCCAGCCAGACCAGGCTGGCCCGGACCAGGCCGGCCCGGACCAGCTCGGGCCGCGGGGGATGATCCATTCAGGGAACGGTACCGGGGGAAGGGCGTGCCGAGCCCGATACGACCGGGCACCCTGAGGTCTATCAGGGGAAGGTGACCCCGTTCGACAGAGGCGGCTGCTGGGTGCCGAAAGGGAGCCTTTAGTCATGTCCACACTCTCTCGTCGAGCGGTGTTGGGCGGCCTCGCGGCGCTGCTGTCGATGTCGACGCTGGCCACGGCCGCAAGCGCCGCACCACAATCGGCCACCACCCTAGGCAGCGCACCGCAATCGGCGCCCGATCGGCCAACCACCCCGAACTCCGCGCCACTGCGGCTGGAACTCCCCGCCCCGACCGGCCAGCATCACGTCGGCACCATCGAACTGCACCTGGTCGACCAGGGACGACCAGACCCCTGGGTGGCCGACCGGCCACGGGAACTCATGGCCACCGTCTGGTACCCGGCCCGACCCATCGGCCACGAACCGCTCGCGCCGTACCTGCCGGCGGGGGCAGCGCAGCGGTTCAGTGAGCGGACCAACGCGATGCTTGGCCTCGCCGCTGGTCAGGTCGACTGGACCGGCATCACCACACATGCCCGGGTCGGTGCACCGGTCCTCGATCGCCGGGGTGGCCACCCAGTCGTCCTCTACTCACCGGGTGCCGAGTTTCCCCGCGCCAACGGCACGGTGCTCGTCGAAGAACTGGCCAGTCGGGGGTACGTCGTGGTCTCCGTCGACCACACGTACGAGACCCACAATGTCGAGTTCCCGGGTGGCCGGGTCGAGACGCAGAACCTGCCCGCCATGGACCCGACCGAACGCAACCACGCCGTCATCCAGACCCGTACCCGGGATGTCCGTTACCTACTCGACCAGCTCGCCGTACTTGCTGGCGGCGGCAATCCGGACGCGGCCCAGCGGCCACTGCCCCGGGGTCTCGGTGCCGGGCTCGACCTGTCCCGGGTGGCCATGTTCGGCCACTCCGTCGGCGGTTTCACCACCGCCGAGACGATGCTGGTCGACTCCCGCATCGACGCGGGAGTCAACATGGACGGCAGCCTGGCCTACAGCTTTGTCAACAACGATTTCGGCGACGTGGTGACCGCCGGCCTGGACCGGCCGTTCCTGCTGCTGGGTGCCGGCCTCAGCAGCGGCAGGCCACACACTCACCGGGAAGCGCCGGAGTGGCGCTCCTTCTGGGAGAACTCCACCGGCTGGAAGCTCGACCTCTACGTCGCCGACGGTGAACACTTCACCTTTACCGACTACCAGGTGCTGCTGCCCCAGGTCGACGCGGTCTTCCCCCTGCCGGCCGGCTTCCTCTCCAGCACCATCGGCACGGTCGATCCGAGCCGGGTCACCAACTCGCTACGCGGCTACCTCACCGCGTTCCTCGACGAACACCTGCGCGGCCGTCCACAGAGCCTGCTCGACGGCCCGTCGACGAGACACCCCGACGTTTCGTTCATCCGCTGACCGCTGATCGGTGACCGTCAACCATTCATCCGTCGACGATCGATGGCAGGGGCCCACATCCATCGACGTAGACACTAGGGTGCATGCGTCGGATGGAGGAGATGGGATGAAGAGCCCTGAGCGTCGTCGCCCGCGTCGGCGTTTCGTCTGGCAGACGGTCGCCGCAGCCGTCCTAATCGCCGCGAACGCGCACCCCATCTACTCCTTCGCCGCCGACTACACCCACGCTCGAGAAGTCAACAGCCCCGGATACAAGGCCAAGTACGGGCACTGGCAGATCATTGAGCTACCCAGGGACGTACGGGTCAACGCCATCCACGCCGCACTACTCGACACCGGAAAGCTCCTGCTGATCGCGGGCTCCGGTAACGACCGGCAGCAGTTCGCCGCCGGCACCTTCCGGACGCTTGTCTACGACCCGGCGACCGGCCGGACCAAGGACGTACGCACCCCGGTCGACCTGTTCTGCGCCGGACACGCCTTCCTGCCGAACGGAAAGCTGCTGGTGGCCGGTGGGACGCTCCGCTACGAGGTACTCAAGCCAGACGTTACGCACGCCGGCGGCACCATGACGGTCAAGAACGAGTCGCCCGACGGCGGACCTCGCACCTTCCCCAAGGGCACCGAGTTCGCCGCGCCGAACGGCAAGAAGTACCGGGCGGGGGCCGCGTTCACCGTCGAGCCGGCCACCAAGATCGAGCGTCCGGCCGTCGACGGCACCGGGACCGACGTGGCCGTGATCGCGAGCGAGACCAGGGTCTGGGTGGACGCGGTGGAAAAGGGCAGCGGCTCGATCAGTTCCACCCCCACTCAGTACGCGGTGACCGGGCTGACCGGTGTCGCCGCACAGAACATCTACGGGCTGTCCGACAAAATGACCCTGGACAAGCAGGACTATCAGGGGCTGAAGGAGACCTACGAGTTCAACCCCCGTACCGAGGAGTACGAGCAGGTCGCCGACATGTCCGAGAAGCGGTGGTATCCCACGCTGACCGGGCTGGCCGACGGCAGGGTGCTGGCCACCTCCGGGCTGGACGGCAAGGGCGAGGTGGTCGACGGCACCCAGAACGAGATCTACGATCCGAAGACCCGGAAATGGACCGTCCGCCCCGACCTGAGCCGCTACTTTCCGACGTACCCGGCGATCTTCCAGACCGCCACCGCCGACCGGCTCTTCTACAGCGGCTCCAGCACCGGTTACGGCCCGGCTGACCAGGGCCGGGAGCCGGGTCTCTGGAACCTGACGGACAACACCTTCCGAGTGGTGCCGGGCCTACGCGACCCCGACCTGATGGAGACCAGCGCGTCCGGTTGGGTCGGCCCGGTGCAGAACCAGACCGTGATGGTGGTCGGTGGCGGTGGGGTCGGTGAGTCACCGAGGTCGACCGGCCGGATCGACCTGATCCGGCTCGACGACCCGAACCCTCGTTTCACACCCGGCCCCAGCCTGCCCGAGGGCACCCGCTATCCCAACGTGGTGCAACTGCCCGACGACACCAGCCTGATCACCGGCGGCTCCCGGGACTACCGGGGCAAGGGCAACAGCGACAACCACAACGCGCGGATCTACCACCCGGACACCAACACCCTGGCGTACGCGGCGGACCCGAACGTGGGGCGCAACTACCACGGATCGGCGTTGCTGCTGCCCGACGGGCGGGTCATGACGATGGGCTCCGACCCGCTCTTCCGGGACCGGGAGAACACCATCGAAGGTGAGTTCGATCAGCGGCTTGAGCTCTACACCCCGCCGTACCTCTTCCAGGGTGACCGGCCGTTGATAGGCGACGGGCCGATTATCGTCGGCTACGGGAAGAAGGCGCGATACGAGCTGATGAACGACACCGTCGGCATCGAGAAGGCCCGACTGATCCGGCCCAGTGCGGTGACCCACTCCACCAATGTGGAACAGCGCTCGGTGGCGCTGGAGTTCACGCAGGTCGGTGACCGGTTGGAGGTGACCGTACCGACGCAGCCCGCAGTCCTGCCGCCGGGTTACTACATGCTTTTCGTCACCAACAAACTGGGCGTGCCCTCGGTAGCGAAGTGGGTGCACATCCGGTGAGGCCGGGGTCAGCGGCGGCGCGGCGAGGTCAGGCCGCGTGGTGGGCCAGACCCAGCGCGTAGTCCAGCCACCACGTGCCGGCAGCGGGCTCACCGGGGCGGCACGCCCCGTCCGACTCACCCGGCCGTTTGACCCAGAGCAGAGCGTCGACCCGGGGCAGGCCGGTCTCGGTCGTCGGCGGTATACCCAGTCCCCGACCGGGTGGATTGCACCAGCTCGGGCCGCCGTTCACCTCCGTACCGCCGGTCCACCTGCCCTTGCCGTTCCGGCTGGTGTCGATCACGAAATGGGCCCCACCCAACGCCGTCGACAACCGGTTGCCGTACTCCACGTTGGTCTGTGTGTCGAGGAAGTTGGCGACGTTGAGGGCGAAGCCGTCGGCCTGCTGAATTCCGGACCGGCGTAGCGCTTCGGCCAACGCCTCGATGTCCGACAGCCACCCCGGGTTACCGGCATCGAGGTAGACCCGGGTCGCACCCGTACCCTTGAGCACCGCGACCGCGTCGCTGAGCAGCTCGTGGCGCCCGGCCGGATCGGAGCGGCAGCCGTCCAGGGTGTGCGCGACGGCATCCGGTTCGAGGACGACCACGGCGGGCTGGGAGCCGATAGCCGCCGCGACCGCACGGATCCACGCCCGGTACTGCTCCACGTTCGCCGCCCCGCCGGCCGAATAGTTACCGCAGTCCCGGTGCGGAATGTTGTACGCCGTCAGGACCGGTACCCGTCCGGCCTCGGCGGCCCGGCGCACGAGAGCTTCGGTCTCCGTACGGATTCCCGCCGGATCCTTGACCGTCAGCCAGTACGCGACCGGCCGCGTACCGATCTTGTCGAGTTCGGTGGCGTCCGCAGCCCGACCCACGGCACGCATTCGGGCGGCCTGCTGCGCGGCCTGGCTGTCGGGGTCGGTGTAGAAGGTCATGCCGGCCAACGGATTCCCGTCGCGGTCGGGCCGGACGGTGACACCGCCGGACTGCTGCGCCGCTGCACCCTCTGGTCGCGGCTCCCCGTCCCTGGTCCCCGAGCACCCGCCTGCCAACGCGACCAGCACCGATCCGGTCACGGCAGCCGCAGTCGCCCGCCGGTGGCCGGCAAGGACTCTGGCGATCATAGTGAAATCCATTCATCGGCTACGCCGCGAAGCGTAGTGCAGAATCCGGCAGACAACCCCAGGATCCGGCGGGCAACGCGTCGTGCGGTCTGGCCACAGAACCCAATATCGTCCATATTGGAGTTGATGAACGTCGCCCGGCACTGGTCCGGCTGACACCGGAAAAGGACCTTGTGAACGACTCCGACCTCGCGGCGCAGGCGCGGTCATGGGCCCGGCTGGAAAAATACAGCCGGTTGGCCGGACCGGTCCAGGACGTACCGGACGGGCAACCCTATCGGGTCGCCTACCGCAATCTGCGAAGGACCGGCGGCGGTGGCCAGGCCACCAAGACCATCGTCATCGCCCTGCTCAACCTGGCCTTCGAAGGTGTCTTCGTCCTCTGGCTCCTGCACCCCAGCCACTACTCCCAGCCCAACCCGGGGACGTGGGCCGCCGCCGCCAACATCTTCGTCATCGGCTCCATCGCCCTGGTGGAACTGCTGCGGCTGATCAACGTCGTATCGCTCTCGCTGGCGTCGCTGGCCGCGCGCGACCCGGTCCCGGTCACCCCCGACCCGCAGCTACGGGTCGCCTTCCTGACCACCATCGTGCCCAGCAAGGAACCGATCGCAGTCGTCCGCGAAACCCTGCTCGGCGCGCTACGCATCCGGCATCGCGGCGTCTTCGACATCTGGCTGCTGGACGAGGGTGACGATCCGGCGGTACGGGCAATGTGCGAGCAGCTCGGCATCCGGCACTTCACCCGTAAGGGCATCGAGCAGTACAACCAGCCCAGCGGGCCGTTTCGCGCCAGGACCAAGCACGGTAACTACAACGCCTGGGTGCACCGGCATGGCAGGGCGTACGACCTGTTCCTCTCCGTCGACCCGGACCACGTGCCGCTGGCCAACTTCGCCGAACGCATCCTCGGCTACTTCCGTGATCCGGACGTGGCCTACGTCGTCGGCCCACAGTGCTACCAGAACAGCGAGACGTTCGTAACCCGGGCCGCCGAGTCACAACAGTTCCCGTTCCACAGCGTGATCCAGCGGGCGGCCAACCGCTACCACGCCGCGATGCTGGTCGGCACCAACAACGCGATCCGGATCTCGGCGCTGGTCAGCATCGTCGGCCTCACCGACTCGATCACCGAGGACATGGCCACCGGCCTTTCCGTACACACCACCCGTAACCCAGCGACCGGCCGCCGATGGAAGTCGGTGTACACGCCGGACGTGCTCGCCGCCGGCGAGGGGCCATCAAGCTGGAACGACTACTTCAGTCAGCAACGCAGGTGGTCGCGGGGGACGTTCGAGATCCTGCTCAAGTTGTTCTGGCGCAGACTCTTCCGACTCTCCCCCGGTCGGTTGCTGCACTACAGCCTGATTGTGACGTTCTACCCGTCGATGGCCATCGGTTGGCTGCTCGGCGCGGTCAACGCGATGCTGTTCCTCGCCCTCGGCGTCAGCGGCATCACCGTCGCCCCGACCATCTGGCTCGCCCTGTACGTTGACGCGACCGCGTTCTCGCTCTGGCTCTATCTCAGCAACCGGCGCTACAACGTCAGCCCGTACGAGGCGGAGGGCTCCGCCGGCCTCAAGGGCATGCTCATGTCCGTGCTCTCCGCGCCGGTCTACGCGGCGATGCTGATCAGCACGTTGCTGCGTCGGCCAGCCCGGTTCGTGGTAACGCCCAAAGGCAGCTCGTCGAGCCGGGACGGGCTCCGCACCTTCCGCAACCATCTGGGCTGGTGCCTGATTCTCACCGTCGCCATCGCGCTGGCGTTCGTCTTCGACCGGGCCAGCCCCGCCGCGCTGCTCTGGCCCCTCGTCGCGCTCGGGGTCGCCGTATCCCCCCTGGTGCTCTGGCGATGGGAGGTGTGGCAGGCGTCCCGCCAGGTCGGCAACACTGTGCCGTTGGGTCGCAAGCCCGCGCACGCTGGCGACATCACCAGCGAGATCCCGAGGATCGTGCTGGACCGGCACCTTGCGGCCCAGCCGCTGCCGCTGCCCGAGCAGTCGGTCGAGCAACAGGATCGGTTCACCACCCGCCCCCAGGGCGGGCAGCCGCCGCTCTCGCACCCAGCGGCGGCAACCGACGGCACCCGGGTCCGAGCACCACGATTGGGCGGGGCTGCCGACGCGACCGTCATGCTCCCCCAGGTACGCGGCACCAGCGACCTGACCATGCCGCTGCCCAGGGTCGATGACAGCAACGAGCACTGATGAGGTGGCGCGGCCCGCCTAGGCTCGTGGTCATGGCTAACGTCACCTATGACCGGCGCGAACAGTTGCAGCAGATCCAGAGTGGCCTGCTCGAGGGTGAAGAGGTCATCGCGGTCTACGACGCGATCGGTGCCGGCACCGGGTTCATCGGCCTCACCAGCCGACGGGTGATCATCCAGGACAAGTCATTCGTGGGCAAGAAGTTCGCGATCACCAGCATCCCGTACGGGAAGATCACCAGCGTCAGCGTGGTGAGCAACAAATCCTGGGGCGGTCAGTTTTTCTCCACCGGAGCCATCGCCATCCACGTCGGGACGCACACCTACGAGGTGGAGTTCCGGGGCTCGGATAAGGCCCACCACGTCCACAACGTGATCCTGCACTACATCTCGTAGGGCGTGTCAGCTCGCCGGCTGCTCGATCTGCCCCCGGATCGCCACGAACTCCCCGCTACGATCGCGCTTGTTCACGGACGGGCCGGGGGACAGGAAGGTCACGGACCCGACAGTGTTCTTGTCGGCCCAGGAGCAACTCGTGACCTGGACGACCCCAGCATCGCTGGTGGTCTCGCCTCGGCCACACCGCGCCTCGCCGCCCAACGGCCCGGGATCCACCGGTCGCACATCCATCAGCCTGGGCAGGGACGCGAAGAGCCGATCCAAGGTCTGGGTCGGGTCCGTGACCGATCCCGCCACCCCACTGATCAGGATCATCTCCGCCTCGGCGGAGTCGCCACCGTAGGCCCAGCCAACGGCACTCGTCACCTCGCCCACTTGCTTCTTCAGCCCGCCCATGCTCTCCTGCGCGAGCTCGATGAGTTGCCGATCCCTGGACTTCGGATGACCGCCAACTGCTTCGGGCGTAACCAGTTGAACCGCTGGTTTCGGCGACTTGTCTGGCTGCCCAGTGGGCTGCTCGTTCGGTGATCTGGAGGACGACGAGGAACAGCCAGCGACCAGGAGCACAAGTCCGACCCCGGCGGCCAGGCAGCGCAGTCCGCGCCCCAGACCTCGGCCTGCCTGTCTGTCATCCGCCAACTACTGCCTCCATGGGTACCCGTTGAAGGTACACAATGGACAGTCGCCAGTCCGTCGCGACGCGCCCCTACCAGTGTCGGTTTAGTCATGATCGTTGACGACTGAGCAACACGACACGCCGACAAAGTTGCAGCCGACACGCATCCGATCAATGCATGCCCTACCCCATGCCCCCTTCTATCGCCCCGGGGAGTTGGGCGAACGTTCAGACGTTGAAGCGGAACTCCACCACGTCGCCGTCCTGCATGACGTAGTCCTTGCCTTCCATCCGTACCCGACCGGCGGCCTTGGCAGCGGCCATCGAACCGGCGGCAACCAGGTCGTCGTACGAGACGATCTCGGCCTTGATGAAGCCGCGCTGGAAGTCGGAGTGGATGACCCCGGCGGCCTCCGGGGCGGTCGCCCCAACCGGCACGGTCCAGGCCCGTGCCTCCTTCGGGCCGGCCGTGAGGTACGTCTGCAGCCCGAGCGTACGGAAACCGACCCGGATGAGCTGGTTCAGCCCCGGCTCCGGCTGCCCGATCGACTCCAGCAGCTCGCGAGCCTCCTCCTCGGGCAGGTCGATCAACTCGGACTCGACCTTGGCGTCCATGAAGACCGCCTCAGCCGGCGCGACCAGCAGCCGCAGCTCGTCCAGGAAGTCCGGGTTGGCCAGCTCGGCCTCGTCGACGTTGAAGACGTACAGGAAGGGTTTGGTGGTGAGCAGGTGCAGCTCACGCAGCTCAGCCACGTCGATGCCCGCCTTCGCCGCCCCGGCGTAGAGGGTGACCCCGGTGTTGAGCAGCTCGATCGCCTTCTTCGCGGCGTCGACGGCGGCGGCCCGGTCCTTGCGGAGCTTGGCTTCCTTCTCCAGCCGGGGCAGTGCCTTCTCCAGGGTCTGCAGGTCAGCCAGGATCAACTCGGTGTTGATCGTCTCGATGTCGTCTGCGGGCGAGACCTTGCCGTCGACGTGCACCACGTTCGGGTCGGAGAACGCCCGGACCACCTGGCAGATCGCGGCAGCGTCGCGAATGTTGGCCAGGAACGCGTTACCCCGCCCCTGCCCCTTGGAGGCACCCCGGACCAGGCCGGCAATGTCGACGAAGGAGACCGGAGCCGGGATGATCTTCTGCGAGCCGAAGATCTCGGCGAGCTTGTCCAGCCGCTCGTCCGGCAGCCCGACCACCCCGACGTTCGGCTCGATCGTCGCGAACGGGTAGTTCGCGGCGAGCACGTCATTCTTGGTCAGGGCGTTGAACAGGGTGCTCTTGCCGACGTTGGGCAGGCCGACGATGCCGATGGACAGTGAAGACATGGGAACGCGTCAACTCTCTCTTCCGTGACGTACCGCGACCTCGGCGGGGTCCGCCGGTCCAGTTGGCGGACCGAGCAACGGACAGGGTCGACAAGGCGATTCAACGCTACCTTGCCGCCACCGGACGACCGGCAGGCGGTACGGCGCTGTCCGCGCTGCCGGCGCTGCCAACCTCGGGTACGGCGCTGCCGGCGCTTACCGCACTGCCGGCGCTTACCGCACTGCCGGCGCTTACCGCACTGCCGGCGCTTACCTCGCTGACTGGGCGGCCGGTCACGTCCGCCGCGATCCTCGCCTGGAAGGTGGCGCACCGGGTGAAGTCCTCGTGTGCGCAGTCGAGCGCACATTCGATCATGTCGAGCGAGGCTTTCACCCGCTCGATCAGCCCCAGCAGGTCCTCCCGACGCCGCTGGAGGAGCGCCCGTCGTACCCCGGGTTCCCGTTCGTTCAGCACCCCGCGAATCTCGTCGAGGCTGAGGCCGGCCTGTCTGGCTCGCAGGATCACCGCGATTCGATAGAGCTGGTCGCTGCCGTAGCGCCGTCGGTCGCCCGTTACCCGCTCGGGGGAGAGCAGCCCGACCGACTCCCAGTGCCGCAGTACGTGGGTGGCGAGGCCGAATCGCCGAGCAACCTCGCCGATGCTCATCGGCACACCGTCGACGACGCTGATCGACGTACCGCCGCCGATGCTCATCGACGTGTCGCCACCACTTGACTTCATGTCGGCATTAAGTCGCAGCCTGGAAGTCATGTCAACGAATGCGCGAGAGGACCGGTCACACCGAACTACTCAAACCCAGCATGGGGACCCGGCGGACCATGCCCGGAATGTGCTTGTCGCCCGGCTCGACCGAGTCGAAACCAGATCCGACGCGGTAGCGCTCCGGACCCGCTCCTACGAACTGCTGGCACCGACCGAGCTGGTGGCATCGACCGAGCTGGTGGCATCGACCGGCACGGCGAAGATCGTGGACGTGGGGTGTGGAACGGGGCGAGCCGTCGGCGAACTGGTCGACCGGGGCGTCACCGCAGTCGGCGTAGATCTTGACGGGACGATAATCGAAACTGCCCGCCACCGATGGCCGGGCGGGGATTTCCGCCTCGGCGACGCGTACGACCTGCCGTTGGGCGATGGCGAGGTGACTGGTTACCGGGCGGACAAGGTCTACCACGAGCTTTCCGCCCCCGGTCGGGCTACCCGTGCTCGTCGGCATGGCGGACACCGTACGGTCCGCCGGGGTGGTCACCGGGAAGCAGGCCGCCGACTGGGTCGCCGAGCAGCGGCGACGAGCCCACGACGATCGGCTCTTCGTCGCCGTTCCCATGTTCGTCGCGGCTGCGTCCCGCCCGTTTTGATGTTAGGAAGGGCCCCTTCCTATGCAAAAAGCGATAACAAGGGGCCCTTCCTAACATCCAGGTCCGATTCCCGCGAGCAGTGGCGTCCGGCGGCGAGGCAGGATCGATGGCGTGGAGTGGGACTTCGAGCGCTGCTACCGGGCAGTGGATAGCCGTGACCAGCGGTTCGACGGCTGGTTCTATACCGGTGTCACGTCGACTGGCATCTACTGCCGGCCGTCCTGTCCGGCGATGACGCCGAAACGCAAGAACGTCCAGTTCTTCCCATCGGCGGCCGCCGCTCAGCGGGCCGGGCTGCGGGCCTGCCGCCGGTGCCGCCCGGACGCCGCACCTGGCTCGCCGCACTGGGACGTACGCGCCGACGTCGTCGGTCGGGCAATGCGGTTGATCGGCGACGGGGTGGTGGACCGGGAGGGGGTGCCCGGCTTGGCGGCCCGGCTCGGCTACACCGAGCGGCACCTGCACCGGATGCTCACCGCGCAGGTGGGTGCCGGACCGCTCGCGCTGGCCCGGGCGCAACGGGCACAAACCGCCCGAATCCTGGTAGAGACCACCGACCTCGGACTTGCGGAGATCGCGTTCGCCGCCGGGTTCGGCAGCGTGCGGCAGTTCAACGACACGATCCGCGAGGTCTACGCGGCCGCGCCGTCGCAGTTGCGCGAGTCGGCCCGCCGGTCCGTCACCCCGGTCGGGGGTACGACCAGCGCCGGAACGATCAACCTCCGGCTCGCGTACCGGCCGCCACTGCACGCCGACGCGCTGCTCGACTTCCTCACCCTGCGCACCATCGCCGGAGTGGAGGAGGCCGGAAACGGGTCGTACCGGCGTGGGCTGCGCCTACCGCACGGCACGGCGGAGGTCACCCTGACCCCCCTGCCGGAGTACGTCGCGGCGACGCTGCGGCTGGTCGACGTACGTGACCTGGCTCCGGCGGTGGCCCGCTGCCGCCGCCTGCTGGACCTGGACGCCGATCCGGAGGCGGTGGACGCCATGCTGGCCGCAGACCCGGCCTTCGCCGAGGCGGTGGCAAAAAACTCCGGGGTACGGGTGCCCCGCTCGGTCGACGGCTTCGAGATGGCGGTACGGGCGATCGTCGGGCAGCAGGTCTCGGTCGCCGGTGCCCGTACCGTGCTCGCCCGCCTCGTCGCCGCCACTGCCCTCCCCCAACCTCACCCCCAACCTGCCCCTGTTGATCAAGAGATTTGCGTCACTGACGACCTGGATCGCCGACGTAAATCTCTTGATCAACAGGCAAGGGGTGGGGCTGGAAATGGACAGTTGCGGGCGTTTCCGACTCCGGAGGAGATGTTGCGGCTGCCGGACGAGGTGTTCGGCATGCCGGCTTCCCGTCGGGAGACGATCCGTACCGTGGCTCGGGCGGTGGCTGACGGCACCCTCGATCTCAATCCCGGCGTGGACCGGGTGGAGATGACCCGGCAGCTGACCGCGCTACCGGGGATCGGGCCGTGGACCGCCGGCTACGTGGCGATGCGGGGACTCGGCGATCCGGACGTCTTCCTCCCCACCGATTTGGCAGTACGTCGGGGTGCCGCGGCGCTCGGTCTGCCCGACAACCCGACCGCCTTGGCGGAGCACGCAAGCAACTGGCGCCCGTGGCGCTCGTACGCCGTCATCCACCTGTGGACCGCGAGCACGAGCAGATGAGGCACCGCGAGCGCGAGGAGTGAGCGAAGCGAGCCCCGCAGTCGCGAGCAACAAGGGCACCGCGAGCGCGAGGAGTGAGCGAAGCGAGCCCCGCAGTCGCGAGCAGATGAGGCACCGCGAGCGCCTAGACCACGAAACGAAAGATTGGAAGAAGTGGCATGACCAGCTTGTACAGCACCAGTATCGAGACACCGGCCGGGCCGCTGTGCGTACTGGTCAACAACGATGGGGCGGTACGCGCCGCCGGCTTCTCCACGGACGCCGAGACGCTGCTGACCGTCGTACATCCGAAGTTGCGCGGCCCGGTGCTGGCGCGACCGGACCTCGGACCGGTGACCACCGCCGTGTTGTCCTATCTAGACGGTCACCTCGACGCGATTGACGACGTGCCGGTCGAGCAGCACACCGATGGGCCGTTCATGGCGCACGCCTGGCACACGCTGCGGACCGTGAAGGCCGGCGAGCCGATCACCTACACCGGTTTCGCGGAGTTGGCCGGACGCCCCCCGGCGGTACGGGCCGCTGCGGCGGCCTGCGCACGCAACGCCGCCGCGCTCTTCGTACCGTGCCACCGGGTGTTGCGCACCGATGGTGGTCTCGGCGGCTACCGCTGGGGGCTCAACGTGAAGAAGTGGCTTCTCGGGCACGAGGTGCGGTTGACGGCAAGCTGACCCGAATAGAATCGGCGTTTGCCGATACGGTCAGAGGGTGCCAGCGGCCCCTGACCACACGCCTGCGCCGCCATCCGCTACGCGGTCTCCTGCCCTGCACAGCCTCTGGCGCCTGCGCCATTACGTCCGGCCGTACGCTGGGCAGCTCGCCGGGCTGCTGATCGCCGCGTTCGCCGCGACCGGGGCGGGGATCGCGGTGCCGTTGGTGATCCAGCAGGTGGTCGACGGTCCGATCGCCCACCGGGATTCGGCCGGGTTGCTTCGGCTCGGCGCGCTGACGCTGCTGCTCGGCCTCGCCGAGGCCGGACTGATCTTCATCCGGCGATGGGCGCAGTCGTCCCTGGCGGTGGGCATGGAGGCCACCATCCGCGACGACCTCTACGCCCACCTCCAGCGGCTGCACGTCGGGTTCCACGATCGGTGGCAGTCTGGCCAACTGCTGTCTCGGATCACCATCGACCTGTCGGTGATCCGGCGGTTCCTGTCCTTCGGGCTGATCTTCCTGGTGGCCAATTCGACCACCTGCATCACGGTGGTGGCGCTGCTCGTCGCGATGCATCCGCCACTGGGGCTGCTCGTCGCAACGAGCGCCGTCCCACTGTTCCTGGTCAGTCGCCGCTTCACCCGCGCCTATCTGGTCGCGTCTCGGCGGATGCAGGACGAGCAGGGCGACGTGGCCACCATGGTCGAGGAGTCGGCCCAGGGGGTACGCACCATCAAGGCCTTCGGCCGACGCCCGCAGATGGCCGAGCGCTTCGCCGCCAGCACCCGGCAACTGCACGACACCGCGATCCGCAAGAGTCGACTGCTGGCGAACACCTCCGCGCTGTTCGACCTGGTTCCCAACCTGACCATGGCCGTGGTGCTGGCCGCCGGCACGGTGGCCGCCGTACATGGCGCGTTGACCATCGGCGAGCTGGTCGCGTTCGTGACGTTGCAGTTGATGCTCATCTGGCCGATCGAGTCGCTGGGCTGGATCATCGCCAACGCTCAGGAGGCGATGACCGCCGCCGACCGGGTGCAGGAGGTACTCGACACGCAACCCACGATCATCGACCGGCCCGGGGCGGTCGAACTCCTGCCCGCCGACGTCACCGGCTGGCTCTGCTTCGAGGGCGTCTCGTTCGGCTATCCGGGTGCCACCGAGCCGCTGTTGCACGACCTCGACCTGACTGTACGCCCCGGCGAGACCCTGGCCATCGTCGGCGCGACCGGCTGCGGCAAGACCAGTCTGCTGTCCCTGGTGCCCCGGCTCTACGACGTCACCGGTGGTCGGATCACGGTGGATGGCCGGGACATTCGGGACATCCAGCTCGGTTCGCTGCGCCACGTGGTGGGGATGGCCTTCGAGGAACCCACGCTCTTCTCGATGTCGGTGTGGGAGAACCTCACCCTGGGCCGGCCCGGAGCAAGCGAGGAAGACGTACGGGCCGCGCTCGCGATCGCCCAGGCCGACTTCGTGTACGACCTGCCGTGGGGGCTGGAAACGCGCATTGGTGAACAGGGGTTGTCGCTCTCCGGCGGTCAACGCCAGCGGTTGGCCTTGGCTCGGGCAGTCCTCGGTCAGCCCCGTGTGCTGGTGTTGGACGATCCGCTCTCCGCCCTGGACGTACACACCGAGGCCCTGGTCGAGGCGGCCCTGGCCCGGGTGCTCCAGGACACCACCGCGCTGCTGGTGGTGCACCGCCCGTCGACGGTCGCCCTCGCCGATCGGGTGGCCCTGCTCACCGACGGTCGGATCACGGCGCTCGGCACCCATTCCGAACTGCTCGCCACCGTACCGGCCTATCGTGCGCTGCTCTCCGCCACCGCCGCATCGCCGGCCGAACCGACCCCGCCGGCCACAGAGGTCGCCACTGTCCCGCCGAAGATCGGCCCATCGCCGGCCGATCCGACCACAGCCGCCGCTGCGCAGAAGCCCGGCGACCTCGGGCTGGTCCGATCATGACCGCCGGGCCGACCGCCAACCAACCGGGCAGCGGCGACGGCGACAGCGACAGGCCCGACGTCCGGCAGTGGCGCGGGGTCGCCACGGATCCGGACGCGGAGCGGAGCACCGCCGAGGCGGACACCGCATCGGCGATCGCCCGACTCCGGGGGCGTAGCCGACGCCTGCTCGGTTCGGTGTTGCGGCCACACCGTCGGCTGATCGCGGTGACCGTGGTGCTGCTGCTGTTGCAGAACACCGCCGGCATGGCTGGCCCGTACCTGGTGATGCTCGGCATCGACCGGGCCATCCCGCCGCTGCGGAACGGCGATCCGGGCCCGCTGGTGGCGATCGCCACCGCGTTCCTCGCCGCCTCGGTCGTCGAGTACGTCAGCAAACGCGGTTTCCTCATCCTCTCCGCCCGGGTCGGTCAGGCCATCCTGTTCGACCTCAGAAAACGGGTGTACGACTACTTCCTGCGCCTCTCCGTCGACTTCCACGAGCGATACACCTCGGGCCGGGTCATCGCCCGGTTGACCAGTGACATGGACTCCATCGCCGAGCTGGTCGACGGCGGCATCGACGACCTGGTGCTGGCCGGACTGTCGATCGTCTCGGTCGCCAGCATCCTGCTCTGGCTGGACCTGCCGCTGGCGGCGGTCACCCTGATGGCGTTTCCGTTCCTGGTCTGGTTGTCCCGCTGGTTTGCTCGCGCCTCCGGGCACGCCTACCGCCGTACCCGGGAAGCGGTCGCCCTGGTGATCGTCCACTTCGTTGAGTCGCTGGGCGGGATCCGCGCGGTACAGGCGTTCCGCCGCGAGCCGCGTAACCAACGCATCTTCGCCGCCGTCAACGACGACTACCGGCGGGCCAACCTGCGCGCGTTCCGGTTGATCTCCATCTACTCCCCCAGCATCAAGCTGATCGGCAATGTCACGATCGCGGTGGTGCTGACGTACGGCGGCTATCGGGTGCTCAACGGTCACGCCGAGATCGGCGTACTGGCCGCGTTCCTGCTCTATCTGCGCCGGTTCTTCGAACCGATGCAGGAGTTGAGCCAGTTCTACAACGCCCTCCAGTCGGCTACCGCCGCGCTGGAGAAGTTGGCCGGGGTGCTGGACGAGAAGCCGACGGTGCCGGAGCCGCAACAGCCGGTACCGCTGTCCGCCGCCACTGCGGTGGGCGAGGACGGGGAGGGGCAGCGGCAGCGGGGCGCGGTCGAGTTCCGCGACGTCTCCTTCGGCTACCGGCGGGACGCGCTGATCCTGCCGGAACTGCGCCTGCGGGTGCCGGCCGGGCAGACCCTGGCGCTGGTCGGGGCCACCGGGGCCGGCAAGTCGACGCTGGTCAAGCTGGTCGCCCGGTTCTACGACCCGACCACGGGAACCGTCACGCTCGACGGCGTCGACCTGCGAAACATCGCCGATGCCGAGCTACGCCGCACGGTGGTGCTGGTCACCCAGGAGAATCATCTCTTCGCCGGCTCGATCGCCGACAACATACGGTTCGGCCGACCGGACGCGACCGACGACGAGGTGGTGACGGCGGCTCGGGCTATCGGGGCGCACGAGTTCATCGCCGCCCTGCCGGAGGGTTATGCGACCGACGTACATCGGCGCGGGGGTCGGCTCTCCGCCGGTCAGCGGCAGCTGGTCGCCTTCGCCCGGGCGTTCCTCGCCGACCCGGCGGTCCTGATCCTGGACGAGGCGACCTCGTCGCTGGACGTACCGAGCGAGCGGATGGTCCAGCAGGCACTGCGCTCGATCCTGGCCGACCGGACCGCGATCGTGATCGCGCATCGGCTCTCCACTGTGGAGATTGCGGACCGGGTGCTGGTGCTCGACGCCGGCCGGATCGTCGAGGACGGCCCACCGGCCGCCCTCGTCTCCGAGGGCGGCCGGTATGCGGCCCTGCACCAACAGTGGCGCGACTCGCTGGTCTAACCAGCCCTGCGCTGGTCTGCGCCGCCCTGATCGGCGACTGACGAGCCGAAGCCCGTCAGTCGCCGACGCCGAGTACTACCCTCCGCCGCGCCGGTTGTTTCGCCAGTTCTTCCAGCCTCTACGGATCGCGGTGCCGATGAAGACCGCGGTCACGGCGACCGCCGAGATCGGATCGTTCGCCTTCGCGGAGCCGTTGTTGACGATCTTGCCGACGTCCTTGGCCACGGCCGACGTGGCGTTGGCGGTCTTGGCCCGCGCCTCGCTCTCCTCCGACGTACGGTCCTGGGCCTGCCGGCGACGCACCCGCTCGCCGGATTCGCCTTCCTCCACCCCGCCCGGGCGGCGGTTGAGGTCCGGCCCGCCGTAGATGTCGTCCCAGTTGCTGTACGGGTTGTCGTCATCGGCCCGGCCACCGCCACCGTTACCCCGTCCACCGCTGCCACCGCCGTCGCCGCCGGTCGGACAGTTGTGCACCAGGACGGGCGCGCTGGCGGCGAGGACGTAGTAGGTGTGGTCGTTGGCGACGGTGAGGTCCCGCATGTAGCGGTCGCCGACGAAGTTGCGGACCTTGGTGACCCGCTGGGTCGCGCCGGACGGGTCGACCAGGATCGACGAGTTGGCCTTCAGGTCGGCGGCGTTGCGCCACTGCTTGACCGACTGGTCCCAGAACGGGTGGTGCTGGGTGGTGTGCAGGGTGACGGTGCGCCCGTTGCTGGTCACCGCGACGTCGGTGAGGTCCGCGTCCCGGTTGAGGTGCAACGCCTCGACCTTGCGAGCGGTCGTCACCCCGGTCGTCGGGTCGGTCGCCTTGACCCGGTCGCCGACGTTGACGTCCTTGATCGGTCGGGTCGAGCCGTCCGCCATCAGGACCCGGGTGTTCGGGTCGAAGCTGTGCGTACAGCCGCTGCCGTTGTTCCTCGGTGCCCCGTCCGAGTCCGGTGGCCCCCGGCGGGAGGATCCGCCCTTGGCGAAGCCACCGAAGATCGCACCGATCCCGGCGCTCACCACCACACCGCTGGCGTCGACATGCCCGGTGAGCATGAACTGGCTCACCGCGTCGCCCACCCCACCACTGACCGCGCCACCGGCCGAGCGTCCGACGAAGGAGCCGGCGAACCCGCCGAGCTTGCTGGTGACGCCGGCCGCCAGTCGGCCACCGATCGCGCCACCGAACCCGCCCATCAGGCCCTGGAGGGCACCGGTGCCGGCGGAGCCCAGTACGTCGCCGAGGTCGTCGATGTCACCCTGGGCGGCGTCCTTGGCCACGTTGATCACGGCTGCCGCGCCGACCATGCAGGCCACCGCGCCTACCCCGGCGGTCGCCGCCGTACAGGCCAGGCCGGCGACGATTCCGGCTCCGATCGCCGCGACCTCCAGGATCGCGTTCTTGTGGTCCTTCACCCACTTCGCGGATGCGTGGTAGGCGTCCTTGACCTTGTTGACGGTCTTCTTGATGGCCCGGCTGGCCTTGGCCACCACCGCCTTGCCGGCCTGCTTGACCTTGTTGTAGATCCGTTTGACCTTTTGCTTGACCTTGGCGACCTTGTTGGACACCCACTTGCGTACCTGTTTGTACTTCTTCACCACCGCCTTCTTGACCTTGTGGTACGCGCGGGATACCGCCTTCTTGACCTTCTTTACGACCTTGCGGACCTTGTGGACGACCTTCTTGACCGCCTTCTTGACCTTCTTGACCGCCTTCTTGACCTTCTTGACGACCTTCTTGGCGACCTTCTTGACCGCCTTCTTGACCTTCTTTGCGGCCTTCTTGACCTTCTTGAAGATGCTCTTGATGCCCCACTCGCCGTCCGGGTCGGTCACCGTCATCGGGTTGTCGTCGGCGTAGGCGAACCGGTTCGCGCCGACCGAGTCCGGCACCGGGTCGACCTCGGCGTTGTCCCGGGTGTCGAACTGGCCGGTGTCGGTGTTGTACCAGCGGGTCAGCATGTTGACCCGGCCGGTCAGCCGGTCGGTCCACTCCGACTGGTAGCCGAGGTTTCCGATCATCCCGCTGGTGGCCAACACCCGGCCGAGCGGGTCGTAGGTCGTCGAGCCGGCCATCGTGGCCGCCGTCGGGTCGAGTTGACCGACCACATCGTCATGCTCGTCGGTCCAGGCGATCCGCTTCGTTCCCCCAGCCATCTCGCCGACCAGGTCGGCATCCGGGTCGCGGAGGTAGACGGCGGTACCGTCACCGGCCAGGTCGTTACCGGCCCCGCTGTAGGAGAAGCCCGCCCGGAGCACCCGGCCCAGCGCGTCGTAGTCGTACGTCTCCGCCCCGGACCCGCCGACCCCCTGGCTGCGGATCTGCCCGAAGGCATCCGTCTTCGTGGCCAGTGTCTCGCCACCACCGACCGTCGCCGCAAGGGTGCCCCGGGCCGTGTACTGGTAGGTGGTGCCCTTGTTGTCACCGACCAACTGGTTGCGCTCGTCGTAGCTGAACAGCCGGTCGCCGATCTGTACCCGGTTACCCGACTTGTCGTACGCGTAGACGGTCGTGGTGCTGCCCGCGCTCCACGAGGTCAGCCGGTCAGCAAGGTCGTACGTGTAGGTGTTGCTGGCCGAGCCGGCGAACCCACTGGTGGTCTTCGACGTCTCGTTTCCGTTCGCGTCGTACCCGTAGCTGATCTTTCCGACGGTAGCGCCGGCAGCAGACTTCACCTCGTCGGTGACGAGCCGGTGCAGCGGGTCGTAGCCGAAGGTACGGGTACCGCCGCCCGAGCCGTACGTGATGGTCTTGACCTGCGACATGTTGTCGTAGGTGTAGGCGGCCCGCACCCCCGCCGTGTCACTGGCGAGCAGGGCGAGGCGACCGGCCGCGTCGTAGTCGTACGACGTCGTCCCGGCAGCGTCGGTCCGCGAGGCGAGCAACCCGTCCAGGGTGTAGGTGAACGACGACGAGCCGGACGGACCGTTGGCCGACAACAGCATGTCCCGGTCGTCGTAGGTGAACGTGTTCGTTCCGGCCGGCGTCGTGGCCGAGGTGACCCGGCCGCCGATGTCGTAACCGAAGCTCCGCTCGCCGGTCGCGACCTCCGCACCCGCGCCGCTCTGCCGGATCATGTTGCCGTTCACGTCGTACTCGTAGTCGAGGGTGACCCCGCCGGGCAGGAACGCCCGGGTCTGGTCGCCGGCTGCGTTGTACGCCACGGTGAACGACCGGTCGGCCAGATCCCGGTACGTGGTGGTGGCCGGATCGATCTGGGACTCCGGCAGGCCCCACGTGTTGTACGTGGTCAGGTACGAATGCCCCCGACCGTCGGTGAACCGGGTCTGGTTACCGCCCGCGTCGTAGCCGAACGAAGTGGTGATCGAGTCCGAGCCGCTGATCGGCTGCACCGCGGAGGTGAGCAGACCGGTCGGGTCGTAGGTGAACGTGGTGGTGCTGCCCCGGGCATCGGTGCTGGCAATGACGTTGCCGGCCGCGTCGTACCGGTCCGACTCGCTCTGCAACAGGGTGCCGGTGGCGGAGTACGACTTCTCGGCGATCTCCCGACCGGTCATGTCGTACTCGGTGGTGTGGTAGTTGCCGTCCGGCTGGGTGATCCGGGTCTGCTCACCGGCCCCGTTGTAGGTGTAGGTGGTCCGGTTGTTCGCCGCATCGGTGACCGACAGCGTCTCACCCGCCGCGTTGTAGGTCATCGAAGTCGTCGCACCCGCCGGCGTCGTCGCCGACGTCAGCAACCCGTTGCTGCCGTACGTGTACCGCGTGGTGTACGCCGCCCCGGTCTGCCGCACCACATCCGTGGTGGTGAGCTGGTTGCCCAGGTAGTCGTAGGTGGCGGTCGACTTCGCCCCGGTCGGGTCAATCATCGACAACTGGTCGCCCAGCGGGTCGTACGTGTAGGTCGTCACCCCCTGGTTCGGGTCGGTGACCTTCGTGACCCGACTGAACTGGTCGTAGGCGTACCGGGTGATCCGGCCCAGCGCGTCGGTGCTGCTGGTCAACTGCCCCAGAGCGTCGTAGGCGTTGGTGGTCACCGGCGTGATCGGGGTGGTCGAGCCCGGCGGGGTGTAGCTGGGCATTCGGTTGGCGACCTCGCGCCCCTCCGCGTCGTACTCGGTGACGACCACGTTGCCGTTCGGGTCCCGGGACTCCACCTCCATCCCGAAGGTGTCGTAGCCGGTGTACGAGATCGGCCGCACCAGCGCCGCGCCGCCACCGCTGGGCTCGCTCTGCACGGCCGGGGCGACGGTGACGGTCGGGCGACCGGCCTCGTCGTAGTCGTAGTTGGTGACGTTGCCGTTCGGGTCGGTCATCGCCCGAGCCAGGCCGTCGGCGTCCAGTTTGTAGCTGGTCCGGATCACGCCCGCGTCAGCGGCCGGCGCGGTGCCAGCATGCACCTTGCCGATCTCGGCTGCGGTCAACACCCGGGAGTACGCCTGGACGTCGCTGATGCCGCCCTTCCAGTAGTCACCCCGCTCGGCGTTGTAGATGCCGGCCCCGATGAGCAGCGGGCCCTGGGTGGTGAACGGCGTGACGTGCGCCGAGCTGCCCTCCTTCACCCCGTTGACGTAGAGGCTCAGCGCGCCGGTCGTCGCGTCGTAGACGCCGGCCAGGTGGGTCCAGGTGTTCAGCGCCGGAACGCTGGTCGAGTTCGCCGCCGTACCACCGGCGTCCGGTACGTCGGCGTACTTCATGACGAACCGCCAGCGGTTGTTCGAGTTGTCGTACCGCAGCTCGAACGAACTCTGCAGCTCTCCAGTGGTGGCGAGCACCTTGCGTCGGGCGGTGTTGTCGGTGAGTTTCACCCAGGCCGCCACGGTGAAGCTACGCGCGCTGTCCACCGCCGGACTGTCCGTGGCCAGGTAGGAGGTGGTGCCGTTGAAACTCGCCGCGCCGCCCCGCTCGGTGTTCCAGGTGACGTCCGTGGCGGCGGCCGGGTTGTTGCCCGCCGTGTCCTTCGCCGTGGCGCCGGCGGTCTGGTTGAGCCGCCAGCGGCCGACCGGGGTCATCAGCGAGTTGTGCGTCGTCTCGGCGACGACCCGGCCCATCGGGTCGTACATCGTCTCGGACATGGCCAGCACACCCGTCGGATCCGAGAGCGTCTCGGCCACCAGGTTGTCGTCGCGCGAGTAGTTGTAGCTGATGGTCCGCTTCAGGCCGGTCGGGTCCAGCGTCGAGGAGGTCGGCCGGCCGGCGGCGTCGACGGCGTACGTGGTGGTGGAGGTGCTGTTCTGGGTCTTCTGCGAGATCAGGTTGCCGGCCCCGTCGTAGCTGTCCTCCTGGACTACGAACGATGCCCCGGTCGTCGGGTCCTTCCGGACCACCTTCGCGGTCAGGCCGTTGTCGGTGTAGGTGAAGGCGGTCACCCAGCCCATGGCGTCGGTCTGGGTGGCCAGCCGACCGGCCGGGTCGTAGCTGCGGGACTCCACGATCAGGTCGGTCGCGGGGCTGGGGTTGTTGGGATCGCCGATGTAGCCGACCAGCGTCGAGGTGAGCAGGTTACCCGTCGGGTCGTAGCTGGACCGGATCTCGCCACCATCGGCGTCGAGTTCCTTGATCGGGTTGCCGTACGCGTCGTACTCGAACCGGGTGGTCTTGCCGGTGGCGTCGGTCGTGCTGACCTGCTGCCCGTACGCGTTGTAGGTCGTCTTCTCCGTACGGGACGCGTCGCCGCCGGTCAGGTCGGCGATCGTCTGCGTCACGACCAGCCCGTCGACGTCGTACACCGTCGTGGTGACCGGGGTGTGCACGGCTCCGGTGACCCGGTTGGTGGTCGCCGGGTCGGTCCGCTTCACCAGCCGGCCCAGCTTGTCGTACTCGTAGGCGGTCACCAGACCGGCCGGGAAGGTGTCGGTCGTCTCAGTCTCGGTCGCCAGCCGGCCGAGCCCGTCGTAGCGGTACGTGGTGACCTTCCCGACCGGGTCGGTCACCTTTGCCACATCGCCGTTCGCGTAGTAGACGACCGACTGCACCGCCCCGCCCGGCGTGGTCACCGACATCGGCAGTCCGACCGGTGCGTACCCGCCGTCGAACGCCGGCACGGTGGTGCCGTCGGTGAACGCGGTCCGGGTCACCCGACCCAACGGGTCGGTGGTCGAGATCTGGTTGCCCTTCGCGTCGTAGGCGTACGTGGTCAGGTAGGTGTTGTCGGTGGCCGACGCCGACCGCCCGTCCCGGACGGTAAGCAGGACGTCGTTACGCGGATCCGGGGTCAGCGCGGTGCTGGTCGCGTCCGGGTAGTACGTGAAGTACACCGTCGAGCACCGACTGGCCGCCTGGTCCTGGCAGGTGGTGTGGGAGACGATGTTGCCCCGCACGTCGTGCTCGGTGGTGGTGACGTTGCCGTTCGGGTCGGTAACGGTACGCAGGAAGCCGCGCACGTCGTAGCCGTACTTCGTCTCGTTGCCCAGCGCGTCGGTCTCGGTGACCTGCCGCCCGGTGGCCACGTCGTAGACGTTGGTCAGCGTCCGACCACCCGGGTCGGTCACCGTCACCGTCTTCGCCGGCACGCCCGCCGTCTCGCCGCGCGCCGCGAACTGCGCCGCCGCCTGGGCCTCCGACAACTGCGTACGGTAGAACGCCACCTCGGCTATGTCGCCCTGGAAGTAGGTGGGGTAACCGGTGTTGCTGCCGGTGTTGTTCAGCGTCTGGTCCGGCCAGACCCCGCCGAGGAAACCGGCACCCACGTAGACCTGGTTCTGGCCGGTGTGTCCGATGGTGGATGCCTTGGTCTCGATGAGTTCACCGTCGAGGTACATCGACTGGGTGGTCGTGCCGGCGGCCAGCACCACGTGGTGCCACTGCCCGTCGGCCACGCTGGCCTCGCTGCTGAACATGCCGCTGGAGGAGCGGTAGAACTGGCCGTGCAGCTTGCCGCTGGCACCGATGTAGAGCGCCGGGGTGTATCCGGCTGCCGTTTCGGCGGTGCTGATCTGGTCGCTCTGGTAGCTGAACAGCGTCCGGTTGCCGGACGTCGTACGGAACCAGAGGCTGATCGACTGCGGGCCGCTGGTCGGCACGTACCCGTCGGCCAGCTTGAGGTACGACGAGGTGCCGTCGAAGGTGGCCACCGAGGCGTCGCCGAACGGGCCGCCGGTGGTGCCGAGGGTCACCGCGTTGTAGGTGGCCCTGCTGCCGTTGACCTCGTTGATGGCGTCGGTGGTGCCGGTCTCGCCGAACCGCCAGTAGTCGGCCGGACCGCCGCCGAGCACCGTGCCGGCGTACACCTGGCTGGATCCGGAGACCGTCGGCCGGTTCAGCTTCCAGACCCCGCCGTTGGCGTCGGTGACCTGGGTGACCATGCCGGTGGCGCTGTCGTAGGCGATGGTGGCCGACGGGTTGCCCGAGGGCCGGATCACCGAGGTGAGCGGGCGGGCCACCTTCGTCGCGGTGGCGTGGATCGTGGCCACCTCGTCGGCGGTCAACGACCGGTCGAAGAGCGCCGCGTCGCTGACCGTGCCCTTGAGGTACGCGGCGTGACCGGCGTCGCTGGCGCCACCGCTGTAGTGCGGTTGGTCGGGCCAGACGCCCCCGAGGAAGCCGGCACCGACATACATGTTCGCCGTGCTGTAGGCGTTGATGGTCTGGATCGCGCCGGTCTTGGTGCCGACCAGCGCGCCGTCCAGGTACATCCACTGCTTGTTACCGGCCGCGGTGAGCACGACGTGGTGCCACTGCCCGTCGGCCACCGAGCCGGTGGTGGCGATCGGGTTGATGCTGTTGTCCCAGAACTGGCCGCGTAGCTTGCCGCTGGTGCTGATGTAGAGCGCCGGGGTGTAGTTGCCGGCCGTGGTCGCGCCGCCGGTGACCGGATCGGCCTGGTAGCTGAAGAGCGGCCCCTGGTCACCGGCGTTCGCCTTGAACCACATGCTGACCGCGAGGTTGGTGGCCGCGCCGGAGAGCTCGGCGGGCAGCCGAACCAGGGAGGAGGTGCCGTTGAACCCGGCCGCCTTCGCCGTGGAGCCCGGCAGCGGGCCGGTCTGGCCCAGCGTCACATCGGTGTACGTGCTGGCGTCGGTGCCCTGGTTGTCGAGCATCTCGCTGTTCGCGGTCGTACCGGACCGTTCGTCGAGCCGCCAGTACGACTTGGGCGCGGCGTTCATCAGGGTGGTCGGATAGAGCGATCCGGTCCCGTAGGTGTACGTGGTGCACGCCGTGGTCGACGTCGGCGGGCAGACCTTCGTCAGCTGGTCACCGGTGTAGCCGTACTGCCAGGTGGCGGCGGTGTCCGGTACGCCGGGGGTGGCCGGGTCGGTGGTGACGGTGGCGACGTGTGCGGCGCTGGCTCCGGACGGGGTGCTCCAGGTCAGGTGCAACGCCCGCCCGGCGGCTGACCGGATGGTGGCCAGCCGGTTCGCGCTGTCGTAGAGGAACGTCTCGGTACGTCCCTGCGCGTCGGCGATCGAGGTGACCCCGTAGCGTCCGGCGACCCCGGTGGCGGCGGTGAACGTGTAGGTGGTGCCGTCCTTGTCGACCATGCGGTAGCCGCCGGTCACGGCGGTGAAGGTGGCGAACCGGCCCAGCGGCGGGGCGAACGAGCCGTCGGTGTTGCGGCCGAAGGCGACGTCCTGCCCGCCGGGGTAGGTGACCACCACGGTCTGCAGCACCCCGGCGGCATCCCGCTGCTCGGTGGCCCGGGTGTCGGCGAGGCTGGACCAGCCCGCACCGAAGGCCAGGTCGACCCGGGGGTCCTGGCTGTTGTACGACCGGACGATCGACAGTGCCGGCCCGACCGTGGCGATGGCGGCGTCGGTCGCCGAGGTGGTGTAGTTGGCCACGCTCGGCTCGAAGCCCTGCCCACCGTTCTGCCCGAGCCCGGAGGTGATCAGGGGCTGCGGCACCGGGGTGGTCAACGTGTTGATGGTCTGCGAGGAACTGGTGAGGGAGCCGTCGCTGGCCAGCACCGTCCAGTGGTACGTCTGTCCCCAGGCCAGGGTGCCCGAGGGCACCACCCAGCTACGCGACGAGGTCGCGCCAGACTCCTTGATCTTGTTGCCGGCCTTGTTGTACAGAGCGAAGTTGTAGGTCAGCGGGGTCGCGGCGTTGTCCGGGTCGTGTGCCGCGACCAGCAGCTCCGGCGTCAGGCTGGAGACCGCGTCCCCGTCCGGCGGGTACTGCGCGTCCACCTGCGGGGGTGCCCCGGCGGTGTAGGTCACCTGGAGGTACGGGCTGCGGCCGGCCGGACCGTTACGCGAGGTGAAGCGCTTCCACTGGGTGATGTCGGTCTGCGACGCGGACACCGCCAGCCCGTTGTTGGTGCCACCCGCCGCCCAACTCTGGAACGTGCCGACGGTCAGCGGCACGGTCATCCAGGTGCCGATGCTCCGGTCACCGCCGGTGTTGGTGCAGGCCGCGCCGGGATTGGCGGTGACCGAGCCGATCGACGCGCCGAACGACGGGCCGGGGTAGCTGGTCACCCCCGACTCGGTCCAGGACTGGGTGATCGGGTGCACGGTGAACGGCTTCGCGGTGCAGGTGCCCGCCCAGGAGGTGAAGATCTTCAGGGACACGGCGGAGATCTGCGCGCCGCCGTACGCCTGCGCGAAGTTGTTGAAGTGCAGGAACGAGTGCGCCTTCGCCGTGCCGTTCCAGGTGCCGGCCAGCAGTTCGTTCTCGCTGCCGTGGTTACCGCTCTGCGTCGAGTAGGCGTAGGTGTCGCCGGTGTTGGCGAAGTTGGTGGTCGGGTCGACGGTCACCGGGAACACCCGGGCCGGGTCCCGCAGCCAGCCCGCGTCGATGGTCACCTTCAGTGCCGGGCCACCCGCGTTCACCAGTTCGTAGCGCACCCCGTAGGAGCGGGTGAACGCACCGTTCTGCGGGTCGAACCGCGAGTCCTCCATGTAGCCGGCCGGGATGGTGGCCCGCACCGTCCCTTTCCGGTCGTGCAGGGTGACCGAGCCGTCAGCGGCCAGCTTCGGGGTGAGGCCCCGCAGTCGCATCGGGAAGACGTACGAGGTCGGCGCGTCGGCCGAGCGCAGGACGATGGACTCCTTCACCTCCGTCGCCCGCGACTCGAACCGCAGGTCCACGCCGGGCAACGCGTTGGTGTAGGTGACGGTGTCCCCGGTCACCACCGGTGCCACCTTCGCCGCCCCCGCGAGCGCGTAGGAGACCGTGTGGCTGGCGTCGACCTCGACCGTCGTCAGATTGGGGTCGTCGGCCCGAGGGGCGAAGTCCAATCCGACCGAGTTGGACCGCTGCCGGTACCGGCCGTTCGCGCTCCGGCTCAGGTTCGGATCGATCGGGGCCCACTTGCCGTCGGCGCGCTGGTAGTTGACCGGCAGCTCGTGGACCTTGCGGGTGTAGGAGCCGTCCGGGTTCTCGTACAGGTCGGAGGTTGCCGAGGCAGCGTCGGCGACCCGCCGGCTCTTCGTCGGGCTGAAGCTGGCATCGTCGCCGACCGTGGCGGTCACCGACGCGCGCCCCCGTTGCCGCGTCGGTGGCTCGTACGCGTCTACCGCACCGATGCCCTTGCCGGCGGGCAGCCCGTTGCCTCGGCCTTCTCGGGTGTCCGCGTACGAGGCGGTCTCCGGCCCCCGCTTCGCTCCCCATGGCTGCACCGGTAGCCCGGTGATCAGCGGAGCCGCCGCCGCCCGAGCCGTCCGCAGCGCCGACCACAACCAGCCCAGCGGGAACGGGTCGGGGCCGGGCTCGGTCTTGGTCGGTGTGACGAAGCCGAGCAGCATCACAGCCGCCGTGACGATCGCGATCCGACGTGTGAGGCGGCCGGCGTCCCGTTTTACTGGCCGCCGGACACGCCGCTGGTAACCCCCCATGACGGAGCCTTCCTTCAGCACCCCCGCAAAGCTTGGCGGTAAGTTTCAGGGCTGCGAAGTCGGCGTTCAATCGATGTATCGAAATTTTGAGTATTTCTTGAGTTTCAGTACGGCCAGCCGCGGAGGAACTGCAACCCGAGCAGGAAGCTGACCACGGCCGGGCCGGCGATCAGCGTCAACGCCGACACCCGGTAGTCGATCCGGTACCGAAGCAGCTCCAGGCCGTTGAGCAGCATGATCACACCGGCCAGCATCATGAACCCGCCCCACCAGGCGGTCTCACCGAAGTCGATTACGTCCGCCACCAGCAACTGCAACGTCACGCCGACGGCGGTTCCGGCGAGCGCCAAACAGGCGATGGTGCGGTGCAGAGCCCGGGCCAGGGGATGCACCGGTCGCCACAGATAGGTGCCGGCAACGGCCAGGGTCGGCAGCACGATCATGAGCGGCCAGCACCGACCCATCACGCCGAACATGAGAAGCGCCCCGACGGCGAAGACGTGGCTGCCGACCCACACCACGAGATATCCGGTGAAGCTCCGGCCGCCACCCCGGGTCAGCAGCGGCCCGCCGGTCGCCGCGATCAGGGCACCGGGCACCAGGATGAAGCCCGCCCACCAGTGGAACCGTCCAGTCGACTGGGCGACGATCGTCACCGCTGCCACGGCCAGAGCCGCCACGCCCACACTGACCAGCCAAGCAACCGAAGTCCGAGAGGTGACTGGCGACGTAGTCCGTATCTCTGAGGTCACCCTCTGACTCTGCCCGGTGAAGCCGCCTGGGACCATCCGGCCAGCCCTACCTTCGGAGGGCTGGCCAGCATCAGGAAGGCCGGCGAGACCGACTCGAACTCGGCCGGGGCGGGCTAGAAGTCGCCGCCGAAGTCCCCGCCACCAAAATCGCCACCGCCGAAGCCACCACCGAAGTCTCCGCCGCCAAAGTCCCCACCGCCGCCGAAGTCACCACCATCGGCACCAAAGTCCCCGCCGTCGGCGTAACCGTCCTGGTAACCGGCGTCGTAGCCGTAGCCCGGGTCGGCGAAGGCGGGCGAGAAGAGCGCGTCGGCGATCAGCATGCCGCCGAGTACCCCGGCACCGGCAGCCAGACCGGTCTTCCACCACGGCGTCGAATACCAGCCCGACGGCACCGGCCGCCCCTGCATCCGACCACCCGGGTAGTAGTACGGCGTCGCCGCGCCCGGCTGCGGACCGGCCCGGAAGACCTGCCCCTGCACGTTCACCTCGCGAGGCACGGTGACCGCCCCGGCACCCCGGGCGGCGGCCAACTGCGGCAGCTCCGGGCCGGGATCGATCCCGAGCGCGGTACGAGCCGCCCGAATGTAGGCCAGGCCCTCCAGAGCGGTCTCCCGGGCCAGCTCGTACTGCCGAACCGTGCGTGCCTGCTCCAACTGCCCACCGGCGGCGGTGTACCGCTCCCCCGCGTCGGCGAGCGCCTGCCGCACCGCCGGCTCGTCGCCGTGCAGGCCCATCACCTGGCCGCCCAGCCGCTCGTACCAGCGCTGCGCGTCGGCCCGGGCATCCGCCAGCGCCCGCGCCTGCCGGGCCGCGGTCTCCCGCCGCAACCACACCAGGAGGCCGACGACCAGCACCAGGAACAGAAGGAACAGAACCCACTTCATGAGTACGACGGTAGCTCCGTCCGCCCACCCCGTCGGCGAGCCAGCGAGCCAGGTCACAGTCTGGCCGTACCGGGCTGGCATGCTCGACGGGTGGATGCTTCGACGGTGGCCGTGGTGATCTGCTGCCTCGGGGCGGGTGGAACCATCGGTTGGCTGGCCGCCCGCGCCCGGTCGGCGACCGAGATCGCCCGGCTCGACGCCACCCTGCAGGCCACCCGCGATGGCGAGGGGCGGCTGGAGCAGTCGATGCGCGCCCTGTCGTACGAGGCGACGGCGCAGTCCCAGGAGGCGGTGGCCCGGGCGGTCGCGCCGCTACACGAGTCGCTGCGCCGCTACGAGCAGCGCATCGCGGAACTGGAACGCGACCGGGTGAACGCCTACGCCGAGCTACGCGAGCAGGTACGCGCCATGGGCACCGTCTCCGGCGAACTACGCACCGAGACCAAACAGCTGGTGGCGGCGCTGCGCGCACCCCAGGTACGCGGCCGGTGGGGCGAGCACCAACTACGCCGCATCGTCGAGGCGGCCGGCCTGCTGGAGCACTGCGACTTCGACGAGCAGGTGACCGCCGCCACCGACCACCAGGGGGTACGCCCCGACCTGGTGGTCCGGCTGCACGGCGGCCGCTCGGTGGTGGTGGACGCGAAGGCGCCCTTCGACGCGTACCTGACCGCCATGGAGGCCCGCGACGAACGCGGCCGGGACAGTCAACTCGACGCGCACGCCCGACACCTGCGGGCCCACGTGGACTCGTTGGCGGCCAAGTCCTACTGGTCGGCGTTCGAGCAGACCCCCGAGTTCGTGGTCCTGTTCGTTCCGGCCGACCCGTTCCTCGACGTCGCGTTGCAACGTGACCCGACGCTGCTGGAGTACGCCTTCGCCCGCAACGTGGTGCTGGCCACCCCGGCCACCCTGGTCGCGCTGCTGCGTACCGTGGCGTACACCTGGCGGCAGGAGGCGCTGGCCCGCAACGCGGTCGCCGTACACGCCCTGGCCCGGGAGCTGTACGGCCGGCTCGCCACCCTCGGCGAGCATGTGTCCAAGTTGGGCGGGGCGCTGGGTGGGGCGGTGACCGCGTACAACAAGGCGGTCGGCTCCCTGGAGGCCCGGGTGCTGGTCAGCGCCCGTAAACTCGCCGATCTGGGTGTCTCCGGCGACCAGCTGTCCACACCGGCCCAGGTCGAGATAACGCCACGCCAACCGCAGGCACCAGAGTTGGTCGATGAGCCGGAGAGGTCCCTATAGCCGGTCCGATCGATCTGGGCCATCAGATCGGCGGCCACTAATTGTGATTCTCCTGTCACGACTCCGCGCTGGTCGCACAGATTCCTATCACGGGCCAGTCACAAAGTAACCGGCCAGTAGTGACAGTCATTCCGGCAACCCGGAAGATGCGGCTCACACGTGCCCTGCATCTAAGGGCCCTGTTCTCTGGAGGAAGAGAACGTGAGTAGACCCCGCACCTGGAGTCGGCGTACCTCCGCCGGGCTCCTCGCGTCGGTCGTGGCGGCCGGGGCCATGACCCTGACGGGTGGTGCTGCCGCGAGCGCCAGCCCACCGAGCGAGACCGACGTGCCGAAGGCCAATCCGGCCAATGCCCTGGGTTCCCGCGACGCAAAGCTCCTGGCCGAGGCGAAGGCCAAGGGCGACCAGTCGGTGACGCTGATCGTCGCCACCGATCAGGGTGAGGCCGACGACGTCGCCACTGGGCTGGCCCGGCTCGGCGGCACCGTCAGCCGCCAGTTCGACTCGGTTGGCTACCTGCTGGCCAAGGTGCCCACCGGGATGGTGACCCAGGCCGCCACGCTGCCCGGTGTGGCCGCCATCGACCTGGACGAGGCCGTACCGCTGCCCGACCCGGCACCGGGCGACCGGACCGACGTCAGCACCGCCCGGAAGGCACCGGCCCCGGCACCGGGAACGACCGCTCCCGGTACGGACACGCCGGCCGTGAACCCGTTCATGCCGACGCACGAGACCGGCGCGGTGTCGTTCAAGCAGCGGAACCCGCAGTGGGACGGGCGGGGCGTGACGATCGGCATCATGGACTCCGGTGTCGACGTGGCCCACCCGGCGCTGCAGACCGCCACCACCGGCGAGCGCAAGATCGTCGACTGGGTCACCGCGACCGACCCGCTGGAGGACGCAAGCTGGCGTCCGATGCTCACCGAGGTGACCGGACCGACCTTCACCGTCGGCACCCAGACCTGGAAGGCCCCGGCCGGCAGCTACCGGTTCAACCGGTTCGCCGAGTCGATCACCGCAGCCAGCGCCCCGGCCGGGGACATCAACCGCGACGGTGACACCACCGACACCTTCGGCATCCTGTACGACGCGGTGAGCCACGACATCCGGGTGGACACCAACCAGAACTTCGACTTCACCGACGACGCTGTCATGCGGCCGTACAAGGAGAAGTTCGACATCGGCTACTTCGGGACCGACAACGTGGCCACCGAGATCAGCGAGCGGATCCCGTTCGTGGTCGAGTACCGCGAGGACGTGGACACCACCCCGGCCGGCGGGCCCGGCCTGGTCGACTACGTGAGCATCGGCCTGTCGGAGAGCGCACACGGCTCGCACGTCGCCGGCATCACCGCCGCCAACGACATGTTCGGCAACGCCGCCTTCGACGGTGCCGCACCCGGCGCGAAGCTGGTCTCCGCCCGGGCCTGCTCCTGGGGTGGCGGCTGCACCTACGCGGCACTGACCACCGGCATGGTCGACCTGATCGTCAACCGGGGCGTCGACGTCGTCAACATCTCGATCGGCGGCCTGCCGGCGCTCAACGACGGCAACAGCGCCCGGTCGGTGCTCTACAACCGGCTGATCCAGGACTACGGCGTGCAGATCTTCATCTCGGCCGGTAACAGCGGGCCGGGTGTGAACACCATCGGCGACCCGTCGGTGACCAGCAACGTGGTCTCCGTCGCCGCCAGCGCCAGCCGGGAGAGCTGGCTGGCCAACTACGGCTCGGCGGTGCGTACGCCGAACAACCTGCAGCCGTTCTCCTCCCGCGGTCCGCGTGAGGACGGTGGCTTCAAGCCGAACATCACCGCCCCGGGTTCGGCCATCTCCACCACGCCGACCTGGCTGCCGGGTGTCCCGGTCGCCGAGGCGGGCTACCCGCTGCCGGCGGGCTACCAGATGCTCCAGGGCACCTCGATGGCCTCCCCGCAGGCCACCGGTGCCGCCGCGCTGCTGCTCTCGGCCGCCAAGGCCACGCAGGGTGGGGTCACCCCGGCCGCGCTGCGCCGGGCGATCTACACCTCGGCCAAGCCGATCAAGAACGTCTCGGTACACGGCCAGGGCAACGGTCTGTTCGACGTCAACGGAGCCTGGAAGTTGCTCGCCCGGGGCGTCGAGACCCGCAACTACGAGCTGACCGTCCCGGTCTGCACGCCGATCTCCAACCTGCTCGCCACCCCGCACCAGGGCACCGGCCTCTACAACCGGTGTGCCGCCACGGACGGTGGCCAGCGGCCGGGTGCCACCAAGAAGTACGCCATCAAGGTCACCCGGACGAGCGGTCCGAACAAGACGGTCAAGCACAAGCTCAACTGGGTCGGCAACGACGGCACGTTCCGTAACGCGCCGAAGACGCTGAACCTGCCGCTGAACAAGACCGTCACGTTCTACGTGGAGGCTCGGGGCGGGGTCGGCGTGCACGCCGCCATCCTGCGCATCGACGACCCGAAGACCTCCGTCGTCGACTTCGAGATGCCCGCCACGGTCGTGATCGGTGAGGACACCAAGTCGCCGAACCACGCCATCACGGCCAGCGGCTCGATCGAACGCAACAGCACCACGTCCTACTTCGTCACGGTGCCTGCCGGTGCCGGGTCGTTGCAGGTCAACCTCTCCGGCATCGCCACCGGATCGCAGACCCGGTTCATCGCGATCAACCCGTACGGCGTGCCGGCCGACCCCACCGCCACCACCCAGTGCTACACCAACTACTCCGACCCAGCTGTCTGCAAGCCGCAGGAGCGGTCGTACGACAACCCGATCCCGGGTGTCTGGGAGATCGAGGTGGAGGCTCGGCGTACCTCGCCGGCGCTGGACAACCCGTACCAGCTGCTGGCCCGGGTGCAGGGCGTGACGGTGGAGCCGGCGACGATCGAACTGCCCAGCGTGCCGGCCAACCAGGCGACCCCGGTCAGCTGGTCGTTGAAGAACAACTACGGTCCGGTCACCGTCACCGGTGTCGGCGGTGCGCTCTCCAGCATCGCCACCCGCCGGCCGACGATCGCCGAGGGGACCGTCCAGGAATACACCGTCGAGGTGCCGGCCGGGGCGACCACCTTCACCGCCCGGATCGGCAACCCCGGCAACCTGGCCGCCGACCTGGACCTGCGGGTCTTCCGGGGTACGACCCTGGTCGGCCAGGCCGCCGACGGCGACTCGGAGGAGGCGGTCACGATCGCCAACCCCGTCCCGGGCACCTACCGGGTGGTCGTTGACGGCTACGCCGTGGACGGGGCGGGCGGCAGCACCGCGTACGACTACCGGGACTCGTTCACCGCGTCGGCGCTCGGTTCGCTGTCGACCGCCAGCGGGTCGCTGACCCTGGCCAACGGTGCCACCGCCACGGTCGCCGGCTCGGTCACCGCCTCAGCTGCTTCGGCCGCCGGTCGGACGCTCTACGGCGAGCTGGCCGTACAGACCGACGAGGGCGCGATCATCGGTCGGGGTTCGGTGTCGATCGGCACCGTCTCCTGACGTACTGCTGCGCATAGCCACGGAGCCCGTTCCCCTGTGCAGGAACGGGCTCCGTGCCCTTTACCGGGGCGGTCTCGCGGACCCCGGCAGCGCGGTCTCGCGGACCCGGCAGCGCTGCTGTTTTGCGGGCCTCGACGGCGTGCTCAGGCGGCCTTGGCGCTCTCCACCACGAACGGGGTGCCCTGCTGGCAGGTGGTCATCAGACCCGGCTGCACCCGTCCGGTCACCGTCACCGTCGCCCCGGCGCGCAGCAGCTCACGCGGGCCGCCCAAGAGCAGGTAGCGGTCGAGCAGCACACAGCCAGCCTCGACTCCGGCGACGATCGTGCCGCTGATGGTCACGGTGCCGGACGGCGGGGTCGTCCCACCGGGTGGCCGAGGTACGGGGGACTTGCCGGACGGCGGCGACGAATTGCCGGGATCGGTGGTGCCGGGGTCGACAGGTGGGGTGGTCACCGGTGTTCCCTCCGATGCGGTCGGGGTCGGGGACGTGCCGGTCGGGCCGTCCTGGGCGCACGCGCTCAGGACCAGGCAAGCGACCACGGCGGACGCGACGATCCTGATCGTTCTCATGCGGATATGATGCCCCGCGCCGATCAACCGTTCCCTGATCGCCGCAGTCGATCCTTCCCGAATCTCGCCGCAATCGATCGTTCCCTGATCACGGCGATCAGCCGGAGTCAGGCGCTGGCGGCGGCGCGGGCCGCGGCGGCGGCCTTCATGTCGCGCTTGAGTTCCTGCGGCAGGGAGAAGGTGAGTCGCTCGTCGGCGGTAGTCACCTCGGTCACGTCGGTGAACCCCCGGGCCGCGAGATGCTCCAGGACCTGCATGACCAGATCGTCGGGGACGCTGGCTCCCGAGGTCAGGCCCACCGTACGGGCATTGGCCAACCACTCGTCGGCGATCTCCGAGGCGTAGTCCACCAGGTGCCCGGCCCCGGCACCGGCACCCAGGGCGACCTCGACCAGGCGTACCGAGTTGGAGGAGTTGCGCGAGCCCACCACGATCACCACGTCGCACTCGGGGGCGATCTCCTTGACCACCTGCTGCCGATTGGAGGTGGCGTAGCAGATGTCGTCGCTGGGCGGCGACTGCAACATCGGCAGCCGCTTCTTGAGCCGGGCCACCGTCTCCAGCGTCTCGTCGACCGACAGCGTGGTCTGCGAGAGCCAGACGACCTTGTTCGGGTCGCGGACGGTGACCTTGTCGGCGTCGGCCGGCCCGTCGATGAGCTGGATGTGCTCGGGAGCTTCGCCAGAGGTGCCGATGACCTCCTCGTGCCCCTCGTGGCCGATCAGCAGGATGTCGTAGTCCTCGGCGGCGAACCGCTTGGCCTCCTGGTGGACCTTGGTCACCAGCGGGCAGGTCGCGTCGATCGCCTTCAGCGAGCGGGCCTTGGCCTGCTCGTGCACCTCGGGGGCGACGCCGTGCGCCGAGAAGATCACGGTGGCGCCCTCCGGCACCTCCTCGTTCTCCTCCACGAAGATCGCTCCCTGCTGCTCCAGGGTCGACACGACGTGCTTGTTGTGCACGATCTCCTTGCGTACGTAGATCGGGGCACCGTAGAGCTTGAGCGCTTCCTCCACGGTCTGCACCGCGCGGTCCACGCCAGCGCAGTAGCCACGGGGCTTGGCCAGTAGTACGCGCTTGCCGGTCTGTGTGGTCGCCTGGGCCTCGGTCACCCGACCAGTCTACGTGCCGTCACACCCATCCCTGTTGATCAAGAAGTTTGCGTCATCAGAGCGGCACATGGACGACGCGTACCTCTTGATCAACAGGACATGTCCGCCCCGGGCCGTAGGCTGGGCCGGTGACCCAGCCGGAGATCCCGCGTAGCAGCCCCGACGAGCCCTGGCCGGTCCGGGTGGTCAGCCAGAAGGTGAGTGGCTGGATCAGCAAGCTGGGCTGGGTCTGGGTCGAGGGACAGGTCGCCCAGATCAGTCGCCGCCCCGGTGCCTCCACCGTCTTCCTGACCCTGCGCGACTCCTCGGCCGACCTCAGTCTCACCGTCACCACCAATCGGGACGTACTGGACGCCGGGGCGCCTGAGCTGGCCGACGGCGCAAAGGTCGTATTGCATGCCAAACCCGAGTTCTACGCGGCCCGGGGCACGCTCAGCCTGCGCGCCGACGAGATTCGCCAGATCGGCCTCGGCGAGTTGTTGGCCCGGCTGGAGAAGCTCAAGAAGCTACTGGCGGCGGAGGGGCTCTTCGACCGGGCCCGCAAACGCCGGCCGCCGTTCCTGCCCGGCCGGGTCGGCCTGATCACCGGTCGGGCCTCGGCCGCCGAACGGGACGTACTCACCAACGCGCAGCGCCGTTGGCCGGCGGTGGAGTTCCGGACCGTCAACGTGGCGGTGCAGGGGCCGACCGCCGTACCGCAGATCATCGACGCGCTGAAGGTGCTCGACGCGGACGACCGGATCGACGTGATCATCCTGGCCCGGGGCGGCGGCAGCACCGAGGATCTGTTGCCCTTCTCCGACGAGGCGCTGTGTCGGGCGGTGTTTGCCTGCCGTACCCCGGTTATCAGCGCGATCGGGCACGAGACGGATGCGCCACTGGTCGACTATGTGGCCGACGTCCGTGCCTCCACCCCGACCGACGCTGCCAAGCGGGTGGTGCCCGACCTGGCCGAGGAGTCGCGGCTGATCCGCCAGGCCCGGCAGCGGCTGGACCGGGCGGTGGTCAACCTGGTCGACCGGGAGTCGCACCGGATCGACGCGCTGCGGTCCCGGCCGGTGTTGGCCCGGCCGGCGGTGATGCTCGACCAGCGGGCCACCGACGTGGCCGGGCTGCGGGACCGGGCCACCCGCTGTCTCGACCACCGGCTGGGCACCGCCGCCGGGGACCTGCGACACACCGTGGCCCGGCTCCGCGCGCTCTCCCCGGCCGCGACCCTGGATCGGGGGTACGCCATCGTGCAGCGCGCCGACGGCCAGGTGGTACGCGACTCGGCGGAGGTCACCACCGGTGACCCGCTGCGGCTGCGGTTCGCCCGGGGCGAGGTCGCCGCAACAGTCGACAGCTGAACCAGCGCCCGCCACCGCCCTGAGGACCACCAGCATCCACGGCGGCGGGCCAGGACTTCGTTCCGACACGGGTCCGCAACTGCGCCAACCCGGACCGGATGTACCGAGAAAGGACCGCCCATGGCCGACCAGAAGAAGAAAGCGACCGGGCCGGACGAGCGGCTGAGTCCGGACGAGCGGCTGAGTTACGAGCAGGCTCGCGCCGAACTGGCGTCGGTGGTCGAACGGCTGGAGGCCGGTGGGACCTCGCTGGAGGAGTCGCTGGCGCTCTGGGAGCGCGGTGAACGGCTCGCCGAGGTCTGCCAGCACTGGCTGGATGGAGCCCGTGAACGGATCGACGCCGCCCGCCAGGCCAGAGAGTCCGCCTGAACCAGGCCGGTAATCCAGGCCGAGAAGAGTCCGCTGAACAGCATCGAGGGGGACGTCCCCACTGGGTCGCCCCCCTCGATAAAGCGGGACTGTCAGCCCTTGAAGAAGTCGTAGACCCCGGCAGGAGCCTCCTGCGTCTGGCTCGCCTCCGGCTTCTGCGCTGCGGTGGCGGCACCGTAGTCGGAGTAGGTGACCTTCAGCTCCTGCTCCTTGATGTCACCGACCGTCGGCACCTTGATCGCCAGCTCGGTCAGTCGACCCTGAGCGTCGAGCTTCGCGGTGAACGGCAGCGAGTTGGCCTGGGCACCAAGCGCCTTGAGTACTTCCTCGTTGCTGAGCCCCGCCTCGGTCGCCTTCGACAGGTCGATCTTGCCACTGTAGGCGCCCTCGCCGGTCTTTTGGACGTCGACGATCGCCTTGGTCAGCACGTCGGCTCCGGCCGGGTCGACATCATTGAAGTCGAACTCAAGGTCTTCGATACCCTTGATCTTCGACTGGTCGAGGTGCATGTACTTGCCGGTGTTCAGCGCCGCCATCCCCGGCACATCAGCGAGTGCGCCGCCGACTTTCATCTTGACGTAGCTGTCCGGCTCGACGTAGATAAGCTCTACCTCCATCGAGAAACCGAGGGCGGGGTCATCAGCCTTCATCGACATCTGGGCGCTCCGGCTGGGCATGTGCACCGTGCCAGCGCTGGTCATGCCATTGCTCTCCACCGCGAACCGGAAGTTGCCCTTCGCGATTTCCTTGGTGGAAGCAAGCAGGGCCTCCTTCGGGTCCGCAGGGATGGCCGGCACTTCCGACCTGGCCGAGTTCGGCGCAACATCGCCAGCGTCACACGCGGCGACACCGGGGAGAAGCAGCGTCGCCGCAGCGAGGCCGGCGATCGTCCACCGTCGAATCTTCACGAGAATTCACTCCAGAGAGAATGCCCGGCAGCGAACCACCACCGGAGATAGACGGAAGAGCTTAACGCTCACGTATCCCGCCGCGCTGTCCGATAAACCTGATCCAAGGGGAGACGCCCGTCACTTACTCGACCGCAGTTCATTAGCCGGCAACCGCACGCAAAATCGGCTGGAGTCAGAAGCATCACACCCGGCAATAATGGCCGGAACGGCGCCGGTCAATTCAGCGAACGCGCCAGGTCGTGCAGTTCCGACTCCGGGGCGGCCCCGACCACGATCACCGTACGGTTCGGCTCCAGAAGCACCAGGGCCCGCTCGCCGGACCGGGCCGGATACCGCTGCCAGCTCCGCCCAGCCAGCTCGGTGGCGCCCTGCGCCGGACCGGTGGCCGCCAGCTCCGTCGGCAGCAGCTTCTCGGCCGGTACGCTGCTCTGCACCACCTGCACGCCCCCACCGGACGGACTGAGGTAGCCGAGACGCAGCGTCGCCCCATCGTCGGAGCGGCGGAAGGTGGCGGTGACAGCTCGCCACTCCTGGTCCAGCCCGGCCGGCTCACCGACCGGGAAGGCGTTGGCCGACCTGGCCTGGGCGACGACCGGCGCGGTGTCGACCACCATGGGCTGGTCACCCCCGAGGAAGGCCCGGTAGAAGCCGAACAACAGGGCTATTGGTACGAGCAGCACGAGCAGCGAGATGGCCATGTCCTTGACCGACCGCTGGGAGCTCGGCGGCTCCACGTTACGGGTGGGTTCATCCTGGGTACGGTCGTCCTGACTACGACCGGCAGGCTGGGCGTCCTGGCTGGGGCTGGCAGGCTGGGCGAGGTCCACGTACCCATCTTCGCAGCTTGGCCGGCTGCTGCGATCCGGGCCACCGGTGCCCCGAACCGGCGTTAAGTTGACCAGCGTGCCAGGATTCCTTCCAACGCCGGCGGCGGCATCGACGGACGCCGCAGTATGCCGGTCCACCCCGCAACGCCGCGAGGAGGAGCCGTCGTGAGTAACAGCAGCAACCGGATCCCACAGAATCTGGACCGCAACCTGGCCCTCGATCTGGTCCGGGTCACCGAGGCGGCGGCCATGGCCGCCGGACGGTGGGTCGGCCGGGGTGACAAGGAGGGTGGCGACGGTGCCGCGGTCGACGCGATGCGCAAGCTGATCAACTCGATCCCGATGCGCGGGGTCGTGGTGATCGGCGAGGGCGAGAAGGACAACGCCCCGATGCTGTTCAACGGCGAGGAAGTCGGAGACGGCACCGGTCCCGAGGTCGACGTCGCGGTCGATCCGATCGACGGTACGACGCTGATGAGCAAGGGCATGCCGAACGCGCTCGCCGTACTGGCGGTTGCCGAGCGGGGTGCGATGTTCGACCCGAGCGCCGTCTTCTACATGGAGAAGCTGGCCGTCGGCCCGGCCTACGCCGACGTCGTCGACATCAACGCCGGGGTGGCCGAGAACCTCCGGCGGATCGCCAAGGTCAAGGGCACCGACGTCTCCGACGTCACGGTCTGCGTCCTGGACCGGCCGCGACACAAGGACCTGGTACGCGACATTCGCCGGGCCGGCGCTCCGATCCGGTTCATCTCCGACGGGGACATCGCCGGGGCGATCGCCGCCGCCCGGGGCGAATCCGGGGTGGATGTGCTCATGGGCATCGGCGGTACGCCCGAGGGGATCACCGCCGCCTGCGCGCTCAAGTGCATGGGCGGTTCCTTGCAGGCGAAGCTCTGGCCCAAGGACGACAAGGAACGGGACAAGGCGCTGGCCGCCGGTCACGACCTCGACCGGGTGCTGACCACCGACGACCTGGTGACCGGGGACAACTGCTTCTTCGTCGCCACCGGGGTCACCTCGGGTGACCTGCTGCGCGGAGTAAGCTACCGCGCCGGCGGGGCGTACACGCAGTCGATCGTGATGCGCTCCAAGAGCGGCACCATCCGGGTGATCGACTCCTACCACCGGCTGGAAAAGCTGGCTCTCTACTCGGCTGTCGACTTCGACGGCCGGCCCTTGGCCGAACAGGACTAACTTGATCAACCCCTCGACGGCCCCGGAACCACCGGCGCCGCGCCGAGCGATCGGCGTCGCACTCGCCGTGGCTTCCGGGGTCGCGGTGGCCCTACAGTCACGCATCAATGGTGAGCTGGGCGTACGCCTAGAAGACGGCATCGCCGCAGCCACCGTCTCGTTCGGCATCGGGCTGCTGGTGCTGCTCGTACTGGTGCCCGCCGTACCGGCTGGACGGCGGGGCCTGGCAGGGCTGCGTACCGCGTTGCGCGGGGGCGCACTACGGCCGTGGCAGTGCCTCGGTGGTGTCTGCGGTGCGTTCCTGGTGGTCACGCAGGGGCTGACCGTGGGCGCGCTAGGGGTGGCGGTGTTCACCGTGGCGGTGGTCGCCGGCCAGTCGGCCAGCAGTCTCGCCGTGGACCGGGCCGGGATCGGCCCGCTGGGGCCGCAGCCGGTCACTCCGGCCCGGCTCGCTGGCGCCGTGCTCACCGTACTCGCGGTGTTGCTCTCGGTGGGCGACCGGCTGAGCGACCCGGCGGCGCTGGGGCTCGCCGTGTTGCCGGTGCTCGCCGGAGTGGGCGTCGCCTGGCAGCAGGCGGTCAATGGCCGGGTACGCGTCGCCGCCGGCAGCGCTCTGACCGCCGCCGGGGTCAACTTCCTTGTCGGTACGACCGCACTGCTGGTCGCCCTCGCCGTGAACGTCCTGGTACGGGGTTGGCCGGCGGGCCAGTGGCCCACCGAGCCGTGGCTCTATCTGGGCGGGCCGATCGGCATCGTCTTCATCACGATCGCGGCGGCGGTGGTCCGGTTCACCGGTGTGCTGCTGCTCGGCCTCTCGACCATCGCCGGGCAGGTCGTCGGGGCTGTGCTGATCGATCTGGTGGTCCCGTCGACCGCAGAACTGCGACCGGGGCTCGACACCGTGTTGGGCGCGCTGCTGACCCTGGCGTCGGTGGCCATCGCATCGGCCGCCCTCCCCCGCTTTGGTGTTAGGAAGGGCCCCTTCCTATACAAAAAACGTTAGGAAGGGGCCCTTCCTAACGCCACTCCCCCCGCTCACCCGACGTCGGAGGAATGCCCAGGGAAGATGTGGGCGGTCGGGTCGATGACCACGGCGGCGTTGTTGACCGCTGTTGCCGCCTCGCCGAAGCCGGTGGCGATCAGCCGAACCTTGCCGGGGTATTCGGTGATGTCCCCGGCGGCGAAGACCCGGGGCAGATTGGTCGCCATCGTGCTGTCAACCAGGATGTGCCGCTTGTCCAGGGCCAGTCCCCAGGCGGCCAGTGGCCCAAGGTCAGCGGTGAAACCCAGCGCCGCGACCAGGGTGTCCACCGGTACGGTCTCGGCGTCGCCGCCCCTGACCTGGAGGTCGACGCCGGCGACCGCGCCGTCTCCGTGGATCTTCGTCACCTCGGCGTTGACAACGATCCGGACCGGGAGTTGACGCACCCGTGCCACCGTGGCGGCGTGGGCCCGGAACCGGTCGCGCCGGTGGACCAGGGTGACGGAGCGGGCCAGGGGGTGCAGGGCCAACGCCCAGTCGAAGGCCGAGTCGCCACCGCCCACGATGAGCACGTCCCGGCCGGCAAGCTCAGCCAGCTGCGGTACGAAGAAGACCAGGCCGTTGCCGGTGAAGTTACTGGCGGCCGGTAGCGGCCGGGGTGTGAAGCTGCCCAGCCCGCCTGTGATCAGCACCGAGCCGCAGTGCAGTCGCGCACCGTCGGAAAGCGTGATCACCGGCCGGTCGGCCTGGTACGACAGGTGCTCCGCCCGGACGCCGAGCAGGTATTCCGGCGCGAACGGCGCGGCCTGGGCGATCAGGTTGGCAACCAGGTCCCGCCCCTTGATCGAGGGAAACCCGGCGACATCGAAGATGACCTTCTCGGGGTACATCGCGGTGACCTGACCGCCGGGTTCGGGTAACGCGTCCACCACCGCGACGGAAAGTCCCCGAAACCCGGCATAGTACGCCGCGAACAGGCCGGCCGGCCCGGCTCCGATGATGGCGACATCGACCTCGCGCATGTGCTCACCGTCGCTTCCGGCTACCGGGCGTCGCTTCCCGGGAGGGGCGTCTGCTGGTTCGACGGTAGGGGGCGGTGGCGTGGCGCGGCAAGACGCTGATCTGGCACCAATTGCCAGAGCCCGGGCCGGGACAGGCCGGGAGCGGGGTGATCCGGGCCGGATCAGGACAGAGTCAGGCAGGGGCAGGGCCGGGTCAAGGCCAGGGCAGGACCGAGTCAGGGCAGGGTCAGGGCAGGACCGAGTCAGGGCAGGGTCAGGGTCGACTCGGTCCGATACGGGTCGTCGTCGTTACGGGGCCGACGGCGGCGGAAGAGGATGGCCGCAACGATTCCGCCGAGCAGCCCGAACAGGTGGCCCTGCCAGGAGATTTGTTCGTCGGTGGGGAACACCCCAATCAACTGCCCGCCGTAGAGCATGCCCACCAACAGCACCACAGCCAGGTTCCACCAGCTGCGTTCCACGATGCCCCGGGCCAACAGCAGGCCCAGGTAGCCGAAGACGACTCCGCTGGCACCGACCACGATCGAGTTCGGTGAGCCGGTGATCCACACCCCGAATCCGCTGACGAGCACGATCACCAGGGTGGAGTAGAGGAAACGTCGGACCCCGGCGGCGAGTACGAAGGTGCCGAGCAGGATCAGCGGCACGCTGTTGCTGTAGAGATGGTCGAAGCCGTGGTGCAGGAACGGACCGAAGAAGATGCCGTCGAGTCCCTCGATCCGCTGCGGGATGATGCCGCCGAGGGTGTCGAAGCCGGCGGCGAGCCAGACATCCAGCGCCTCGATCACGAACAGCACCGGCACGACCGCGCACATGGCCACGAAGGCCCGACCGAGCGCGGCGTAGAACGCCTCGCTGCCGAACTGGGACGGGTCACCTCGCTGACCAGGCATCTCGGATCTCACCCACAAGTAGCTATCAGCTATCGTGAGCTACCGCCACTCCACCCTTCGTGAAGTTCACTCAGTCGTGTGCGCCGCGCTGGCGAACCAGGCCGCCCGTACCCGACCGTAGGCGAAGCCAGCGGCCTCACAAGGGCCCACTGGAAAACCCCAAAGGGGTACGGACCCCAGATCCGTACCCCTTTTGCGGTTTCTTCGGTTGGTGCAGGTTGTCGCCGCGTCAGTACCAGCCCTTGGCCTGAGAGTGCGCCCAGGCGCCACATGGCGTGTCGTAGCGGCCCTTGATGTAGCCCAGGCCCCACTTGATCTGAGTCGCTGGGTTGGTCTTCCAGTCGTCACCGACCGAGGCCATCTTGCTGCCCGGCACCGCCTGCGGGATGCCGTACGCCCCGCTGGAGGAGTTGCTGGCCTTGGGGTTCCAGCCACTTTCCTTGGTCCAGAGCTTGTCCAGGCAGGGCATCTGGTCGAGGCCGAACCCGTCCTGCAGCAGGATCGCGCAGCCGATCTGCCGGTTGCCGCTGTACTCGTTGCACGAGGCCGGGATCGGCCCGGTGAACGGCTTGGTGGCCGCTTCCGCCTCCTCGCGTTCCTTCTTGCGGCTCGCTGCCGCGGCCTGGGCCTTACGGGCCCGCTCGGCCGCTGCCTTGGCCTCGTCGGCCGCCTTGACCGCGGCCTGGTACTCGGCAGCCCGCTTGCCGGCGGTGGCCGACTGGTGGACCGCCTGCCGTTCCCGCTGGTACGCCAACTCAGCCTCGTCGACGTTCGCGGCCAGTTGGGCCTCGATCCCTTGTTGCTGGGTTTCCCGATCTTCGCCCAGGTAGTACCCGCCAGTGACGCCCACAGCGAGCAGGGCGACGGCGAGCGTCCGGACACCGTACCGGCTCCACAGCCGACTCACGAAGTGGTCCCTTCGTCGGGGGCATGGACGCGGCACACCGGGTAGCGACCCCACGGGGCCGGTGGTGCCGCAAGCGCTCGACCCCGTCGGAGTCGCGACCCGCCGACTGGTGATCGTCGGCACCGTCCGCCGCCGGGTAAGTCAACTTCAACGATCTTCCCCAGCTGGCTGGCGCTCACCGGACACGATTGCGCACGGTGAGGCTGATGGGAAACCAACAGTCTCAAATGTGACTTGGGTCACGCCATATTTGCCCGCAAATATGGACCAAAGCTCAGCACTTTGGCGACTCAACCGGGGATGTCCTCCAGCAGATCGGTCACCACCTCGGCGATGGGTGAGCGCTCCGAACGGGTCAGGGTCACATGGGCGAAGATCGGGTGCCCCTTGAGTGCCTCGATCACGGCAGTCACGCCGTCGTGCCGCCCGACCCGCAGGTTGTCCCGCTGGGCCACGTCGTGGGTGAGCACCACCCGGGAGCCCTGCCCGACCCGGGACAGCACGGTGAGCAGTACGCCCCGTTCCAGCGACTGGGCCTCGTCGACGATGACGAAGGCGTCGTGCAGGCTGCGGCCCCGGATGTGGGTCAGTGGAAGCACTTCGAGCATCCCCCGGGACAGCACCTCGTCCAGCACGTTCTCGTGCACCACCGCCCCGAGGGTGTCGAAGACGGCCTGGGCCCAGGGCGACATCTTCTCGGATTCCGAGCCGGGCAGATAGCCCAACTCCTGACCGCCGACGGCGTACAGCGGACGGAAGACGATGACCTTCTTGTGCCGACCGCGTTCCATCACCGCCTCCAGGCCCGCGCAGAGCGCCAGCGCGGACTTGCCGGTGCCCGCCCGACCGCCCAGGGAGACGATCCCGATCGACTCGTCGAGCAGCAGGTCGAGTGCGATCCGCTGCTCCGCCGACCGACCCCGCAGCCCGAACGCCTCCCGGTCACCGCGGACCAGCCGTACCGTCTTGTCGGGCAACACCCGCCCCAGGGCGGAGCCGCGGGGGGACTGCAACACCAGTCCGGTGTGGCACGGCAGTCCGGCCGCTTCGTCCAGGTCCACCGCCTCACCGGCGTACAACTGGCCGACCTGCTCCGTACCCAATCCCAGCTCGGCCATCCCGGTCCAGGTCGGATCGCTCGCCTGGCCGTGCCGGTACTCATCGGCGGCGAGGCCGACCGCCGCCGCCTTGACCCGCAGCGGCATGTCCTTGCTCACCAGCGTGACGTCGCGTCCCTCGGCGGCCAGGTTGAGGGCCACGGCGAGGATCCGGGCGTCGTTGGACTCGGTACGGAAGCCCACCGGCAGCACTCCGCTGTCGGCATGGTTCAGCTCCACCCGTAGGGTGCCGCCGACGTCGTTGGCCGGTACCGGCTGGTCGAGCCGCCCGTGCCGGACCCGGATCTCGTCGAGCGTCCGCAGGGCCTGCCGGGCGAACCAGCCGAGTTCGGGATGGTGGCGTTTTCCTTCCAACTCGGTGATGACCACGAGCGGTAGCACCACCTCGTGTCCGGCGAACCGGTGGAAGGCCGCCGGGTCGGAGAGCAGGACGGAGGTGTCCAGGACGTATATCTGGCGAGCCGGTTCGGGCTCCGCTGGCTCGCCAGCCGACTTCCCGGCGGTACGGCGACGGCCGCTGATCCGGTCGGCGATGGCGGCACCGGTCCGGCGACCGGTGGTAGTGGCGGCCGGGCTCTGCTCAGCCCGGTGGTTGGTACGACGAGTCGTCACAGGCCTGCTCCGGCGGGTGTGCACCCGTCCACCCGCAGTCCGCCTCGTCCGGTGCCCGGAGCACGAGGTCGGGTGTGGCCCCGTGCACACAGCATCTCGCAGAGTCCGGGCCGTCCGGCTGGCTCGGGACAACCCCGCGCCATGCCTAGACGCTAGCCGGGCAAGACCGCTTGGGCTAGCCACATCCCGCTGATCTCCTCAGCGCGTGGCTGTCGGACCCGCCCCGAGCTGGGACCGGCCGGGATGCATGCCCCCTGCGCGCATCCCGGCCGGTGGGATCACCGTCACCGGTCTGACGTGACCCCAGACGGTGCGCGTCCGCCGCGGACGGCGCACCGTGTTCGCGGGCGACCGCTCACCCCACCGTCGCCGCCGGTCATGCGTTGCGGCCGGCGAAGACGTCGGTGGAGTGCCGTCCGCCGTTGGTCGCGGTCCCCGCGAAGGAGGCGCCCGTGTATGTCGTTCCCTGACGTACGACGGTGCGGGCGCTGTCAGTTGTCGTGGGTGATGGCACCGCCAGCACCGAGGCGATGGCCGCCTGCGCCTCCCGGCGCCGACGGTTCCATGCCCCCCGGTCGCCGTCGAAGTAACCCTGTCGGTATCCGAACCGATAGCCGATCCGGTAGCTGAGCTGCCCGTGCAGGCGTCCTGCCGCGTAACTCGACGAGCAGAGCAGCAGCACGAGGAAGACCAGGAAGAAGGGGCTCATCGCTCCTCCCCGTCACACATGGCCCGGTCGGTACCAAACGATTGCTCGCCATCGCCATCACTGTCGCCATCACTGTCGCCGTCGCCGTCACCATCGCCGAGCAGCTGGTCGCCGATGACGGGCAACCGGTCGAGGTCGTCGGTGCCGACCTCCTCAACCAGTTCGACACTGATCCGGCAGCCATCGAGGATCACCTCGGCGACCGAGGCCCGTCTGATCTCACCACCGGCGTCATAGACCCGCACGCTGAGTTCCGGGCAGCCGAGATGCGTACGCCACGAGTCCCACTCGGCACGATCACCCACGTTGAGTGCGAGATAGCGGGAACCACGAGCAAGGTAGAGACGCCAGGGAGCGCTGAGTCCGGCGGCCACCCCGTCAGCGATCAATCCGAATGCCTGGGCGCGGGTCGCGAGTTCGATCACCGAACCACTCCTGTCACGAGTACGTGACCCGCCTGAACGCAGATCGTCTCAAGCACGTGACACACGGTAGGGCGTCTCATGCGCGTGACAGTATCAGCTTTTCGTACGATTACCGCCACCCCTTGGTGCACCTATCCTGCCGACGTGATGCCCCTCGACAACGCCAGCATGCCCAAAGCTGGAAAGCGTGAAAATCTGTCACGCATGCAATACATCGCTGCGCGGACAGCTGCGCGGCCGGAAAGCTGGCCGTACCGTCGCCAGGTGTCGGACCGCGCCCATGGGCGAAAAATCGCCTTCGCCGCCTTCATTCGCAAGGCGCTGGCCGATGCCCGTGCTACCCGCGCCTGGACCGGCTCCGAGGTGTCCCGCCGTACCGGAGTCTCCCGGCAGACCATCAACCGCTGGGTACGCGGCGAGTGGGCCAGCGACCCGGAGGCCGAACGGGTTGTCGCGTTCTGTGAGGGCCTCGGCATCAATCCGACCGTCGCCTTCGGGGTGCTCGGCTGGGACCGAGGTAACCCGACACGTCCGACGCCCCACGCGCCACCGATGGACCCGGACGTGGAAGCGCTGCTCCGGCGACTGGTCGACCCGAACGTCTCTGATGCAGAGAAGTTTCATATTCGGGAAACAATTCGCTACCTCGCTTATCGCCCAATAATGCCGCCTAATGCCGGAAAACGGGGCAAACAAGCAGGCTAGTTCCTCAGATGGTGAAAAACTGCATACTCTGCGCCATCCGCCCCCTGTTCCGGGCGGAACGGGCGCGCTAGCGTGCCTTTTCGTACTGCTTGGGCTCGTCGTCGGCGGGGGGACGGGACAAGGCCGAACCCAGCCCTGCGGGACAGAAGGAGGGGTCAATCCCATGACCCTGAAATGGATGGCAGTAGTGGTGGCCGCGGTGTCAGCGACACTGTGCGTGACCGCCAACGTCGTGATCGGCACGGTCAATGGTCAACAGGTTCCGATGATCCTGAACCTGCTCGCCATCACCACCACCGCCAGCGCCACCGTGCTGGCCGTGGTCGCCGAACTGCACGACCGGCTCATCGGGCGCATCACCGCCCTCACCGAGTTCCTCGTCGCCCGGCTGAACGAGATCGAGAGCCACACGGGCGACCACAACGCCGGCTTCGTCGAGGGCTACCTACTCGGTCACAGCCCGGACGCGGCCGTCGTACCCATCGGTCCGAGACTGCACGGCCGACGCGCGATGATCGGAGGCGACGACTGAACGTTCAGTAACAGGTCGTCCGAACGGACAGCTGCCGGGGTACGCTGACGCCCGTGCGGCCGTACAACTCTGAAAACCATCAGCTGACCCGCCCCTTCTCCGTGGATCAGGCGTGGAACGCCACGATCGACCGAGCCGGGCAATGTGTGCTGTTCTTCGACTTCGACGGCACACTCGCCCCGGTCGAGGACGATCCCACCGCGGTGCAGCCGGCACCGAAGGTCCTCGCGGCGATCGAAGCCCTCACCTCGGTGGTGCAACGGGTGGCGATCGTCTCGGCCCGGCCGGTCGAGTTCCTGCGCGACCGGTTCGCCTCCCTCACCGACGTCGACCTCTACGGCCTCTACGGCCTGGAGCACAGTCACGGGTCCGGCGAAACGGTGACCGAGCCGGCCGCGCTGCCCTGGGTGCCAACCATGGTCGAGTTGGCGGAGCGCGCCCGGGCCGAACTGCCCGAGGGGACGCTGGTGGAATACAAGCGGCTCTCCGTGGCCCTGCACTATCGCACCGCCCCCGAACTGGCCGCAGCCGTCGAATCGTGGGGCCAGGCGCAGGCTGAACGACTCGGCCTACGCGTGCAGTGCGGGCGCATGGTCATCGAGCTGAAGCCACCGGTCGATCGGGACAAGGGCATGGTGATCGGGGAAGCCGTCCCATCGGCCGGTTGCGCCTGGTACTTCGGTGACGACGTTTCCGACATCAAGGCATTCGCCGCCCTACGGGCCCGGGAAGCCGCAGATCCCTCCTTCTTCGGGGTCTGTGTCGCCGTAGCGAACCCGGAGACCGGCCAGGAGGTCTCTACCGCGGCCGACCTGACCATCGAGTCTCCGGAAGCGCTCGGCGACTTCCTCACCGAAGCCGTACACCGGTTCAGCTGAGCGACGCGCTCAGCTGAACAACACCTTCAGCTGAGCAGCACCGCAACGGGTCAGGCGCCGTACCGGCGTTGTCGACTGGCGTACGAGCGCAGCGCCCGGAGGAAGTCGACGTGCCGGAAGTCCGGCCAGTTCACGTCGCAGAAGTAGAACTCCGAATGGGCCGACTGCCAGAGCAGGAACCCGGAGAGGCGCTGCTCTCCGCTGGTCCGGATGACCAGGTCGGGATCCGGCTGTCCCCGGGTGTAAAGGTGTTCCGCGATGTGCTCCACGTCGAGCACCTCGGCCAACTCCTCGATGGTGCCACCCGCCGCCGCATGCTCCTGGAGCAGTGACCGTACGGCGTCGGCGATCTCCTGCCGGCCGCCGTACCCGACCGCGATGTTGACCTGCGCCCCACCGGCGCGATCCCGGGTGTGCTCCTCAGCGGCCTTCAACGTCCCACTCGTCTGGGTCGGCAGCAGGTCGAGCGCGCCGACCATGCGCAGCCGCCAGGGGTTGCCCTCCTCGGCCAGCTCGACGACCAGATCCTCGATGATCTTCACGAGCGGGTCGAGCTCCTTGGCCGGGCGACGCAGGTTCTCGGTGGCCAGCAGATAGAGGGTGACGTGCCCGATGCCGGCCTGGTCACACCAGTTGAGCACGTGTTTGATCTTGGCGGCGCCGACCCGGTGCCCGTCGTTGGGGTCGACGTACCCCATCTCCCTGGCCCATCTCCGGTTACCGTCGCACATCACCCCGACATGTCGGGGTACCGGCCGTCCGGCGAGCTTCGCCGTCAGCCGCCGCTCGTACACCGAGTAGATAAGGTCCCGCAGAGTCATCACCTTGAGAGTAGCGACTGCGTTGGCAGGTGTGTCAGCTACCGACCCGCACCGACCACCACCAGGGTGTCAGCGGTCACATCGAGACGTCGGCCACCGCACTGGAGTCGGCGACCCCGGGACGCTCAGTGACCGCCGCCCGCCATATGCCGTACAGCGCGATCCCGGCCGCCACCACCAGCGGAGCACCATCACGGACCAGCCCGTCGACGCCGAGCAGGAACCAACACAACGGCAGATCCACCAGGAGTACGACCAACGTGACCACGACCAGCAGTCCGGCTGCCCAGCGTCGGCCTCGCAGTAGGAAGAACGTGCCGAAGAGCACCACGTAGCTGGCACCGAAGGAGGCGGCCAGCCAGAACACCACGACAGGTACGGCGAGAATCCGCCCGGCGAAGACCTCACCGACCGCCACCAGGCACGGCACCAGCATCAACGGGCTGTACGTGAACACCGCCGCCCGTACCGTGAGCAACCAGCCGGCGATCGGCGGACGCCGAGGCGGCACCTCCCGCCAGGAGATGCCCTGCCGATCGATGACGAGCCGCCCCGGGTGCCGCACCATGAACTCCCGTACCGACGGCGAGCGGTAGAGCAACCACACCACCGCCGCGCAGAGGACGGTCAGCGCGGCGAAGCCGAGCACGCCGGGTAGGGGCGGAGCGCCGGTACGGGGCACGACCAGTCGACCCACCGCGAAGACGGTGGTCACGGCCAGGATCAGCCCGAACGGGCGGGCAGCACTCCGACCCCGACGCACCTGACGGATCAGGACGAGGAAGCCCAACGAACGCAGCAGCGCCCAACCCGTACGTACTGCCAGCCCGAAGCCGGACTCCGGGGCGTACCGCCAGTTGAGCAGCTCGACCACGACGGTGGCCGCAGCGGTGACGACCAGCAGCGCGGTCAGGAAGCGGACAGCCGACGGCCGCCGGACCTTCGTCGCGGCGGCCGTCGTCATGTTGATGATGATGCCCGATCCGGGCCAGGGCTACGCCTGGCGCCCCTCGACCGCCTGCTCGGCGTCGAGGCGGGCACGCAGCGCGTCCAACTCCGCCCAGAGCACACCGGGCAGCTTGTCACCGAACTTGTCGAACCACTCGGTGATCAGGGGCAGCTCGTTGCGCCACTCGTCGACGTCGACCTTGAGGGCGATCCGGATGTCCTCACGAGTGAGGCCGAGGCCGTCGACGTCGAGCGCGTCGATGGTCGGCACCATGCCGATCGGCGTCTCGACCGCGTCGGCCTTGCCCTCGATCCGCTCGACGATCCACTTGAGCACCCGGGAGTTCTCGCCGAAGCCGGGCCACAGGAACTTACCGTCGGCGTCCTTGCGGAACCAGTTGACGTAGTAGACCTTCGGCAGCTTCTCGGCGTCACCGTCGACGCCCTTGCCCATCTCGATCCAGTGCCGGAAGTAGTCACCCGCGTGGTAGCCGATGAACGGCAGCATCGCCATCGGGTCGCGGCGCACCACGCCGACCTGCCCGGAGGCGGCAGCGGTGGTCTCCGAGGAAAGCGTCGCTCCCATGTAGACGCCGTGCACCCAGTCGCGCGCCTCGGTCACCAGCGGGACGGTGTCCCTACGCCGACCACCGAAGAGAATCGCGTCGATCGGTACGCCGCGCGGGTCCTCGTACTCGTCGGCCAGGATCGGGCACTGCTTGATCGGGGTGCAGAACCGGCTGTTCGCGTGGGAGGAGAGTTCCCCGTTCTCCGGGGTCCAATCCTTGCCCTTCCAGTCGATGAGGTGGGCCGGCGGCTCGCCCATTCCCTCCCACCAGATGTCACCGTCGTCGGTGAGGCCGACGTTGGTGAAGATCGAGTTGCCCCGGTCCAGCGTCCGCATGGCGTTGGCGTTGGTCTTCCAGTCGGTGCCCGGTGCCACGCCGAAGAGGCCGTACTCGGGGTTGAGCGCGTAGAGGCGGCCGTCCTCGCCGAACCGCATCCAGGCGATGTCGTCACCGATGGTCTCGACCTTCCAGCCCGGGATGGTCGGCTCGACCATGGCCAGGTTGGTCTTGCCGCAGGCGGACGGGAACGCGCCGGCGATGTGGTAGACCTTGCCCTCCGGCGAGGTCATCTTGAGGATCAGCATGTGCTCGGCGAGCCAGCCCTCGTCCCGGCCCATCACGCTGGCGATCCGCAGCGAGTAGCACTTCTTGCCCAGCAGCGAGTTACCGCCGTAGCCCGAACCGTAGGACCAGATCTCCCGGCTCTCGGGGAAGTGGGAGATGTACTTGGTCTGGTTGCACGGCCAGACCTCGTCCTGCGCGCCGGGAGCCAGCGGGGCACCGACCGAGTGCAGCGCGTGCACGAAGTCCGCGTTGTCGCCCATTCCGGCCAGCACCTTGCTACCCATCCGAGTCATTATGCGCATGGAGGCGACCACGTACGGGCTGTCGGTGATCTCGACGCCGAACATGGGCTGTTCGGCCTCCAACGGCCCCATGCAGAACGGGATGACGTACATCGTCCGACCGCGCATGCAACCGCGGTAGAGCTCCGTCATCGTCCGCTTCATCTCGGCCGGAGCCATCCAGTTGTTGGTGGGTCCAGCGTCGGCCTCGTCGACCGAGCAGATGAAGGTGCGCTCCTCCACCCGCGCCACGTCGGATGGGTCGGTACGTGCCCAGAACGAGTTCGGCTTGCGCTCTGGGTTCAATCGGACCAGCGTGCCGGCCTCTACCAGTTCGTCGGTGAGCTGTTGCCACTCTTCGTCCGAGCCGTCGACCCAAACGACCCGCTCAGGGGTGGTCAATTCGGCGACTTCGCGGACCCAGGCAAGCAGTTTCGGGTGGGAGGTCGGGGCCTGATCGATACCCCGAACAGTGGCCGGAGCAACCATGACACATCTCCTTGTGGTCGACATTGACCGGTATTGGGATGCACGACTCTGACGGGCGGTAACCGCTTCGCCTTCGTGATACCTGGGATTCCACTCAGCGTAAACCGGGGAAAGGCCCGGGGCAGCGGGACTGGTTGTGAAGAACTGCACAAGCTTCGGGCAAGCTGCCGCAACGCGAACTATTCATCGCTGCTACGCGCAGTTTCGCGCAAATCCTTCGAGTCCCATCGCTGATACCGGCCGGCTCCCACTAGGACAGTTGGCGGCTCGCTGCCGGCGGGACGGCTGACGGTTTGCTCTCCCGATGACGCCTGGACGGTTGACGGCTCATTCCGCTTAACTTCCCCACAATTGACAGAGGGTAACCGCAGCATCACAAATAACATTTCCGGATTTCGGCACGCCAACCAACCTCCCGGATCGACGTTGCTGCCGGTGAGTGGCGGCCTCAGCCGGTAGGCTCGAACCCGTGCCATCGACCGTTACCGGCGGCCAGCCGAGCCCTTCGGGCACCCGTCGAGGCCTCCGCCACCTACTCATCGACCGATTTGGCCACCTCGTCCGAGAGCTGGGCAAGTTTGGCGTTGTGGGCGGTTTTGCCTTCTTCGTAGACTTTGCGCTGTTCAACTATGCCGTCACCCGACTTGGCATGGAACGACTGACCGCGAAGACCTTCTCCACCGCAGTCGCGGCGACGATCGCGTTCGTCGGCAACCGGTTCTGGACCTGGCGACATCGAGAGCGATCCGGCATGGCCCGCGAATACTCGCTCTACTTCTTCTTCAACGCCGTGGGGCTCGGCATCGGCCTGGCCTGCCTCGCCATCAGCCACTACGGGCTGGGCGCCATCTGGCCCTCCGTGTTCAAGTCACTCCTGGCGGACAACATCTCCGCCAACCTGGTCGGCGCCGCCCTCGGCACCCTGTTCCGCTTCTGGTCCTATCGGCGATTCGTCTTCGTTGGACCGGCCGCACAGGACGCGCCCGATGCGATCACGAAGAGTGACTAGTCAGTGTTTCTCGCCCCATCCCCCAGCAGGCTCCCCGGTCCGCCCTTCTCGCTGCTTTAAGGTGTCTACATGCGTCTTGTCCGCCTACTGCCCGATCGCTGGCAGAAGTTCGTCCACGAGGCGCTGAAGTTCGGCATCGTTGGTGGCGCGAACACGATCATCAACTACGCAGTGTTCAACGCGCTCGCACTAACGGTATTTTCCAATGGTCAGTTGAAGGCAACGGTCATCGCGACCGTCGTCGCCACCATCACGTCCTATCTGATGAATCGGCACTGGACCTACCGGGACCGGCCAAAGTCGGCGATGCGCCGGGAATACGCACTGTTCTTCCTGTTCAACGCCACCGGGCTGATCATCGAGTTGGGTGTCCTGGCAGTGGCGAAGTACGGGCTGGGCGTCTCCGGGCTGCTGGCGATCAACGTCGCCAAGACCGCTGGCCTGGTCCTGGGTACCGCGTTCCGGTTCTGGTCCTACCGCACCTTCGTCTTCCGGCCGGTCCCCGTCGCCACCACAGCACCGGTCGCCGACGGCGCCCTGGCCGTTGACGGACCCGAGCACGACGAGCACGCTGGCGAGATCCTGGCCGAGCTGGATCCGGTCGCAGAATTCGCCGAGGCGGTGGCCGAACTGGAAGAGACGATTCCCGACGATTCCCCCACCAGCACTGCTACCGCGCCTCAGGCCCGGACGGCACCGGACACCGACTCGGCCCTCGACGCCACCCTCGGCCGGCTCGTCCCGGTAGACCGCGAACTCACTGCGGTGGACCGCGATCGCACCGCGATAGACCTCGCCAACTCGATCGATGCCGAACTGGAGGCTGAGCTCGCCGCCGAGCTGCACGCCGCCAGCCAACGGCCCTCGAGCCGCTGACCACCCCCGCCATGTTGTCCGGCACGGGTGCCCCCGCCGAGCTGTTCTTCGAGGATCTGACCCCTGGGCGGAGTTTCGACCTCGGGATCGTCGACATCGACGGGGTCGAGATGTTGGCCTACGCACGTCGCTTCGACCCGCAGTGGTACCACGTCGACGCGGCGTTGGCCGGGCAGAGCCACCACGGCAGGTTGATCGCCAGCGGCTTCTACACGATGAGTCTTCTCATGCGCGCCTATGTGGATGGCCTGCTGTCCAAGGCCGCCGCCGACGCGTCCCCCGGGCTGGAGGAACTCCGCTGGCTGGCCCCGGTGCACGCCGACGACCGGCTCGCCGTACGGGTCGACGTGGCGGGAAGCAAACCGTCGACCGCCCGCCCCGGGCTCGGCACCGTCACCCTGATCGGCACGATGATCCGGCTGAACGCCGACGGCCAGCCCGAACGCGAGGTGCTGCGGACCCGCTTCCGAGGCTGGTTCGCCATGCGGGCCGGAGCCGACCACGCCACGCAGGCCGAGGCTTAGACCGCGCCACGCAGGCCGGGGCCGACCAACCGGCTCCATCAGGAGCCGGCCCGCAGCCTCCCCGGCCTCGTTGACTACTACCCAACCTCGCTGACCGATACCCGGTCTCGTTGACTACTGCGGCTGCTCGCGCAGCGGTTTGCCCTCGTTCATGTCGGCAAGGATGTTCCGCATCTCGCCGTCACCGAGCGAATGCTTGTCGTTATGGTCCTCCACCAACTCGTAGAGCTTGGTCTGCACCTGCTCCACTCCCGGAATGTCGACCAGCACCGACTGGCCCCGCTCACCGGCCGACTCGATGGTCAACGTGCCGCAACCGAGCAGCCGTTCAACGAACCGCTGGCTCATCGAATGATCGTTGACCCGGCCCAGCGGGATGTCCCGGCGCTCCCGCGCGAGCACACCGTGCTGAAGCAGCACCCGCTCGTTCGTGAACAGATAGTGGGTGGTGCGCCAGACCAGGAACGGCCACAGGCTGAGCCACCCCACCAGCGCCAGGCCGAGCCCGGCGATGACGTAGAGCCCGATCGTGCCGGCACCGCCCTCGGGCAGGAACACGGAGCCGACCACCACTGCGGCGATGGCGAGCACCAGCACCAGCACCGGCCGGATCAGTGCCTTCCAGTGCGGATGCAGATGCAGTACGACATGCTCGTCCTCAGTGAGCACGTCTTCGGGGAAAGCCACGCCAACCTCCTCGTGTACGCGAATGTCCGCGCTGACCGTAGCGGCTCCGGTCCACGAGATGGCGTACCTGACGGTCGGGACTTTTTGCGCCGCCCCGACCAGAGTGGTCCGGTCCGCTCCTCAGCGAAGGTGCAGGATGTCCCCGGCGGCCACCCGGTGCTCGCCGACGGCGGACTGGACCACCAGCTGACCGTCCGGGTCGACACTCGTCGCCTCGCCGATCAGATCGACGCCCGTTGGCAACAACACCCGCACCTGGCGACCGATGGTGTCGCAGGAGTCGAGATAGATGTCACGTAGGCCGCACGCCTCCGCGTCCCCGTCCACCGCCCGCCAACGGCCGTACCAGGCGGCCAGCGCGCGCAGCAGGGCCCGCAGCAGCGGATCGCGGTCGGTGACCGGGGCACCGGCCAGCCGCAGGGAGGTGGCGGGCAACCCGGTCGGGTTCGGCGGCAGCTCGTCGACGCGCAGCGTGACGTTGAGCCCGATACCGAGCACGATGGCGGGCGGCTGGCCGGAGTCGGCCGCCGGCAACGCCTCGGCCAGGATCCCGCCGCACTTCGCCCCGCCGATCAGCAGGTCGTTCGGCCATTTCAGGGCCGCCTCCAGCTCGGTCAGCTGGGACACCGCCTCGACCAGCGCGACGCCGGCCAGCAGCGGCAGCCAGCCGTACCCGGAGGGGGGTGCGGGTTTCCAACCGTGGTGCGCATCCGCCTCGCCGGGCCGGAACAGCACGCTGGTCGCGATGCCCGCGCGGGCCGGCGACTGCCAGAGGCGACCGCGCCGCCCCCGGCCGGCGGTCTGCCGCTCGGCGACGATCACCAGCCCTTCCGGCTCGCCGGTCCGGGCGGCGGTGGCCACGTCCTCGTTGGTCGAGCCGGTCTCGGCGCGCAGCTCCAACCGGTTCCACGGCCCGTACGGGGTGACCAGCGCCCGACGCAGCCGGCGTTCGTCCAGCGGCGGACGGTCCAGATCCGTGTACGGCGAGCCAGGCATCCGCTCAGCCTACGACCCCTCAACGTCGGTCGAAGGCTGGCCACCATTGGCGATTGAGGGGAAGTGCACAGCGCCAACGGGCTTAACCATCGTTACGATCGCTGGCGTGACTGGGCAGCAGAGTGCGACCGAGGTAGACATCCACACCACCGCGGGCAAGCTGGCGGACCTGGAACGACGTACCGGCGAGGCAGTGCACGCCGGCTCGGCGCGGGCCGTGGAGAAGCAGCACGCGCGGGGCAAGAAGACCGCTCGGGAACGAATCGAGATGCTGCTCGACGAGGGCTCCTTCGTCGAGCTGGACGAGCTGGCCCGGCACCGGTCCACCAACTTCGGGCTGGAGAAGACCCGCCCGTACGGGGACGGTGTGGTAACCGGCTACGGCACCGTCGACGGCCGGCAGGTGTGTGTCTTCGCCCAGGACTTCACGGTCTTCGGCGGCTCGCTCGGCGAGGTCTTCGGCCAGAAGATCGTCAAGGTGATGGATCTGGCCATGAAGATCGGCTGCCCGGTCGTCGGCATCAACGACTCCGGTGGTGCCCGCATCCAGGAGGGTGTGGTCAGCCTCGGTCTCTACGGCGAAATCTTCTTCCGTAACGTCCGCGCCTCCGGGGTGATCCCGCAGATCTCGCTGGTGATGGGGCCGTGCGCGGGCGGTGCGGTTTACTCCCCCGCCGTCACCGACTTCACCGTCATGGTCGACCAGACCTCGCACATGTTCATCACCGGACCGGACGTGATCAAGACGGTCACCGGTGAGGACGTGGCAATGGAGGAACTGGGCGGGGCACGCACCCACAACACCAAGAGCGGCAACGCGCACTACCTCGCCACCGACGAGGACGACGCGATCGACTACGTCAAGGCACTGCTGTCGTACCTGCCGGCCAACAACCTGGACGACCCGCCGGCGTACCCGGCCGAGGCGATCCTCGACGTCACCGACGAGGATCGGGAGCTGGACACCCTGGTGCCCGACTCGGCCAACCAGCCATACGACATCCACCAAGTGATCGAGCATGTCCTGGACGACGGGGAGTTCCTGGAGGTCCACCCGCTCTACGCGCAGAACATCGTGGTCGGCTTCGGCCGGGTCGAGGGCCGCCCGGTCGGTGTGGTCGCCAACCAGCCGATGCACTTCGCCGGAACACTGGACATCGCCGCCTCGGAGAAGGCAGCCCGGTTCGTCCGTACCTGCGACGCGTTCAACATCCCGGTACTCACCTTTGTGGACGTTCCCGGCTTCCTGCCCGGCACCGGCCAGGAGTGGGACGGCATCATCCGCCGGGGCGCCAAGCTGATCTACGCGTACGCCGAGGCCACCGTCCCGAAGATCACCGTGATCACCCGCAAGGCGTACGGCGGGGCGTACGACGTGATGGGCTCCAAGCACCTCGGGGCCGACCTCAACTTCGCCTGGCCCACCGCCCAGATCGCGGTGATGGGGGCCCAGGGGGCGGTCAACATCCTCTACCGGTCCGAACTGGCCGCCGCCGAGGACCCGGCCGCCGTCCGGGCCGAGAAGATCGCCGAGTACGAGGACACCCTGGCCAACCCGTACATCGCCGCCGAGCGCGGGTACGTTGACGCGGTGATCGCCCCGCACGAGACCCGGGGGCAGATCGTCCGGGGGCTACGGGTGCTGCGTACCAAGCGGGAGACCCTGCCGCCGAAGAAGCACGGCAACATCCCGCTGTAGTGCGCTGGGACGGGCCGGGCCGGGGTGCACGCCGACAGGGCGGGGCGAGACCGTGTTCCAGCTCTCAGCCGGTCACACTGCACCGACCCGGCCCGTCCTCTCCGCATGACACGTATCGCACTCGTTTCTGACAAGCAGGCAGGCTGGCTGACTCGACTCGCGTTCCGGGTCGCCCAGCGCATGTACGGCGAGGTACCGGAACCGTTCCGTGCCGCCGCCCACCACCCCGCGCTGATGTGGACGTCGGCGGTGCACGAGATGACGTACGGGAAGGCCGTAGGCCGCCTCGACGCGGCGCTACGGGACCTGGTGGTGCACCGGGTGGCCACGAGAGTCGGCTGCTCGTGGTGCGTCGACTTCGGCACCATGCTCACCCTCAGGGCCGGCTTCTCCGTGGAGCGGCACCGGGAGCTGAGCCGATACCAGACCTCGGACGCCTTCACCGAGCTGGAGAAGCTCGCCCTCCGGTACGCCGACGCAATGACCGACCTGCCGATGGACGTCACCGACGAACTGGTCACCGCGCTTCGGGAACACCTCGACGAGGCACAGTTGGTCGAGCTGACGTACTCGATAAGCCTGGAGAACATGCGGGCCCGGACCAACCACGCGCTCGGCCTGACCGCCCAGGGCTACACCAGCGGGGACGCCTGCCCGGTGCCCTGGGCGACGCAGATCAGCGAGGCTGCTCCGCAGAGCTGAGCTGTGGTGGCAGCCGTGGTGACAGTCCAGTGAGCGGGGCCGGGTTGAGCCGTGGTGGCAGCCCGGTGAGCTTGGTCGGGTTGAGCTGGTCGTAGATGTGGGCGATCCGGCCCGACTCGTCGAACGCGAACGCCATGCTGAACCGCAGCGCCGAGCCTTCAGGCCGGGACAGCTCCACCAGCAGCCCCAGGTCGCCGTTGACCAGAATCGGCTCGACCAGCAGCGTGCCGCTTTCGTCCACCGCCCGACGCAATATGCCCAGCAGGAACCGCGCCACCTTCTCCGCACCCACGATCGAGCGCCGGCCGGCGTTGATCACACCGCCGCCGTCGCCGGTCGCGGTGACGGTCGGCGCGAGTACGCCCAGCAGCGCGTCCAGGTCACCGGCCTCCACGGCCCGGACGAAGGCGTCGACCACTCGACGCTGCTGCGCCGGGTCCGGCCGGTGCCGCGCTGAACCGTCCTCGGCCGCCACGACCCGCCGGGCCCGGGAGGCGAGTTGGCGGACCGCCACGTCGGTGCTGCCGAGCAGGCTGGCGATCTCGGGAAACGGGACCGCGAACACGTCGTGCAGGACGAAGGCGACCCGCTGTTCCGGGGTCAACCGTTCCATCACCACCAGCAGGGCGTAGCTGACCTCGTCCCGGCGTACCGCCCGGTCGGCCGGGTCGGCGGCTTCGCCCTGCTCCGGGCTGGCCGGTAGCCGGGACACGATCGGCTCGGGCAGCCACGGCCCGACGTACGCCTCTCGGCGTACCCGGGCCGAGCGCAACGTGTCGAGGCAGAGCCGGCCGGTGACGGTGGTGAGCCAGCCCCGAAGCTCCTGGATACCGTCTCGGTCGGCGGCCTGGTAGCGCAGCCACGCCTCCTGTACGACGTCCTCCGCCTCGGTGCGGCTGCCCAGCATCCGGTACGCGACCGCCATCAGGTACGGCCGGTGCTGCTCGAACTCCGACGTCAGTTCCATCGCACCGGCACGGTCAATTCCATCGAGCGGTCACGGTCATTTGCTCAGCCTACGAACCGTGGGAATGGCCTGCGCGGCGGCATCCCGCAGCCACGACACCGTCTCGGCGGCACCCGGGTATCGTGCGGTCGACAACACGGTGGCGAGTCCGAGTAGCTGCTCCTGTGGCAGTGGATGCCCTTCTCGGCTGGCCAGTCGCAGCCGCAGCGTCCTACCGTCGGCACCCACCACCGACAACTGCGGCAGCGGTGGAGCAAGCTTCCTCGGCCTGGGAACCATGTCCAGTGCCACCGACCGGGCCGTCGCCAGATCAACGGTCCGCTGCCGCAGCACCCGTACGGTCAGCTGGGTGCCGCTCAACCAGGCTCCCCTGCAGACGACGGCAGCAACCATCAGCACCGAACAGAGTGCCGCCGGCACCATCAGGATCACCGCCACCAACGGGGGCAACCACTTCGCCTCATCAGCGATGGAGTCGGCGATTCCCCACATCACCAGTTGCCCGATCATGTATCCGACAAAGGCGGCGGAGGCGGTGATCAGGACGCCGAGGAACGCCTCCGTCGCGATCCGCAACGATCGGGCGTGCGTGAATCCGACGGAGAGGTGAAATCGGGGCGACATCGTCTGCACAGCGCCCAGGATCGCACGGTATCGCGCCAACGCAGAACTTCGATACCTGCGCTACTTTGCTGCCGCGCTTCAACGCCGCGCTTCAACGCCGCGCTTCGCCATCGTGCTGCTACGGAATCGTCAGGCCAAACTCGGTGAGTATCGGGCCAGCGAGCAGGCTTGCGCCGACCAGCAACGCGATCAGGTTGATGACGCCGAACAGGCCGACCCAGAACAGCGCAGGTAGCCGGGTCACGCCGGCGAGTTGGTCCGCGTCTGACTGGGGCATCCGGCCCCGACTGCGCAGGGACTGCAACTCGCCGACCGGTCGTACCCCGCCGATCAACAAAAACCAGACCCCGGTGTACGCGAACGCGGCCTGCACGTCCGGCGAGGCGTACCAGGAGACGCCCAGTACGACCGCGGTGGTGACCACGATCGACACGATGCCGAAGACGTTGCGGATCATCACCAGCATGGCGAGCAGCAGTACGACCGCAACCCAGAGCAGCAGCGTGATCCGGTTGCCGCCGAGCAGCCAGGCACCGGCCAGCCCGACGAGCGAAGGCGCGATGTAGCCGGTGAGCAGCGTCAGCACCATGCCGAAGCCGGTCGGTCGGCCAGCGGACAGGGTCAGCCCGGAGGTGTCCGAGTGCAGCCGGATGCCGTGCAGCCGGCGCCCGGTCAACAGGGCGGCGAGTGCGTGGCCGCCCTCGTGGGCGATGGTGATCGCATTGCGGCCGATCCGCCACGGCAGCCGGGTCAGCACCACGACGAGCGCGATCAGCCCGGTGATCAGGACGAGCAGCGGTGGTGGGTCCGGCTGTGCCCCGAAGAGCCGGTCCCAGAGGTCGGTGAGCCCGTCAATCGACAACATGGGCCGCGAGCCTAACCCACCCGGGCAAGCTCGCCCACCACCCACATCGTCGGCCCTCTGCGAGACTCGGGGCATGACGAACGGAGCAGGGGGTGGGTGATGGCCTTCCTTGAAGGGCACCTCGGCCCGTGGACTGAGCCGGAATACTTCGCCCTGGGCGAGACCCCCAACCGAATCGAACTCCTCGACGGGAGCCTGATCGTAAGTCCAACGCCGAACAAGCGACACCAGCACCTGTCGCGGCGGCTGGCCAACTCCATCGAGATGGCAACCCTATCTGGGCAACTCTCGGTCTATGAAGCCGTCAACGTCCGACTCCGCTCTGGTCGGATCGCCATCCCAGATCTGGTCGTCGCCGAGACGGACGACGAAGGCGCGGTGGTAGAGGCAGCCGAGGTACGTCTAGTCGGCGAGATCGTTTCCCCCGGCAATGCCGCTGCTGATGGCGTCGTCAAAATGCAGCTCTACGCGATCGCCCGCATCCCGTGGTACCTCCTGGTCGAACAGGATGTTTCGACACTCACGCTGCGGATGTTTCGCCTCGACGGCGAGCACTACGTAGAACACGCTGTCGCCAAGTCTGGCGAGACACACTTCAGATCGCTGAGCCGTTCCGGCTCAACCTCGACCCGGCCGCCCTGTTGCGCTGACCCGGTAAGGCCCGTTCACTCGTTCCGCTCCGCCACGAACACCCCGACCCCGGACATACCCTCGACCATCCCCTTGGCCTTCAGCCAGTTGATCGCCCCACGGACGACCGTGATCGAGACACCGTATTGAGCCCGAAGCTCAGCAGTGCTCGGCAACTGGGCACCAGGTGCCAGCTCTCCTGACTCGATCTTCCCGGTCAGGTCATTGATGATCTGTTGAGTCTTTGAGGTAGGCATCTCTCACCCCTTGGTCCGCACCGCCATTTGATCACGGTCGACACGGAAGCCACAAGCCTCAAGATGCAGCAGGATGCATCAGGTCTTGCCCTAAGCCCTCCTTATGCATAAGGTTGCACATGGCCGATCCCCTTGGTCCGCAGCCCTGGCGGAATCGGTCCCCTCGCGCGCGGCGGCTCGTGCTCGTCCCCAGAGTGCTCCCCGCGAGCCGTCGCGCGCCACCTCGACTCCCCAGGAGGTACCGGGTGGAGCGCATACGCGCACTCGTCATCTTCCGCCGACATCAACCCTCCCCGCTGTGGCGGCTACTGCGCATCCCGCGCTGCCGCTACTGCCGTCGCCGCTGGCCCTGCGGCCCGTACGACCAGGCCCGAACCGCGCTGCTCGGCCACGACCGCGAGGACATCGGCGCGATCATCCGGGCCCAGGCCCGCCGGTGTACGACGTGACCACCCCTGCCGACCTCGACCGCTGGGCATTGCGTGGCCTGGTGCACTGCGGCTACTGCGAGGAACCGATGCAGCCAGCCCAGCAGGACGGCCAGCCTCGGTCGTACCGATGCTTGTTGCCGTGCGGACGCAGCGCGACGGACGCGAACGGTCTGGAGCTGATGGCGTTCCGTACGGCGGTGGCGGCGCGTACCGATTGGGGCGCGACCATCCGACGGAGCGACCTGGCGACGCTGGCCGCCGACACCTGGGTACGGATCGTCGTCCACGGCGACCTGTCGGACGTACGCTTCGTCCCTGCCTGATCGCCCTCCCACGTTGATCAAGAGATTTGCGTCATCCTGAGGCCCTCAGGCTGACGCAAATCTCTTGATCAACATGTAACAGGGGTGGTGGATACGGGTCAGCGGATCGGAAACCGCTGTCGCGGGGACGTGTGTACGGGTATCCGGGCCGACATGGGGACGCGGGCGGGTGCGGCATTCCGAGCGGGAACGCTACGGTGCAGAGCCAGCCAGGCACCTACCGTAGCGACGGCTACGGTTACGACGCTTGCGAGGGCGATCAGTGCGACCATACCCGCGCTGGCGATAATCAGCGCCACGTCCCCAACGGCGATCAGCATCCACAGTGCCACGGTGGGCTTCGTCGGGTTCAATCGGTTGCTCATGTCGTACCTCCTCTCGTCGTACCGTCACTGGTACCCAGAGGAGAGAGCGTTTATACGCGGTCGTCCCGAACAGGGCGGAACCCATCCGCCATGACGTTGAAAATCGCCTGCTTAGCCTGACACTTTGAGGATGGCCGAGAACACCGTCCACCCCGACTGATGTCGGACCATGGACGCCTGACATCGAGAACATATTGCTGCGCCCCCTCGGCCTTCGCCGGTATGGCAGTCCACGATGCGTTGGCCTCAATACGACTGCTACCCCAGACCACCCACGAGCCTCAGAGGACGTCTGCTTCACCTTTATGTCAGTAGCGGCCGATTCGCGCCTCAACCTCGATAGCGCAAAATGTCCGACCCGATCCAGAAAGAGCGCATCTCGCCGGACGCAGACCCGACCAGAATAGGAGCATTTCAACCCTCGATCGTGTCTGGTTCACCTACACCCCGAAATCAGCGGACATGGCGTCCGTCGAGCCAGCGGCAGGCCGCCGTACTCCTACACCATGACGGCACGACGAGCCTATCCATCCGATCTGTCCGACGCCCGGTGGACACTGATCGCACCCCGCCTGACTGCCTGGCGACAGGCCCGCACCGATGCCGGCGTCGGCGGTCGCACCCCCACCCACGACCTGCGCGAGATCTTCAACGCCATCCTGTACGTCAACCGCACCGGCATCGCCTGGCGCTACCTACCGCACGACTTCCCGCCGTACCGCACCGTCTACGGCTACTTCGCCGCATGGAGCAAGGAAGGCATCTTCACCGAGCTGAACTACAACCTCACCGGCCTTGTGCGCGACCACCACGGCCGCACGATCCACCCCACCGCGTCCATCATGGACAGCCAGAGCGTGAAGACCTCCACCAACGTCCCACTGTCCACGCAGGGCACCGACGCTGGGAAGAAGATCGTAGGCCGTAAACGCGGCATCATCACCGACACCCTCGGCCTCCTCCTCGCCGTGATCGTCACCGCCGCCAGCGCCAGCGACAACACCATCGGCATCGACCTACTCGACCACGCCAAGGCCACCTACCCCACCCTGACCAAGACCTGGGTCGACGCCGGATTCAAGACCAAGGTCGTCGAACACGGTGCCGCACTCGGCATCGACGTCGAGACCGTCACAAAGGATCCACAAGCCAAAGGCTTCTCGGTGGTCAAACGACGCTGGGTCGTCGAACGCAGCATCGGCTGGCTCATGCAACATCGGCGCCTGGTCCGCGACTACGAAGCCCGACCCGACAACTCCGCCAGCATGATCACCATCGCCATGATCGACAACCTCGCCAAACGCCTCACCGCCGAAAACACCCAAACCTGGCGAGACGACTAAACCGCCATAACACACAAAGTACGTGAATCAGACGTCCTCTCAGAGGACGTCTGATTCACGGGACGGCGCGGGACGGACGATCACAGGTTGCCGACCTGCCGCAACGTCACACCCGGCTGCCCGCCGGGACGGCCCGACCGGCGTCCCGACTCGCCCCACAGCGACTTCGGCGTGGGCTTGGCCAGCCCACCCGACGACGGCGGCTTCGACGACTCAGCCGAGGCCACCTTCAACCGGGCCTCAAGCTCGACGATCCGACCCAACTCCTGCTCCAACCGGCTGGTCAGGCCACAACAGCAGTCCGCAGCACCGCGTTCTCCGCGAGGAGTCCTCATACAAAGGCAGAGCAGGTTCGGGGCGGGCCCGACAGATCAACGAGCCGTGACACCACCGGCGACACGGGGAGATCAAAAACAGCACCTATCCAGCTACAAGCAGGTGAGTCTTAATACCAAACTTGAGAGCAAACCTCAAGCTTCAGGGGTCGATTTAGTAAAAATCCACGCCGACCTTGACGTATGCCGATTGCTAGATAGACTTGCCCATAGTCGATCTTCTATTTTATTGGAGCACCATGCACACTTGGACGATGAGAGCACTCTCAACACTCACGCTAATGTCCACCATTTTTGGAGTTGCAACTCCACCAGCCTCCGCATCAACACCCAGTCGCCAGACTACACTAGACATTAGCCTCAAAAAGAAGAGCATGTCGCCGTGCAAAGTCACCCCCAGAGCCGGACAAGGAAACCTTAACATTCGCACCGGGCCAGGACTCGAATACGGCGTCTGGGGCACTCTATACGCAGGCAATACAATGGATGCCGTATGCACCAACACGTCAGGAGGAACATATACCGCTTGCGGTTCTACAGACAACAGATGGATTGAGGTTTGGCCAGATTCGTGGACTACCGGCAAATGGGTTGCCTACTGGTGCGTGATATGGTCAGAAGGCCCATTCGTATCGGAAACCCGCTGACCAAAACTCGCTTCACTCTAGGGTTTACCTCGCAAGCCAAAAACCTCGCTCACTAATTCTAGTATCACCGAGTTGATCCAACCGTCAGGAGTGGGCTGCACTAAGCTTCCACGCTTAGCACAGCCCACTCCTGTTAACCGATGAAAGAGCCACTAGCGGTTCCTCAACGCGATCCATTGGGCGAAAAGGCATGGACTCACCGTGACGTGACTTGCCCGAACGACACGGGCCACGAAGGATCCATTCAAGCTACGACGGACAATCAAGGCCCTCATATTACCCAGAACAACAGCCCCGGAAGTCGCCCGCCTACTCAAGGTCCAGCAGCGGTTGATCAACTACGAACCGGACGAAAACCAGCCGCGATGATCTCGAAGTTGGCCAGGTTGGCCTCCCACTGATCCGCTGGTGTATCCCAGCGAATCGCATACCCCTTGTCCTTCGCGGTGACGAACCCACGGTTGCGGACGTGGATGGTTCGCCCGTTTGAAGTCTGTGTCCACTCCCAGTCGGCCGCCTCGTCCCAATAGTCGACCTTCTGGATCGTCACCCGGCGGTAGTTCGGCATACCGCCCTTGCGCCGACCCTCTTGATCCTTCCAGTCGGCGACTGCATCCTTCAGCGGCCGCTTGGTTTGATCGATGAGTAGCATTCTCCCTCGACCGTCTCGGAAGTACACCCGAACGTCCTCGGGACCGTAAGGTTTGAACGACTCCCGCTGAACCGACCATCCATTTGGCACCGGCACCTTGAACCCGGTCGGGTCCTCATACAGATACCAGCCGGCCGGCACGACGGGCTCGCCAAGACCGGTCGGTGTCGCGCTGGGGGTCTGCGCGGCTGTCGACGACGGGGCCGCCGACTGGCTGCCCGCCGAACTCGTCGCACCCGCTCCGGTCCCCGGCCCAGATTCGTCGTCCGAGTCACGGTTGGCCAGCGGCACGATCACGAACAACGCGAGCAGCAGCGCCGCGACGCCACCCGCCACCCACGCCCACCGCTTTCCGGTTAGGAAGGGCCCCTTGTTATCGCTTTCTGCCTGTGAAGGGTCCCTTCCTAACACCGGAGCGCTGCCGGACGCCGGGGCGGGCATCCGGGCAGTGGGTGCAAATGTCGGGGTGCGCTTCGTCTCGTCGTCAGCCGGAGACGATGCGGTAGCCGGCGACGACGCGGTAGCCGGTGTCCGTGCGGCAGCCGATGGCAGGACCGTTGTCTTGGCGGCCGGCGGCAGGGTCGCGGCCGGAGGTGACGACTGCTGGACCGACTTCTGGACCGGCGGTGGGGACGGCTGCTGTGCCGACGGTGGCGTCTCGGCGGGACGGGGTGCGGGAACAGTCGAGCGCTCCTCGCGCGGACCATTCGGCCCGGGCCGACGTACGCCGTCGAGCAGTGAGATGGGCCCCCGCGACCGCTTGCTGGTGACCCGGCGCAGCAGCCGCTCCGCCACCTCGGCATTGATCCGCTGTGTCGGATCCTTGCGGAGCAGGCCGGCAAGTACGGCCTTGAGCGGCCCGGCGTTCTTCGGGGGTGGTGGCGGTTCCGTCGCCAGCGCGGTCAACGTCGCGATCGCCGACGATCGGGCGTACGGCGATTGCCCCTCCACTGCGGCGTACAAGGTCGCGCCCAGCGACCACAGGTCCGCCTCGGGGCCGGTCGTACCGTCCCTTGCCCGTTCAGGGGCAATGTAGGCGGGCGACCCGAGCACCAGCCCGGTACGTGTCACGGTCGGGTCGCCGGGAACGGTCGCCAACCCGAAGTCGGTCAACACCACCCGGCTGTCGTCACCGATCAACACGTTGCCCGGCTTGACATCCCGGTGCAACATGCCGGCCTTGTGTGCCGACTTCAACGCCCCGAGCACGGCCAGGCCGATCTCGGCAGCGCGAGCCGGTGACACTGGCCCATCGTCGGCGAGAAGGTCCTGCAACGAGCGGGACGGGACGTACTCCATGACGATCCAGGGATCACCATCGGTACGGAGTACGTCGAAAACCCGGACCACGTTGATGTGGTTGAGTCGCGCGATGGCCCGCGCCTCGCGGAGAGACCGCTCGCGCATCTCCCGACGCTCTTCCGGGGTCAGCCCGGGTGGCGGCACCAGCTCTTTGATGGCAACGTCACGGTGCAACACCTCGTCACGGGCCATCCACACACGACCCATGCCCCCCTGACCGAGCGGCTTCACGAGCCGGTAACGGTCAGCAACAATTTGAGGAAGCGCGTCGGACATCCCGTGGACGGTACCCGGCGTGGAGCTTGGTCACACTCGCGGCACGCGCATTGTGAGGCGTCCGTCAACTGGCAACGTCGTACTCTCGTCATATGTCTTCGCAGGAGCCGGTCTTTCGGGTAGTCCGTGGCGTACCGACGGTAGCGGAACTCGCCGCCCTGGTCGGTGCGTTCGCCACCCGTTCTCGACCCGCCGCGCCACCAGCGCCACCAGCCACTTCGGCATGGGTACGCAGCGGACGCCCCCGCGCCACTAGCGCAGCCGCCCTGCCGGTGGAGCGTGGCGTCGATGCCTGGCGGCTCTCCGGTCGCCCCAGCTGAGCCCGATACGGGCTGCCGACACTGGCCGTAACCGACTAACCTCAGTGAGCGGCAGGGCCGTCGTTGGGCTTGGGGAGGGCCAATGATTCCTGAAGAGGATCAGGGACCACGTTGGCTACGCGGTTACGGTGACATCGAAGCCGACATCAGCCGCATGGACGAATTCGCCGCCAACCTGCGCAACGACCTGGTCAAGAACTACATCCCACACCTGCAGCTCATCAGCGACGACGTATCCGTCGAGCTACCCCCCGTGAACGTCAATTTCGGTGAGCTCTACTCGTTTCTCACGGAACACCACGCCTCGATAACCGAGACCCACGGCCTGGTGTACGACTACCAGAACATCACCAACAGGTTTGCCGAAGCCGCCAGGAAGATCAGCGAGAATTACGCGAACAGCGACGCGTTCGCGGCTGCACGAGTGAAGGATGTCGAGGCGATCCTCGGCCCGAAACCGGAACATCCAGCTCGGAACCCGCCTGAGTCCCCGGCGCAGCCCTGGGAGACAACCTGATGATCAAGCGTGACGGTAGCAGCACCTCCGGTACGAGCTGGCAGTCCTATGATGTCGCGAGAATTTGGGAACTGGTCAAGGATCACCACACCGACAACCATTGGAAGCAGGTCGCTGGCTGGCGAAAGACGTATGAGTTGACGCAGACTCACATGTCGCACCTGAAGCAGTATCGAGCTGGCTTGGTTGAGGCTTGGCCACCCGGGAAGAGCGAAGCGGCAGGGCTCTACATCGCGTACCTGGACCATCTCATAGAAAATGTCCAACAGACCTACGAGACCGCTCAGGCGAACTACACCACGCTCTCTGCCGCCACCATGGCTATCAGCCAAACCCGCGAAAAGGTCCGCAAGCTCTACGACGAATACACCCTGAAGAGACAACAGAAACACGAGTACGACCAGCGCGTCGCTGCCGATCGAGATTCACTACTTCCCGGCACCTCTACCGGCAAGCCGCCGGTCACCGATCCCGAACTGGAACGCCTGAACGAGAGTGCTCGCGGCCTCATGGTCGGCCTGAGCGGCGAACTCGTCGAAGCACGAGTACAGATCAGGCAGCCCCCACGCTATAACGGAAAGACACCCATAGATGATCCGCCCGGATCAACGCCGCCTGGCGACGGGACCCTGCTGCCCCCAGCTATTCCGCCGATTGTGCATGTAGGACTACCGCCCGCCCTACCGCCAGCTAGCAGCCCACCGAACGCTGTTCCAGTCCCAACGCCAACCACACCTGGCAGCGGGCCGGTACTCGGTGGCAGCAGCCCACCATCAACGATTCCGCTCCCAGCCAATCTTGCCCCACCCGCCTCTATCCCTTCCACTTCGCCACCAAATACCTTTAGCCCGGTTGGCGGCCTCACGCCGCCGTTCTCAACCGGCCCAAGCCCCACTCCTCCCTTCCAAAATGGAACAGGTGCATCCATCAAGCCAGGTACGGGTGGTATGGCAAACACGACTCGCGCTATGCCTCCCGGCGGCCTAATCGGTAGCACGCCCACAGGAGGCATAGGCCATCCCCGGTCGGGTGCTGCGATCCGCAGAACAAATCCTGTCGGCGGAGTGATTGGTGGCAACCAAGGGCAGACAGCTTCAGCAAAACTCAGAAGAAGACCCGGCCACAACGACGATGAGGAACGCCGGTGGGATCCCGATAATCTTTGGGAAACAGCGGAGGGCGTGACTCCTGTCGTCCTACCACCGCCTGAGCCTGGTCTAATAGACCCTGGCCCTTCGATCGGATTCAATCGGTGAGCACTCGCGCCCTAAATGCCATAATCGCCGCAGTCTGCGCCTCAGTAGTTGCCGTACTGCCAGCAACTCAAGCTCGCGCAGACCAAGTTCGCGACGAACAGTGGCACCTCCGATTCCTGAACGCCGAGAAGGCCCATTCGATCACGCAGGGAGAAGGAGTAACCGTGGCTGTCATAGATACCGGCGTCGACCCTCACCCTGACCTACGAAACAACCTGCTACAAGGCATTGACGTCGCGAGCGGCGGACTAGGGAATGGCCAGGGCGATGAGCGTTCGCACGGCACCGGCATGGCTGGCCTAATTGCCGCGCATGGGCGAAGCCCTGGCGTTGGCGCTCTCGGCATCGCACCCCGCGCCAAAATCATTCCAATACGGGATGAAACCTCATCAGATGCGGGAAACGGGGACAAGATAGCGCAGGGAATACGTTACGCAATAACCCGCCAAGCAAAAGTAATCAGCATTTCTTCAAGCAGCAACTCATCTAGATCGCTAAGCGAAGCCGTTGCCGCAGCCATCGCAGCCGATATAGTTGTCGTCGCTGGCGTCGGAAACAGCCCTCAGAGCCTCGGGGTCACCTTCCCGGCAGCGATCAAGGGTGTCGTTGCGGTTGGCGCAACAGACAGGAATGGAACCCGGGCCGCGATCTCTGTAACCGGCAAGCAGCTCGCGCTCATGGCACCCGGCGTCGAAATTCGGAGCACCGGAAGTGACGGGAAATACCGAATCGGTACCGGCACTTCAAACTCGACCGCAATCGTCGCGGGGGCGGCGGCGTTGGTGCGGAGTAAGTACCCGGAGCTCTCCGCCGAAGAGGTCATACACCGGTTGACCGCCACCGCTGCGGACAAGGGTGCACCCGGACGCGACGAGGAGTACGGCTACGGCGTACTCGACCTGGTTGCGGCGCTGACGGCAGACGTCCCCCCGCTGGAGCCCGCAGCGGCCAGCGCGACCCTGACTCCTGCAGATACCGATACGACCGCTCTACCCGACACCAGCGCCTCGGACAGCAGCAGGCTCAGCACGGCCGCCATCGTGTTCGCGGCACTCGCCGCCCTGGCGGTCGGAGTCGCACTGATCGTCTTGGTGCGCCGCCGACGAGCGACGAGCGACAAATAACGCACTGCACTGCCCGAAAAGCTCCTGACCCAACGTTTACTCGGCAACTTTATCGGCGCTTGCGCCAGTATCGACGAAGCGTCGAATAACCTTCTCGGAGCCACCGAGGTGCATCTGTCCTTGAATCGTCATAGGCACTATTGGCTGCAGCTCCGAACCGACCAATCTTGGATAGGCCCCAGGCCCGAATCGGGACATCACCGACCCAAACCAGAACATGCCAACCGCGATCAGATACGAGTTCGATATTTTCGACATCCCGCCAAGCAATGCGATGACTACGTAAAGGATTAACTAGCTGCAGATGATCGCCGTGCACCACTACCCGTAGCACCGCCATCCGCAACAGCCCCACCGATACGACGATCAAGAAAACCAGCGCTAGCAACAACTGACCGAAGGAAGATCCGAAGTCTCCATCGACAAGAATCGCGAATGTCGCACTTAGCGTCGATACCGTGCACGCCACCCCAAGTAGCCCATAGAACCAGGCATCAACAGTCGAACGTAGCGTTAGACGTTTAGTCACAGAGATATCTTCTCAGGCTCGTCAAGGGGAACTAGTCAACGCCAACGCAGTGGAGGACGAAGATGACGTTCACCGTCGACGCGGAGGCAATAGAACGCGTCTCTGCACTCCTACAGCGGAATCGCGAACGCGTACCGGAGATCACAGGCTACATAGATAGACACCTTGCGAAGGGAACTGCGGAACAGCTAGGAGGTCAAGGACTACCTGCATGGTTCACCTTCAATCACGATGAGCTGATAGAACGGGCCGAAGAACGACTAGACTGGGTATCTAGGGTCTGGCACAGCGCAGCGGTCAACTTTGCAGCCAGCGCCGCCGATTATCGAAGGGCCGACAGGTCGGCCGCCGCCAACCTGGACAACCAGCTTCCTCGCGCATCCCGCCCCCCAATACCCCCCACCACGCCAGACCAGTGGCCGAGCCACGCACGCGTCACTTCTACCTTCCAAGATGTTGCCGATCCGTTGGACAACCTGCGACAGGGCCCACCTAGCGATGTGAGCGGCATGCAGCCCAAAGTTGCAGAGATCGCGAAATGGATCGGCAACATCAATGATGTAGTAAGCATGAACTGGTGGCTACGCGAGGTCGTCAAGGAAATGTACGGGAGGGATGCCATAGAGGACGTCCTCCAAATATTCTCTGGCGATTGGCAAGTGTTCGCACGCTACGGCCATGCCTGGTTGAACGCCGGAGGTGCGGTAAGCGACCTTCGGAGCAATATCGAATACGTCGACGACGCCTTGGCATGGTCATGGTCAGGCAATGCCGCCGAAAATGCGATCCTCTACCTCCAACAGCTCGCCGACGCGATGAAGCTCGAGAAAGATTTCTACGACTATCTTTTCGAGATCTGCGAAGGCTACGTAGAGGTCGCCTATTGGGGCTATCAAGTACTGAACTATCTCGTCGGACAACTCATCGACCTGGCGTTGGAAGCCATTGGAATCTTTACTGGCCTCTTTAGCGGCGGCTGGGGAACCATCATTGACGCCATAATCGCAGTCGCTGATGCGATCATGTTCATCGTCGACTTCTTCCGACAGCTTTACCATGGCTGGCAGCTTGCCGCAGCAGTTATTGGACTCCCCAGCGTAGAGCCCCCTTCGGATCTTCCAAAACTCTTGCTCTCCGACCCAGATCCAGCCGGCCGCAACTGCATTGCCACACCTGCCCCGAGGTGAAGACTTGACCATTAACTTACCCAACATTCCAATCGACTCGACACGCATCGAACGTGCGCACACCTTGATCCGCCGCCAAGCTGAGACCCTCCCTCCGAGCGGCAACCCACTTACCGACGAAATTCGTCGCGAGATTGCTAATGGCCGAATCCGAGGACGCGACCTTCTTCAGATAGACGCCTACCGCGAACACCTCCAAGATCGTGCCACCAAATTCGTCGATCGCTACCGACAGCTAAGCGCCGACGATCGTGCGGCATTGTTGAGCAACGCCGAGCAAGAGGAGGAGAGCGCGACGGAAGGCTCATCCCACAACTCCCCTCCACCAACGGGTTTTGACAGATGAATATCGGTGCCACATACGACACTTGCGACCTCATGCTCTGATGTGCCAAGAGTCGGCGGGGCTCGACCGGGTAGCGTCAGTCGTCGTGCGTACAACCACACGACCGCGCCTCGTCCTCGCCTCAGCGAGCCCGGCGCGCCTCAAGACGCTGCAAGCCGCCGGAATCGAGCCCGAGGTGCTGGTCAGCGGCGTGGATGAATCCACGGCTGACGAGACCCAGGGGGCGGGTTACCTCAGTCTGACCCTGGCCAAGTTGAAGGCGGAAGCGGTCGCCGAGCGGCTCGGGCCGACCAGCGAGCCGGGCACTCTCGTACTCGGGTGTGATTCTGTGCTTGCCTTCGACGGCGAGATCCTTGGCAAGCCGACGGACGCGGCGGATGCGACCAAGCGCTGGGAGCGGATGCGGGGCCGCAGCGGGATACTGCACACCGGGCACTGCCTGATCGACCTGACGAATGGCCGGCAGGTCGCCGAGGTCGCCGCCACCACCGTGCATTTTGCCGACCTCTCCGACGACGAGATCGCGTCGTACGTGGCGACCGGTGAGCCGCTGCACGTAGCAGGCGCGTTCACCATCGACGGCCTGGGCGGGCCGTTCGTCGAGCGGGTGGAGGGCGACCCGGGTACGGTCGTCGGCCTCTCCCTGCCGTTGCTGCGCAGAATGCTTCGCGACCTCGACCTGCGCATCGTCGACCTGTGGACAAATGCCTGGCCGCCACCCGGTCCTGGGCCGCTCGGTTCCGCCCCGCTCGATTAGCGTCTGATCGTGACCATCAAGCCGCTGCCGCTGACCGAAGAACTTCACACCTATCTCGTGGCGCACGGTTCGCCGCCGGACGAGATCGCCCGGGCGTTGACCGAAGAGACGATCGCTCTGCTGCCCGACGATGCGCAGATGCAGGTCGCCCCGGAGCAGGCGGCGCTGCTGACCTTCCTCACCCGGCTGATCGGGGCACGTCAGGCGGTGGAGGTGGGCACGTTCACCGGCATGTCGTCGCTGGCGATCGCCCGCGGGCTACCCGCCGACGGGAAGCTGACCTGCTTCGACATCTCCGACGAGTTCACCTCGGTGGCTCGCCGGTACTGGGACCGGGCCGGGGTGAGCGACCGGATCGAGCTGCGCATCGGCCCAGCGGCCGAGTCTCTTCGTACGCTGCCGACCGAGCCGTACCTCGACCTGGCCTTCATCGACGCGGACAAGATTGGCTACCCGGTCTACTGGGACGAGCTGGTGCCGAGGATGCGGCCGGGCGGCCTGATCGCGGTCGACAACGTACTGCGTGGGGGTCGGGTGCTGGCCCCGCGCAACGAGAGTGACCGCGCGATCGCCGCCTTCAACGACATGGTCCGCACCGACGAGCGGGTCGACGTGGTGATGCTGCCGGTGGCCGATGGCTTGACCCTGGCCCGCCGGCGCTGATCAATCAGGGACGACCGGACAGCCAGCCAGGAACGACCGACCGGACAGCCAGCCCGGAACGACCGACCGGACAGCTCTCCGGGTTACGGTGCTGCTCGTGCCTCTTCGTGGTTAGGAAGGGGCCCTTCCTCTACAGAATGCGATAACAAGGGGCCCTTCCTAACGCGAAGGCGGAGGGCGAGGAGCGCGGACGCGGCGATGAACACCGGCAGCAGCAGGAAGGCCAGGTGCGAGCCGACGCCGTCGGCCACCCACCCGAGTACGACCGGCGCGATCCCGAACCCCACCGCCATCGAGTACGACGAGTAGCCGGCCGCCCGGTCGGCCTGTCCTTCGGCAGCGGCCAGGGCGAGCGAGATGCCCAGCGGGTAGTGCATGGCGTTGCCCAGCCCCATGATCATCAGCCCGGTAACCGCGATCCAGCCGACCGGGGACACCCAGAACAGGGTGAAGCCGAGCAGCGAGACCGACAACGCGCCGAGCAGCAGCGGTACGGGGGCGACCCGGAGGGCGATCCGCCCACCGACGAGCCGGCCGAGGAACATGCCGCCCACGATCGCGGCGAGCGCGGCGGAGGCCGCTCCCCGGGACAGGCCGGCGTGGGTGCGCAGCACGTCGGCTCCCCAGAGGGAGAGGCACACCTCGATCGAGCCGGTGAGACTCATCAGCGCCCAGGCCAGCCAGTAGGCCCGGGGCAGCCGCCCCGATCCGGTTTCGGCAGCCGCGACAGCGGTGGCGGCCTTCGGTAGGCGTACCCGGAAGGTGACGGCGGCGAGCGCGACGAGCGCGATCAGGGCGACCTCGACGGCGAGCGCCGGTCGCCAGCCAAGCCCGGCGCTGACCGCGGCGCCGATGACGAGGGGGGCCAGTACGCCCACGCCGGCGCAGGCGGCGTTGGCTTCGCTGATCGCGGCGGGTGCGGCGGACCGGTGGTGGTCGGCGAGCACGGTGTTCACCCCGCAGACCACCATCGTGCCGAAGGTGGCGGCGACGACGACGGCGGCGAGGGTGGCGGGCAGTGGCCGGAGGGTGGTCAGGCCGATGGCCCCGGCGGCTACCCCGGCGAGGCTGCACCAGAGCACCGGTCCCCGGTCGAACCGACGGGTCAGTATCGGGAAGAGGTACCCGCCGATCAGGGCGCCGAGGGCGAGGCTGGTGCTGTGCAGGCTGGCGACGGCGGCGCTGGTGCCCTGTTCGTCGCGGAGCAGGGGTACGACCGGCCCGAAGCCGTAGAGGAAGAAGCCCCATACGCCCAGTTGGGCATAGGTCAACCAGGTGATTCTGTCATGGATGAGGCGGGGCACGGTCGTTACGCTACCGGTTGCGCGGGCCAGTGCTCCGCCCTTCAGGGCGGGGGTGGAGGCCCGTGCTGGGAGGACCGCCAGGGCCCGAACAGTGTCTTAAACCGGGCGGTTCTGCTGCTTGATGTACTGTTTCACGACGTTCAGCGGTGCTCCGCCCACTGAGCCTGCGAAGTACAAGCCCGACCACAGCTTGTTGGCCGGTAGTAGTGGCGTACGAGGTCGGGGAACTCCTGCCGCAGGCGGCGCGATGAGACGCCCTTGAGGCTGTTGACCAGCCGGGTCACGGCAACCTTGGGCGGATAGTTCACCAGTAGATGCACATGGTTGTTCTCGCCGTTGAACTCGACCAACTCGGCTTCGAAGTCGGCGCAGACCTTCCGCATGATCTGTATCCATCCGGGACAGGTGCCGGTCGCTGAACACCTTCGTGTCGGAACGAGGTCACGGAAACCAAGTGGATGTGTATTGCGAAAACACAATGTCTGCCAGTGCGAATGCCTTCGAGTTCATCCATCGACCAACACGATACATTCGTGATCGTGCAGCTTCGTTACCAATTCCGCGTCTATCCGACGCCCGGTCAGCGAATCGAGCTGACGAAGGCGTTCGGCTGCGCGCGGGTGGTGTTCAACGACGGGCTGCGGTTGCGTCAGCAGGCCCGTGAGCAAGGGCTTGCGTACGTCTCTGACGGGGAGTTGTCGCGCCGGATCATCACCGAGGCGAAGTTGACACCCGCTCGGGCGTGGCTTTGTGAGGTGTCGGCGGTGGTGTTGCAGCAGGCCCTCGCCGATCTGAACACCGCGTACCGCAACTTTTTCGCCTCGCTGTCGGGCAAGCGTAGGGGTCGGAAGGTCGCCCCGCCGAGGTTTCGGTCGCGTAAGGACAACCGGCAGGCCATCCGGTTCACGAGGAATTCCCGGTTCAAGATCTGCGATAACGGTCGGCTCAGGTTGCCGAAGATCGGCGACCTTGCGGTGCGCTGGTCCAGGGCGCTGCCCTGCGACCCGTCGTCGGTGACGATCATCAAGGATGCGGCCGGACGGTACTTCGCCTCGTTCGTCGTCACGACGCAGCCCGATGAGACGTTGCCGCCGGTCGAGCCTGAGGTGGGCATCGACCTGGGCTTAACCCACTTCGCCGTTCTGTCGGACGGCAGAAAGGTGGCCGCGCCGAAGTTCCTGCGCCGGGCCGCCCGCAAACTCAAACGGTTGCAGCAGGCCCTGTCCCGTAAGCAGAAGGGCTCGGCCAACCGCAGAAAGGCTGTCGTCAAGGTCGCACGGGCACATGGCCGGGTGGCCGACACCCGGCGGGACTGGCAGCACAAGCTGTCCACGAGGATAGTTCGCGACAACCAAGCGATCTATGTCGAGGACCTGTGCGTGGTCGGGCTCGGCCGGACCCGGCTGGCAAGATCCGTGCACGACGCGGGGTGGGCCAGCTTTATCGGCATGTTGGAGTACAAGGCCGCCCGGTACGGCCCCGCCCCGCCCGCCCGGGTCGGGTGCCAGCTCACACAGGATCCAGTACGGGGTACGTCAGCGGACGCTGCGGGCGAAGGCCCGAGCGGCCCAGATCACGGCCAGTACGGTGATCGCGCCGATGATCGTCAGCCCTTGCCAGACCGACGGGTCGCCGACGTTGCCGGCGAACAGGGCTCGGGCTCCGTCGACCGCCCAGGAGAACGGGTTCCAGTCGGCGACCCGCTGGAGCCAGGTGGGGGCGAAGGCCAGTGGCAGCAGGATGCCGGAGAGCAGCAGGATCGGCTGGGCCAGGGTGTTCATCAGTGGGGCGAGGGCGTCCTCGCTCTTGACCACGAGCGCGACGCCGTAGGAGACGGTCGCGGTCATCAACGCGATCAGAGCCAACAGCAGGTACGCCAGCAGCAGGTGGCCGAGTTGCACGCGCAGGCCGAGCACCAACGCCAGTACGGTGATGATCACGGCCTGGATCAGCAGGGAGACGACGTCCCGCAGGGACCGGCCGAGCAGCAGGGCGAACCGGCTGATCGGGGTGACCCGGGATCGTTCGATGATGCCGGCCCGGAGTTCGGCAATCAGGCCGAAGCCCTGGAACAGGCCACCGAAGATGGCCAGCAGTACGAGCAGCCCGGGGATGAAGATCCGGTACATCTCGGCGTCGGTGTTGGCCCCGAGCGGCGCAAGCGCCGGTTTGAGTAGGGGCGCGAAGAGCAGCAGGTACATCACCGGCTGGAAGACGCCGACGATGAGCCAGACGGGTTGACGGACCAGCAGCAGGGCCTGCCGCTGGAAGATCAGCCAGGTGTCGCGGAAGATTTTCATCGAGGTCTCCTGGTGTGCGCGGTGCTCAGGACTCGCGCAGCGAACGGCCGGTCTTGGTGAGGAACACGTCGTCGAGGCTGGGCCGGTGCAGCTCGATGGAGCGCAACGGGAGACCGGCACCGTCGAGCACCCGGAGGATCTGCGGGATCGCGGTGGCGCCCTCGTCGACGTAGAGGCGCAGGCCCCCCTCGTCGGGGGTCTCCAGCTTGGTCACGTAGTCCTGGCTGTCCAGTAGCTGGGCGGCCTGTGGGGTCGAGCCGTCGATGCCGACGAGCACCACGTCGCCGGAGATCTCCCGCTTGAGTTCGGCGGGCGTGCCCTCGGCCACGATCTCGCCGTGGTCCATGATGGCGATCCGGTCGCACAGCGCGTCGGCTTCGTCCAGGTAGTGCGTGGTGATGAAGACCGTCATGCCGTCCGCGCGGAGCCGACGGATCTCGTCCCACATGTGGGCCCGGCTCTGCGGGTCGAGGCCGGTGGTCGGCTCGTCCAGGAAAACGATCTTCGGCTGGTGGATGATGCCGAGCGCGATGTCCACCCGGCGGCGCTGACCACCGGAGTACGTCTTGCACTTGCGGTCGGCGTACTCGGTCAGTTGGAAGGCGGCCAGCGAGGCGACCGCCCGGCGCTGCGCCTCGGCCTTGCCGATGCCGTACATCCGGGCCTGGAGCACCAGCTCCTCGCGGGCGGTGGACTCGTCCCAGGTGCTGCCGCCCTGGGCGACGTAACCGATCCGGCGGCGCACCTCGGCCGGGTCGGTACGCAGGTTGGCACCGGCCACGATGGCCTCGCCGCCGTCCGGCTCGATGAGGGTGGCGAGCATGCGCAGTGTGGTGGTCTTGCCGGCGCCGTTGGGGCCGAGGAAGCCGAAGATCTCCCCCTCGGCCACGGTGAGGTCGACTCCGCGTACGGCGTCGACGGTCTTCTTCTCCTTGCCCTGGCGGGAGCGGAAGGACTTCCGCAACCCCCTGGTTTCGATCATTTTCTGCTCCTGGTCAGCCAGGGCCGACGACTTCCGCCGACCGTGATTCCCCCGAGACCACGCAAGGCAGGCGTCCGCCCCAACGCTCCCGCCGAGGCTAGTGCGATACCACCTTCTTAGTCAACGTTGACTATTGTCCCTGTTGGTCCTTCCACCCGTCCCAGCCCTCCTGCTGCACCAGCTCCGCTGGCAGGTACGGCACGCCCGACTCGATCAACCCGGCGATCCGCTCGCACCAGCTGATCTCCGCGTCGGCCCGGGCGCACCACAGCTCGAACATCCAGCCCACGTGCACCGGCTTGGACTTGCGGATCCAACCCGAGTCCAACGAGGCACGCATCGACTCGTTACCGGCTCGCAGCAGTCGGGCCCGGTTGCGTAGCGCTGCCGCCGCCTCCTCCCGGGGCAAGGCCGGCAGAAACGAGAACGCCGAGATGAACGGGTCGGGCTGCGAATGCAGCTGCCACCACTGATCCCGCAGCAGGGTCTCGAACTCGTCCGCCCCCTTGCTGGTGACCTCGTACGTGGTACGCGCCGGCCGGCCACCGACCTGTTCGGTGGCCACCTCCCGCAGCAACCCTTCAGCGGTCAACTTGCGTAGCGCGTGATAGATGGACCCGGGCTGGATGTTCGCCCACCGGTCGGCCCCCCAGCTGAGCAACTCACGCCGTACGTCGTAGCCGTGCACCGGCTGCATCCACTGGACCAGTCCGAGGATCATCATTCGGGTTGCTGACACGACGATCAGCGTAATAGCCAAAATTGACTAGCATCTGGCGGCCAGTGCAACATCCCACACCGCCGACCGATCAAGTTGATCAACGTGACCACTACACTCCCGGTCAGTAACTTCCAGGAGTCCCGCACTCACGAACCAGAGGTCACGAGCCAGCTAAGGGGAACAGCGTGCGCAAGGTACTCATCGCCAACCGGGGCGAAATCGCCGTCCGGGTCGTCCGTGCCTGCCGGGATGCCGGCCTGGGCAGTGTGGCCGTCTACGCCGACTCGGATCGCGACGCGCTGCACGCCACCATCGCCGACGAGGCGTACGCGTTGGGCGGCGACACCGCCGCCGAGACGTACCTGCGTATCGACAAGCTCCTCGACATCGCCAAGCGGTCCGATGCGGACGCCGTACACCCGGGTTACGGCTTCCTCTCGGAGAATGCCGACTTCGCGCAGGCCGTCATCGACGCGGGCCTGACCTGGATCGGCCCGACCCCGCAGGCGATCCGCGACCTCGGTGACAAGGTCACCGCCCGACACATCGCCCAGCGGGCCGGCGCACCCCTGGTGCCCGGCACCCCGGACCCGGTCGGTGGCCCCGACGAGGTGATGGCCTTCGCCGTCGACCACGGCCTGCCGGTCGCCATCAAGGCGGCGTTCGGCGGTGGCGGACGCGGGCTCAAGGTGGCCCGCACCATGGAGGAGATCCCGGCGCTGTTCGAGTCGGCCACCCGGGAGGCGGTCGCCGCCTTCGGTCGGGGCGAGTGCTTCGTCGAGCGCTACCTGGACCGGCCCCGGCACGTCGAGGCCCAGGTCCTGGCCGACCAGCACGGCAACGTGATCGTCGTCGGCACCCGAGACTGCTCGCTGCAACGCCGGCACCAGAAGCTGGTCGAGGAGGCACCCGCGCCGTTCCTGACCGAGGCGCAACGTGCCGCCATCCACGACAGCGCCAAGGCGATCTGCCGGGAGGCCGGCTACCACGGTGCCGGCACGGTCGAATACCTCGTCGGCGCGGACGGGACGATCTCCTTCCTGGAGGTCAACACCCGGTTGCAGGTGGAGCACCCGGTCACCGAGGAAACCGCCGGCATCGACCTGGTCCGCGAACAGTTCCGCATCGCCGACGGCGAGAAGCTGCGGCTGACCGAGGACCCGACGCCGCGCGGACACTCCATCGAGTTCCGGATCAACGGCGAGGACCCGGGCCGCAGTTTCCTGCCCGCGCCCGGCACCGTCACCGCATTGCGCCTGCCCACCGGCCCGGGGGTACGCGTCGACACCGGCATCTCGGCCGGCGACGTGATCGGCGGCAACTTCGACTCGCTGCTCGCCAAAGTGATCATCTCTGGGGAGACCCGGACCGAGGCTCTGGAACGTGCCCGGCGCGCCCTGGACGAGATGGTGGTCGAGGGGATGGCCACCGCACTGCCGTTCCACCGGCTGGTGGTCCGCGACCCGGCATTCACCGCCGAGCCGTTCGCCGTACACACCCGGTGGATCGAGACCGAGTTCGACAACACCGTGCCGCCGTTCACCGCCGCCGCCTCCGCCGACCCGGCAGGTGCACCGACGGCCCGCGAGACCATCGTGGTCGAGGTGGGCGGCAAACGGCTGGAGGTGACCCTGCCCGCCGGCATCGGCGCGAGTACGACCAGCGCCCCGGGTACCAGCGCCACCAGCAGCCGCCGTCCCGCCCGACGGGGTGCCGGCACGAAGGGCGGCGGCGGGGTCAGCAGCGACACGCTCACCTCGCCGATGCAGGGCACCATCGTCAAGATTGCGGTGGCCGACGGGGACATGGTCGCCGAGGGGGACCTGGTCGTGGTGCTCGAGGCGATGAAGATGGAGCAACCGCTGAACGCCCATCGCAGCGGTGTGGTCAGTGGCCTCTCCGCCGAGGTGGGTGCGGTGATCACCGCTGGTTCGGCGATCTGCACCATCACCCCGCCACCGGCCTGAGGTCGTACTCGGGAGGTTTTTCGCGGTGTCTCGATCGAAGATCTCCCGGCGGACCTGATGGGCGCATCCCGCAACTGGCTCGCCGGTGGGATCTCCCGGCGGGCCTGCTGGCGAAACTTCCGGCGGGCCTGCTGGCGGATCTCCCAGCGGGCCTGCTGACAGATCTTCCAGCGGGCATGATGGCCGGGTGCGGTTCCTTTCTGGCGCGGCCCCCGCGCACGACCTGACGTACGACGATGTCTTCATGGCCCCGGTCCGGTCCAACGTCGGATCACGGCTCGATGTCGATCTTTCTACCGTCGACGGGACCGGCACCACGATTCCCATCGTGGTCGCCAACATGACGGCGGTGGCCGGGCGGCGGATGGCCGAGACCGTAGCCCGGCGCGGCGGGATCGCCGTCCTGCCCCAGGACATTCCGATCGAGGTGGTGGCACAGGTCGTCGCCTGGGTGAAACAACGTCACCTGGTGCACGACACCGCGATCACGCTCGGCCCGCACGAGACCGTCGGCGACGCGATCCACCTGCTCCCCAAACGGGCACACGGCGCGGTGATGGTGGTCGATGCCGACGAACGGCCGATCGGGGTGGTCACCGAGGCAGACTGCGAAGGCGTCGATCGCTTCACCCAGCTACACCAGGTGATGTCCACCGAGCTACACACCGTACCGGCGGAAGCCGATCCGCGCGCCGGGTTCGACGTACTGTCCCAGGGGCGGCGGCGTCTCGCGCCGGTGGTCGACGGCGACGGGCGACTGGTCGGCGTACTGACCCGGCAGGGCGCGCTCCGGGCCACCCTCTACCGGCCGGCGGTGGACGCCAAGGGCCGGCTACGGGTCGCCGCCGCGATCGGCATCAACGGTGACGTGGCGGGAAAGGCCGCCGCGCTGATCGAGGCCGGAATAGACACCCTGGTCGTGGACACCGCACACGGCCACCAGGAACGGATGCTCACCGCCCTGCGGGCAGTACGGGCGCTCGACCCACCGGTACCGGTCGCCGCCGGCAACGTCGTCACCGCCGACGGGGTGCGGGACCTCGTCGAGGCGGGCGCGGACATCGTCAAGGTCGGGGTCGGCCCCGGGGCGATGTGCACCACCCGGATGATGACCGGCGTCGGCCGACCGCAGTTCTCGGCCGTACTCGACTGTGCCGATGCCGCCACCCAACTCGGTCGGCACGTGTGGGCGGACGGCGGCATCCGTCACCCCCGGGATGTCGCCCTGGCACTGGCGGCCGGCGCGTCCAACGTGATGATCGGTTCCTGGTTCGCCGGCACCTACGAGTCCCCCGGTGACCTCTACACCGACGTCGACGGGCGACGGTACAAGGAAAGCTTCGGGATGGCGTCGTCGCGCGCGGTCAGCGCCCGTACCGGCGAGGACAGCCTGTTCGAGCAGGCCCGCAAGGCGGTCTTCGAGGAGGGCATCTCGACGGCCCGGATGTTCCTCGACCCGCACCGCCCAGGAGTCGAGGACCTGATCGACGAAATCGTCGCGGGGGTACGTAGCGCGTGCACGTACGCCGGGGCGGCCAACCTGATCGAGTTCCACGCACGGGCCCTGGTCGGAGTGCAGAGCCGGGCCGGGTACGCCGAGGGAATGCCGCTGCCGACAAGCTGGTGACGGGGTTTTGGTGTTAGGAAGGGCCCCTTCTTATCGCATTTTGCATAGGAAGGGGCCCTTCCTAACACCGCACCCCCTCACACCTCAGACCGCGAAGAGGCCCTGGAGGACGACTCGGCCGGCGGCCTCGGGATCCGTACCCACCACGTCGTCCGGGAGTGCGCCGGCCAGCCAGAGTGTGGCGAAGCCGTGCACGATGGACCAGGCGGACAGCCCGGCGAACCGGGCGTCCAGTCCGCTGGGCGCGGCGGGCAGCGTGGCAACGCCAGCGCCGAGCGCCTCGCCGGCCCGGCGCTGGGCAGCAACGAGTTCGGCATCGTCGCTGCGATGGAGGTCCGGGCGGAACATCACCTCGAAGTGGGCCCGATGTTCGATGGCGAACCGGAGGTAGGCCACCCCGGTTTCCAGCAGGCTGCCGGTCTCCCGGGTCACTCGGGACAGGTCGTCGGCGAGGGTGTTGAACCCTTCGGCGGCCAGTGCGGTGAGTAGCCCGGCCTTGTCCCCGAAGTGGTGGGCTGGGGCGGCGTGCGAGACGCCCGCGCGGCGGGCCAGGTCGCGCAGGCTCAGCGCCGTGGGGCCGTGCTCCCCAACTGCTTCGACCGCCGCCGCCAGCAACGCCCGCCGCAGGTCGCCATGGTGGTACGTCCGACCGACGGAACTCTCTCCTGTCATGCCGACAGCATATCTTGCCATTGACAAGATGACACCTGTCGGGGCAGTCTTGTCACTGACAAGATCGTGCTTTCTGATTGGAGTTTCCGTGGCCCCCCTGATCGCCCTGATCGTCGGCTTCGCCATCGCCCGCATCACCGGCCTGCTCGGCGTGGACGCCCTCGACAACTGGCTGCCCGCCCTACGGGTCGGCCTCGCCCTGATGTTCACCCTCACCGGCGTCGTCCACTTCGTCGGCACCCGGCGTACGGAAATGATCGCAATGGTGCCGCCCGCCCTACCTCGACCGGAACTGCTGGTGACCATCACCGGCGTACTGGAGCTCGCCGGGGCGGTCGGCCTGCTGATCCCGGCCACCGCACCGTGGACGGCCGGCGCCCTGGCCCTGCTGATGCTCGCCATGTTCCCGGCGAACGTCTCCGCCGCCCGGCGCAAGCTGACCGTGGACGGCCGGCCGGCAACACCGCTGGTGCCCCGCACCGCGCTCCAGGTCGTCTTCGTCGGGGCGGCACTCGCTATTTCGTTTGGCTCCTAATGATTAGGGAGCTAACATATCGCCCATGGATCCGCGGCACGACCTACACAACGCACCACTCGGTCGGCTCGTCGCCGTAGCCGGGCACCTGATGTCGCAGCAGTGGCATCGTTACCTGGCCGAGCACCACGGGCTCACTCCGGCCGGCATGGTCGCCTTGCTCACCCTCGCCGAGCACGGAAATCTGCCGCACCACGAGGTGGCCACCCGATGCTTCGTACGCCCGGCGACCCTCACCGGCATCGTCGACACGCTTGCCCGGGACGGACTGGTCGAACGACAGCGGAGCGAGACCGATCGTCGTACCGTACGACTGGCCCTCACACCAGCTGGGACGGATCGAATCCAGGCGCTGCTCGCGGTCATCCACAGAAACCCACCACTCACGTCGGTCGACACCGACCCGGCGAAGGCGGCCGTGATCCGCGAGTTCCTACTTGAACTGATCAAGACGACGTCCAACGGGGAGAACGACAAATGAGCTTAGCCATCGGGCCAGGAGGACAGGCCAGACAGCGCCCGAAGCACGGTAAATCGGGCGACAAGTCGCCGCACTGCTGCGACGCTGGCATCCCGACGTACGCGCGCGACTTCGGAGGTCCCCGGTGCTGACCCGACTGCTCCGCACCCACCTACGGCCCTACAGCGGTGCACTGACCGCTGTGGTGCTGCTCCAACTCGTCGGCACCATCGCCTCGCTCTACCTACCGAGTCTCAACGCCGACATCATCGACCAGGGCATCGCCCGCGGCGACACCGGCTACATCCTCCGTATCGGCGGATGGATGCTCCTGGTCAGCGGGCTCCAGATCGCCTGTTCGATCGTCGCGGTCTACCTGGGTGCCCGGGTTGCCATGGGCTTCGGGCGGGACCTCCGATCGTTGATCTTCCGTCGGGTGCTGAGCTTCTCGACCCGCGAAGTGGCCCAGTTCGGTGCCCCCTCGCTGATCACCCGTAACACCAACGACGTGCAACAGGTGCAGATGCTCGTACTGATGAGCTGCACCATGCTGGTGGCGGCACCGATCATGTGCATCGGCGGCGTGATCATGGCGCTCCGGGAAGACGTCGGCCTCTCCTGGCTGATGCTGGTCAGCGTGCCTGTGTTGGCCCTGGCCATCGGTTCGATCGTCCGCCAGATGGTGCCGCAGTTCCGGCTCATGCAGACCCGGATCGACACCGTCAACCGAGTGCTCCGCGAACAGATCACCGGCATCCGGGTGGTCCGGGCGTTCGTCCGCGAGCCACACGAGACCGAACGCTTCGATACGGCCAACACCGAGCTGACCGCCACCGCCCTGCGTACCGGTCGGTTGATGGCGTTGATCTTCCCGATCGTGATGCTGGTGCTCAACCTCTCCAGCGTCGCCGTGCTGTGGTTCGGCGCAGGACGGATCGACGCTGGCGAGATCCAGGTCGGCGCGCTGACCGCCTTCCTGAGTTACCTGATGCAGATCCTGATGTCGGTCATGATGGCCACCTTCATGACGATGATGGTGCCCCGGGCAGCAGTCTGCGCCGAACGGATCGTCGAAGTGCTCGACACCGAGTCGTCCGTGCTCCCGCCGCAGGCTCCCATCGCCGAGGTCGGTCTACACGGCGACCTGGAGCTCCGCGAGGTGCGGTTCCAGTACCCGGGGGCGGTAGCACCCGTGCTCCGCGACATCTCCTTCCATGCCGAGGCGGGCAGGACAACCGCGATCATCGGCAGCACCGGGGCCGGCAAGACGACGCTGCTGTCCCTGGTTCCCCGACTGTTCGACACAACCGCCGGATCCGTAACCGTGGACGGGGTGGACGTCCGCGACCTGGACCCCGATCTGCTGTGGAGCCGGATCGGGCTGGTGCCACAACGGCCGTACCTGTTCTCCGGCACGGTGGCCAGCAACCTGCGCTACGGCAACCCGGCCGCCACCGACGAGGAACTGTGGGCGGCGTTGGAGGTCGCCCAGGCCCGGGACTTCGTCGAGGCGATGCCGGAAGGGCTTGACGCCCCGATCGCCCAGGGCGGCACCAATGTCTCCGGTGGTCAGCGGCAACGGCTGGCGATCGCCCGAGCCCTGGTCCGCCGCCCGGAGATCTACCTGTTCGACGACTCGTTCTCCGCGCTCGACCTGGGCACCGACGCTCGGCTACGGGCGGCACTACGCCCGATCACCGCCGACGCCGCCGTGGTCATCGTGGCCCAGCGGGTCTCCACGATCATGGATGCCGATCAGATCCTCGTCCTCGACGATGGTGCGATCGTCGGACGCGGACGACACGACGAACTCCTCGACACCTGTCCGACGTACGCGGAGATCGTGGCATCCCAGCTCACCTCGGCGGTGCCGGCATGAGCAAGCAGACGACTGAGGACGGCATGAGCGGCGGACAGACGCAGGAGCAGACCCCCGAGTCGGGTACGGCCGAGAGCACACCCAAGCGACTACCGGCCGGCGGGCGGGGCGGTGCACCACACTGGCAGGCCGGCATGCCCGGCGAGAAGTCGATGAACTTCGTCCCGTCCGCCAAACGACTACTGGGCCGGCTCCGCCCGTACCGAATCCACCTGCTGGGGATCGTCACGCTGGCCGTGATCAGCGTGGCCTTCACTGTCATCGGGCCGAAGATCCTCGGTAGGGCCACTGACCTGATTTTCGCCGGGATCATCGGCAAGCAGCTACCCGAGGGAACGACCCTCGACCAGGCGGTCGCACAGGCTCGGGCGGCGGGCAACGACACCTTCGCCGACATGCTGGCGAACATGGACGTCGTACCCGGCGTCGGAATCGACTTCACCCGCCTGGGGCAGGTCCTGGCGCTGGCACTGGTCCTCTTCGTCGCCGCCAGCCTGCTCTCCTGGTGGCAGTTCTACCTGCTCAACGACGTGGTGCAGCGGGCGATCCTGCGGCTGCGCGCCGACGTCGAGGAGAAACTGCACCGGCTGCCGCTGCCCTACTTCGACAAACAACCTCGGGGTGAGCTGCTCAGCCGGGTCACCAACGACATCGACAACGTCGCCCAGAGTCTGCAACAGACGTTGAGTCAGCTGCTCACCGCGCTCCTCAGCGTCGTCGGCGTACTCACGATGATGTTCATCATCTCGCCGCTGCTCGCGGTGATCGCGCTGGTCGCGGTACCGCTGTCGGTGCTGGTGACAAAGCAGATCGCCGGGCGTTCGCAGCGCCAGTTCATCGCGCAGTGGCAGCACACCGGGGCGCTCAACGGTCAGATCGAGGAGGCGTTCACCGGGCACGAGCTGGTCAAGGTCTTCGGCCGGCAGCGGGAGATCGAAGCCGCCTTCGGCGACAAGAACGACGAACTGTTCAAGGCCAGCTTCGGTGCCCAGTTCATCTCCGGCATCATCATGCCGTCGATGATGTTCATCGGAAACCTGAGCTACGTGGCTATCGCGGTGGTCGGCGGCCTGCGGGTGGCATCCGGGGCGATGAGCCTCGGCGACGTCCAGGCGTTCATCCAGTACTCCCGGCAGTTCACCCAGCCGCTGACCCAGGTCGCGTCGATGGCTAACCTGCTGCAGTCCGGGGTCGCCTCGGCGGAGCGGGTCTTCGCCGTACTCGATGCGCCGGAGCAGAGCCCGGAGCCGGCCGAACCGGCCCGGGTCACCAACCCGCACGGCCGGGTCGAGTTCGAGCAGGTCTCCTTCCGGTACGAGCCCGACAAGCCATTGATCGAGGACCTGTCCCTGGTCGCCGAGCCGGGGCACACGGTGGCGATCGTCGGGCCGACCGGGGCGGGCAAGACCACCCTGGTCAACCTGATCATGCGGTTCTACGAGTTGGACGCCGGACGGATCACCCTCGACGGGGTCGACATCACCACCATGCGTCGGGACGAGCTGCGCGGCGAGATCGGCATGGTCCTCCAGGACACCTGGCTCTTCGGCGGCACGATCCGGGACAACATCGCGTACGGGAACCCGGGCGCCAGCGAGGAGGAGATCGTCGCCGCGGCGAAGGCGACCTTCGTCGACCGGTTCGTCCGTAGCCTGCCCGACGGCTACGACACCGTCATCGACGAGGAGGGCAGCAACGTCAGCGCCGGAGAGAAGCAGCTCATCACGATCGCGCGGGCGTTCCTGTCCGACCCGTCGCTGCTGATCCTGGACGAGGCGACGAGTTCGGTGGACACCCGTACCGAGGTGTTGTTGCAACATGCGATGGCCGCGCTGCGGGCCGACCGGACCAGCTTCGTGATCGCCCATCGACTGTCGACCATCCGGGACGCGGACCTGATCCTGGTGATGGAGAGTGGTCGAATCGTGGAGCAGGGTACGCACAGCGAACTGCTCGCCGCCGAGGGTGCCTACCACCGGCTCTACCACGCGCAGTTCACACAACCGGTGGCCGAGGCTGGCGACGCCGAACCGGACATGGTCGGCGTGGGCGCCGCGACCGGTACCGGCGCCCCGACCGGTACGTTGCGCCCCCGGTCGCCAGTCGGGTAGTAGCGGCTGCCAGTCGCCGGTCGGATCGCGGCGGTGGCGTGCTTTTGGGTGTTAGGAAGGGCCCCTTCTTATGCAAAAAGCGATAAGAAGGGGCCCTTCCTTACCTCGCAGCCACTCCTGCGGTGATCAGGCGGAGCGCGTCGGCGGTGGCCATCAAGTCGAGACACCGGCCGTCCCGTAGCCGGAGCGAGACCCGATTCTCGGCGACCTCCCGCGCACCGAGTACGGCCACGTACGGCACCTTGCGGTGGACCGCCTCGCGAATTCGGGCACCGACCGAACCATCCAATATCGAACGGGCCCGCAGTCCAACCGCCACACAGTCCCGGGCAAAGCTTTCCGCCGCAGCGGCCTGGTCCGGGCTGATCGGAAGCACCCGTACCTGCTCCGGGGCGTACCAGGCGGGGAAGGCCCCGGCGTGCACCTCGATCAGGTACGCGAAGAGCCGCTCCATGCTGCCGATCAGGCTGCGGTGCACCATCACCGGACGACGTCGCGACCCGTCCGACGCCACATAGGTCAGGTCGAACTTCTCCGGTTTGTCGAAGTCGAGCTGAATGGTGGAGAGGGTGAACTCCCGTCCAGCCGCATCTTGGACCTGGATATCGATCTTCGGCCCGTAGAAGGCCGCCTCACCTTCGGCCTCGATATAGGGCACCCCGGCCAGCGCCGACCGGAGCAGGTCCTCGGCCTGCCGCCACATCTCGTCGTCGCCCAGGTACTTCTCACCTGGACCGCGCAGCGACAGCCGGAAGCCGGCCGGTCGTACGCCCAGCGCCGCGTGCGCCTCCCGGATCAGGTCGAGGATCTCGGCGACCTCCTGCCCGACCTGCTCGAGGGTGCAGAAGTTGTGCGCATCATTGAGCGAGATGGCCCGTACCCGGCTGAGTCCGCCGAGCACTCCGGAGCGCTCCGACCGGTACATCCCGCCCAGTTCGCCGATCCGCAACGGCAACTCCCGGTAGGACCGGCCCCGGGCCCGGTAGACCAGGGCGTGGTGTGGGCAGAGCGCCGGCCGCAGCACGAACTCGTCGTCCGCGGAGAGCCGCATGACCGGGAACATGTCGTCGGCGAAGTAGCCCAGGTGGCCGGAGAGCTCGAACAGCTCTCGCTTACCCAGCGGCGGCGAATAGACGTGCTGGTAGCCGGCCCGGCGTTCCAGCTCCCGGACGTACTCCTCGACGGCGTGCCGGGCCGCCGCGCCGGCCGGCAGCCAGATCGGCAGGCCGGCCCCGGACAACGGGTCGGCGTGGAACAACTCAAGCTCGCGACCGAGCTTGCGGTGGTCGACCATGTCGGTCTCCTCGATCGGGTACGACCCGTCGGCGCGTACCGGCGGGTCGTGACCGCTCAGGAATTCCCGTACCCGGAAACGACGAAGTCCCGGGGCGGAGAGCCCCGGGGCGGTCGTGACGGTGGTCGCGTCAGCGTGGCACGCCGGGGTGTCCCGGCGTCGTCGTCATGGCCGCGCTACGCATGCCGCCACGCTACGCCCGCCCGCTGCGGGACGCACCCGTATTTCCGCTGGGGGTGTTAGGAAGGGCCCCTTCCTATGCAAAAAGCGATAAGAAGGGGCCCTTCCTAACAGCTGGTGGGGGTCGCCGGCACGGGACCTGCCGGCGACCCCAAACGGCGTCCCGGCACGTCAGCACCGGGGGGAACCTGAGGTGCCGGGGGCGCGCCCCGACAACGGTACGCCGGGCGCTGCGCGTCGGCACATTCGTTCCCGCCGCCAATCGGTCACGTCCACCCGGCGAACCCCGAAGACCGGTCGCGCCGACCTGCTGATCGATGAGTACATCGGCCGCGGGGAGCTACGCTCGTCATGACCCTGGCCTGCGGTGGCGTGTCCGATCTCACCCCTGGTGCCGCCTGGCGGCATCGGGTTGGATCCGCCGGTCAGGCTGGAGGCCCCCGCCCAGACCAAACCGACCTTCGAGGTGACCAGCGTGGCCGAGTTCCTCACGGACATGACGTCACCGTTTTGGATATATCTGGTACTGATCGGCCTGTTGGCTATTGACGTGTTCATCCCGATCGTGCCGACCCAGGCGCTGATGATCACGGGCGGCGCGTTGACCGTCTACGGCGGCTTGAGCCTGCCGCTGACCATCGTCATGGGGGCATTCGGCGTCTTCACCGGCGACCTGGCTGGCTACCTGCTCGGGCGGCGGGGGCACCGCCGCCGGCAAGCCCGGGCCGGGCGGCGGCGGGTGTGGAACCGGGCTCGGCCGCCCCAGCTCGGTCGTGGCAAACGGGCACAGAACCGGACTCGACCGCCCCAGTCCGGTCGTAGCCGGCGGGCGCAGGACCGGGCCCGGCAACTGGCCAGCCGGTACGGCCACCACCTGCGCCAGCCTGGCCTGCTGGTCGTTCTGCTCTGCCGGTTCGTGCCGGGCGGCCGGATGCTCGTCTGCTACCAGGCAGGCCGAGGTAGCTACCCGTACCGCCGATTCCTGACGTACGAGGCGATGGCGGCACTCGGCTGGGCCGCGTACGGCGGGCTCGTCGGCCATCTCGGCGGTTCGGCGCTGGCCGGGGACGGCTGGCTGCTGGCGGGTATCGCCGGGTTGGCGGCGGCCGTCTTCGCCGCTGGTGGCTGGGCTCTGGCGTTGGTCGCCGGCCGCCGACAGCCAGCGGTCACGCCAATGACTACCACCGCCTCGACAGCGACGCCGATGACTACCGCCGCGCCGTTGGCTACCGCTGTTTCGGCGGTCACCCCGACTCCCGCGACGACCACGGCCATCCCCGCTGCTGTGGCAGCTGAAATGACTCCAGCTGCCACAGCAGGTGCGGTCACTCCAGTTCGTGCAGCATCAGCTGCCGGGCCGCCTCCGTGATCGAACCGGAGAGCGAGGGGTAGATCGTGATGGTGTGCGCGAGCTGATCCACGGTCAGGTGGTTCTCCACCGCCATCGTGATCGGCAGAATCAGCTCACTGGCCTTCGGTGCCACCACCACGCCGCCGATGACCTGGCCGCTGGCGGGTCGGCAGAACAGCTTGACGAACCCGTCGGAGAGGTCGTCCATCTTCGCCCGCGCGTTGCCGGCGAGCGGAAGCATCACCTGTCGGGCCGGGGTACGCCCGGAGTCGACCTCGTCCTGCGAGACGCCGACGGTGGCGAGTTCCGGGTTGGTGAAGACGTTGGCGGCAACGGTACGCAGCCGCAGCGGCGAGACGGCCTCGCCCAGGGCGTGCCACATGGCGATCCGGCCCTGCATGGCGGCGACGCTGGCCAGGGGCAGTACGCCGGTGCAGTCACCGGCGGCGTAGACGCCCGGAACGTTGGTCCGGGAGACCCGGTCCACGGTCACGTAGCCGCCGGGCGCCACGGCGACGCCGTACTCGGCCAGACCCAGTCCGGCGGTGTTGGGCACCGACCCGACCGCCATCAGGGCGTGTGAGCCGTACACCACCCGGCCGTCGGAGAGGGTCACCTCCACCCCGTCCTCGGTACGGCGGACCGCGTCGGCGCGGGAGTTGTTGAGGATGGACATGCCCCGGTTGCGGAACACCTGCTCGATCGCCATCGCCGCGTCGGCGTCCTCGTGTGGCATGACCCGGTCCCGGCTGGAGACCAGGGTCACCTCCACGCCCATGGCGAGGTAGGAGCTGGCGAACTCGGCCCCGGTGACGCCGGAACCGATCACGATCAGCCGCTCGGGCAACTCCGGCAGGTCGTACACCTGCCGCCAGGTCAGGATGCGTTCCCCGTCGGGTACGGCGGTGGGCAGCACCCGGGGGGTCGCGCCGGTCGCGATCAGCACCGTGGAGGCGTCGATCTCGTACTCGGAGTCACCGTCGGCCGGGGTAACGATCACCCGGTGCAAGTGACCGAGCGTGTCCTCGCCGAGCCGGGCATGCCCGTGGACGAAGGTGACTCCAGCCTTGATCAACTTCGCCTGGATGTCGGACGACTGGGCCAACGCGAGCCGTTTGACCCGCTGATGTACAGCCGCCGCGTCGACGGTCACCGCCTCCAGGCCGTCGGAGAGGACACCGAACTCATCCGTGTCGCGGTACCCGGTCACCACCTCTGAACTGGCGATGAAGGTCTTCGATGGCACACAGTCGGAGAGGACACAGGCTCCGCCCGCGCCATCGGCCTCGACCACGGTGACTTCGGCGTCCAACTGGGCGGCGACGAGCGCAGCCTCGTAGCCGGCCGGCCCCCCGCCGATGATCACAATCCGGCTCACCGCGTCCGCCCTTCGTCAATGCTCACAGTGACTTTCTTCTCTCCGGCTCATCCGACACGCACCGTCGTATTCTCCACTACCCACCTGCCAAGCTATCGTCATCGCTGTGCGTCACTACGCCGCGTACGGCTCAAACCTTGATCCCTCCCGGATGCGGGCATATTGTCCGCATTCTCCGCTCGTCGGCACTGGCTGGCTCGAAGGCTGGCGCCTGACCTTCGCTGGTGAGGGGGTGCTCGGGTGGGAGGGTGCCGTCACCACCATCGTCGAGTCCCCCGGCGACCGCGTGTTCGTCGCGCTCTACGACGTACATGCCTGGGACGCCGCCCAACTCGACGAGATCGAGGGGGTGGACGCCGGCACCTACCGCAAGCTGCACCTGCGGGTCAGCACCCTGGATGGCGACGTCACCGCCTGGGTCTACGTCTTCGCTGGATACGAGGGCGGCATGCCGACCGCGTGGTACCTCTCGGAGATCGCCAACGCGGCGGAGAAGGCCGGTGCGCCCGACGACTACGTGGCGGACCTGCGCTCCCGTCCCACCAAGACCGCCTCCGCATAACCCCGCCCGAGCCAGGATCGGGGAGCAACTCCCCGGGCCGAACAAAAGGCTGCCCGGCCGGTGCCGCGAAGGGCCGGACCGGGCAGCAGGATCAGCGGTACGGGTCAGCGGGCCGCCGCGACCGTCCGCTCGAACATGTCCGCCTCGTAGGTCGGGGCCATCCCCACCGACCGGTACAACCGGGCCGCCTCCGTCGGGTTACTCAGGTCCACCCCAAGCCCGGCGTAGTCGCGTCCCTTGGCAGCGTAGGCGGCGAACGCCTGCCCGAGCAGTGCCCGGCCGACCCCCCGGTGCCGGTGCTCCCGCAGCACCGCCAGGTTCTTGACCCAGCCCTCGTTCTGGTCCAGTGCCTGGTCCGCTGACTGGAGAATGCCCACCGGCTCGTCCTGTACGACGGCCACGAACCACTCGTCCCAGGCGACGCTGGGCAGGCTGGCGATCTGCTCCCGCCACTGCTCGTAGGAGAGCGGGACGTAGTCCAGGGTGTCCCGGAAGGCAGTGTCGAGGACGCGGTGGAACTCGCGCATGTCAGCATCGTCAGTCGCCCGGACCGGCCGAATCAGCACGTCCTGCGGTGACGGCGGCGGTACGGCCGGCACCCCGGCCAGCGACCGGCGCATCCGGGCGTACCGCTTGACGAAGCTGAATCCGGCGGCTTGCAGGGTGGCGATCCAACGTTCCTCGTTCGGGATCGCGCCGGACCGCACGGTCATCTCGGCGTAGCCGAACTCGGCGGCGCGCTCCGCGACCCGGGCCAGTTGGCGGGCCAGCAGCGGCGCCTGGGCCGGAATGCCCTTCTCCGGGTGCACGTAGACCTCGACGAAGTCCCGGCGCGACCGGGCCGGGTTCTCCAGGTAGGCCCAGCCCACCACGGCACCGTCCGGATCGAGCGCCAGCCAGGAGTCGTACGCCGGGTCGACGTTCGGCGCGGTCAGCGCCTCCCGTACGTCCTCGGGGCTGAAGTCGGGTTGTCCGACCGAGGCGATGTCGCTGGCGTGCACCACCGCCAGGATCACCGGAATGTCATCGAGAGTAGGCCGACGCGTGGTCCAGCCGTCCGGGAGGTTCACGTCTGGCATTGAATCGCCCGCCGATACGCGCTGTCGCCCGGTTTTCCGCCGGCCGCCGCCGATGAGCGGGCCGATCCGGGTAACCGGTATCGGTTAGCTGGCAAGGATCAAATGCCCCACCGCATGGATTCAGGCTCCACGGATTCCTCAGCGTTCAGCGGCTGCATCATCAGCGTTGAGCGGCTGCATCATCAGCGTCCAGTGCCTCGACGGCCGCCTCGATCTCCCCGGCCCGCCGCCGTGCGGCAACGGCATCCCGCTCCGCCGCCTTCCGGGCCAACCGATTTCGACCGATCTCGGCCTCAGCCGCCGCGCGCTGTCGTTCCAGGTCGGCCAGGGCTCCCTCGATCTCCGTCAGCCGGCCGGTGCTCTCCTGTACCGCCGTCACCGCCTCGGCCAGAGTTTTCTCCGCCCGCTCCTGCTCCCGCTGGGCCCGGGTCAGCTCCTTCGACAACGCCCGTCGCTGCCGGGCTCGCTCGGCCCGCTCCCGGGCCGCCTGAGCCTCCCGCTCCCGGGCCGCCCGCTCTCGACCCGGCTGAGCCCGACCGGGCTGAGCCCGACCGGTCCGGTCCTCCGTGGCCGTCCGAGTCCGATCGGCCTGCTCCCCGGCCAGTCGGGCGCTCGTCGGCGGGATGGTGGTCTCCACCTCGACCGTACCGACACCGGCGGGCTCTGCCCCCGCTCCCCCGGTCAGTAGCCGCAACTGTGGTCTGGGCACCTCGCCGAACCCGGCGTAGCTCGCCGCACGGATCAGCCGGCCGGAACGTACCCGCTCGGCCACCTCGGCGTCGGCGAGCGCCGCGGTGAGTGTCGCCTCCACCTCGGCCAGCGGCAGCTTCCCGGTCGGCGTACCGCCGGTCGCCTCGGTGGCGAGGGCCCGGGTCTCGGCGACGAGGGCGGCCACCGCGTCCCGGCGCTGGGCGGACAGCTCCCGCAGCCGGGCCCCACGCAGCTCACGCTGGGCTGCCCGGAGCGCGGCGGAGAGTTCGACGAACTCCGTCACCAACTCGGGCCGACGCAACGCCAGCAGGTTCACCAGCCAGGCCGCCACGGTCGGCTTGCGCAGTTTTGCGACCTCCCGCGCCCCCGCCTGGTCGCCGGCGGCCCGACGCGCGGCCACGGCCTCGTCCCGGGCGGCCACGAAACCGTCCGGATGCCCGGCATAGAGCGCGTCGATCAGCCCCTGATCCACGTCAACCATTCCGCCCACCGACCCGCTCCCGCCGGCAGCCTGCTCAGCGGACGCTCGCTCCGGGTTCGAGCCGGGCGTACTCGCAGCCGGAAAGTTGACTCATGTTGGCGTCGGTGACGGTGTAACCGGCGTGGCTGAGCAACGCGTCGTGCAGCGCGAAGGCCCGCCGCGGCGCGATCGCCCGAACGAAGGCGATGGACTCCGCGAGCTTGAGCCACGGCGCGGAGACCGGCACGAAGAGAGTGTCGATCTGCACGTCGTCCGGCACGTCGAACGAGTCGCCCGGGTGGTATACGGAGTCGTTGATGACGAACCCCAGGTTGGGCACCCGGGGCAGATCAGGGTGAATCTCGGCGTGCAGTCCCCCGTACGCCCGAACCGGAATGCCGGCGGCGGTGAATGTGTCCCCCGACTCGACCGCGGTGACCACCCCCCGCAACCCCTCCAGTTTGGACACCACCGTCGGATGCGTATGGACGGTCACCGCCGGTCGCTTGCCGAGCAGGTCGGCGAGCTTGTCCACATCAAGGTGGTCGAAGTGCTCATGCGTGATCAGCACCGCGTCCACCCCGTCCAGGGCCGCCGGCTCGGCGAACGCCCCGGGATCGATGACCAGCACGCCGCCGTCGTGCTCTACCCGTACACAGGAGTGGCTGTATTTGGTCAATCGCATCGTGACCCCCTGAATGCCGAATCGTGATGTCCCATGCGCAGTCTGCCGGAACCGGTACGGCGTCGCGGCACGTCTCACGGAACACTGCGCCATTGACTACCCGGTACGGGAGGGGACATGAACAGGATGGATCGGCGAAGGCTGGCCACGATCATGGGTACGCTGGCGCTCGCAGCCACCCTGGTGACCACTGGTTGTAGCGCCGAACCGAGCCGGGACTCCGCCGAGACCAGCGGGGCGGCCCCGGCAGCCGCCGGGGTCGATCAGCAGGGCGGGCAACAGGTCGCGCCCGGTACTGCGGAAAAACCGGGCCAGCAGGACACCACCGCAGCCAAGGCAGACCTGCGGGTCGACCAGCGGACGATCATCTACACCGGCTCGATCACCGTACGCGTCGAGAACATCGACGAGGCCGGTGCCCGCGCCGCCACGATCGCCACCACGGCGGGCGGCTTCGTCGGCGGAGACGAGCGCACCAGCAACACCTCCTCCTCGCGGGCGAAACTCAACCTGCGGGTACCGGCGGCAAAGTTCGCGGCGGTCGTGGACGAGCTGGCCACACTGGGCCGACAGGAACGCCGGAACATCGAGACCCAGGACGTCACCGAGGAGACCCTGGACCTCGATGCCCGGCTCGCCACCCAGCGGGCCCGGGTGGAGAGCGGGCGGCGACTTCTCAGCCAGGCCAAGAGCCTCAGTGACCTGGTGATGCTGGAGAGTGAGTTGGCCAAACGAGAGGCCGATCTGGCCGCGTTGGAGGCCAAGAAGCGCCGGCTGGCCGACCTGACCGCACTCTCCACCATCGACGTGACGCTGCTCGGCCCGAAGGCAGAGCAGGAGGACGACGAGCCGCAGACCGGTTTCCTCGCCGGCCTGAAGGGGGGCTGGGCCGCGCTCGTGGCCTCTGTGGGGGTCCTGCTGACCGTGCTGGGTGCGGTGCTGCCGTGGCTCGTCGTACTCGGTGTGCCGGTGGTCGGGGTCATCTGGCTGGTTCGCCGAGGGCAGCGACGGCGGCGGACGGCGGTCACCGTGCCGGCGCTCGCCCCGGCGGCACCCGGCGCACCGGCGACACCAACCGCCGCACCCGTCGCACCGGCGATACCAACGGCGGCACCAGCGCCATCGACCAACAAGGACTGACGGCCGCCGGCCCGAACCGTCATCCCGCTCCGCTGTCCGGCCGGCCGGAGCCGCCGGCCGGACAGCGGAGAGCACTTGATCGACTCATCGTGACGGGTGGATCTCACACGGTAAGGTGCCAACGGCAGGGACCGGTCGGCACGGGGCGACGACCTCCCGCACCCGACATTGACGCCGAGGATCCGGTGAGACCACGTGAACGAGATCATCGACAGCATCGTCGCGACCGCCGCCACCACCCTGACATCGGCAATGGTGACCGATCTCTGGACGGACGTACGCCTGCGGATTGGGCAGATCTTCGGCCGGGGTGACACCGCAGACGCCACTCGGACCATGAGTGACCTGACCGATTCCCACCGGCAACTCCAGGCCGCCCCGGCGGACCAGCAGGCCGAGGTCGCCCACGACCTACGCAGCGAATGGCGCGGGGCGATCCGTAACCTGGTCGGCCGGCACCCGGAAGCGCTCGACGAGTTGCGCCAGTTCGTGGCCGACTTCTCCGGGCCGGTCTCGACCGCCGCCCAGATCGGGCAGCAGATCACCCTCCGAGACCAGGCGAAGGCCAACATCGCCGGTCGGGATCAGATCAACTTCTTCGGACCGGCGGAGCACCAGTGACCGACGGCGGCTCCGAACCACCACTGGAAGACCCGACCCCCCTCGACCGGCCACCGATTCCCGAACAGCGGGTCGACGCGTACGACCAGTCACACGTCTCGGTCGCGGCCCGCGACGTGCTCAACCTCTACGCGAGCGCTCCGGCGGCCACCGAACGGGCGAGCCGAATCTCCGTCGACCCACCGTTTGGCCGGCTGGACCGTCCGCTGCGAGGACGCCGACACCTGGTCCAGGAGATCCTGCCGCCGCTGGACGGCACCCCGGTCACCGCCCCGGCCGTGCACGTGCTGCACGGACTGGGTGGGTGCGGCAAGAGCCAGGTAGCGCTGGAGATCGCCCGACAGGCCCGGGACTCGGGCCTGCTGGTCTGGTGGGTGCCGGCGGTAGGGCCAGCCCAGATCAGCGCCGCGATGCGGGAGATAGCCGGGCGGCTGGGTGCCTCCGCCGCCGAACTGGACCTGATCTGGTCCGGCAAGGCCAGGTCGCCGATGGACATGGTGTGGGACCTGCTCGACCAGTCCGGCCAGCCGTGGCTGCTGGTCTTTGACAACGCCGACGACCCGGCACTGCTCGCCCCGGTCGACGGGCAGGTGGTCAATGGCAACGGGTGGCTTCGCGCCCCCACCAACCAGCACGGGTCGGCGATCGTCACCACCCGGGAGGGCAACGAGGAAACCTGGGGTCGCTGGATCGTCCGGCACCCGGTCCGGACCCTGTCCGACGATGACGCCGCCCGCGTCCTGCTCGACTTCGCCACCCCCCGCGCCGGGAGCCTGGCCCAGGCCCGGGCCCTCGGTGCCCGGCTGGGCGGGCTGCCACTCGCCCTGCGGGGCGCGGGTTCCTACCTGAAGTCGGCCAGCCGGGGCCCGGCGCTGCGGGGCAGCACGGCGATCCGCACCTTCGACGAATACCGGGTGGCGCTGGACCGCCGGTTCGCCAACCCGTTCGTTGCAACCGTCGGCCCAGACCTGGGCGAGCCGTTACGCCTGGAAGAGCTGGTACGACAGGCCTGGGAACTCTCCCTCGACCTGCTCGCCGGGCGGGGCATGCCGTACGCCCGGCAGTTGCTCTGCCTGCTCGCCTGCCTGGCGGAGGCCCCGATCCCGTACGCCGCACTGCTGGCGCCCGACCGGCTCGCCCGGTCGGCGCTGTTTCCGAAGCTCGACGAGGACCGACTACCGCAGGTGCTCGACGCCCTCGCCGACCTCGCTCTGCTCGACCGGACCATGATCGACGACGTGGACGAGCCGGCCTTCGCCCACGCGCTGAGCCTGCACCCGCTGGTCCGGCACATCACCCGAAACCTCCCCGAGGTGATCGAACGCGAACCGGAATACCACCTGCTCATCATGGATCTGCTGGCCGGTGTCGCCGCCGACCTCGACCCGGACGAGCCGGAGTGCTGGCATCGGTGGGGCGTACTGGCCCCGCAGTGCGGCGGACCGATCATCGACTATCTGGCCACCGGCAACAGCCGGCCCCGGGCACCGGAGACCACCGCACTGGCCCTGACGGTGGCCCGGCTCACCGCCCGCTACCTGCTGGCGGTGAGCCTGCCCCGGCAGGCTGCGACATTCCTGGACAGCTGCCTGGACAACATCCGGGACCTCGACGTCGACGAGTTCACCATGCTCGCGCTGCGCCACGAGCGGGCCCGTGCCGACCTGGAACAGGGTTTCCTCTCGGCGGCCGAACGGCAACTCCGCGAGGTGATCGTGGCCCGGGAACGGCTACTCGGGTCGGAGCACACCGACACGCTGGCCAGTCGACACAAGCTCGCCCGGTCCATCATGGAACAGGGCCGCTGGGTCGAGGCGGAGCGCGAACTGCGGGTGATCCTCGCCGGCGAGCAGCGGGCGCGCGGCACCAACCATCCGGACACCCTCGTGGTACGGCACAGCCTCTCCAGAGCACTGCTCTCCCAGGGGCGCATCAGGGAGGCTGAGGAGGAACTTCAAGCCATCCTGCGGATCCGCCACCGTCTCGGACAGCCGGACCATCCCGAGACGCTCGCCGTGCGACAGAGCCTGGCCCGGGTGCTGCTGGCCCGGGGCAAGGACGCCCGGGCCCGCGAGGAGCTGCGCAACATCCTCGAGGTCGCCGCCCGTACCGGCCAGGGCCACCGCTCGGAGATCCTCACCATCCGGGAGATCCTCGCCCACGCCCTGCTCTCCGAGGGCAGAAATGCGGAGGCTGCCGACGAACTACGCCGACTCGCCGACGACCGGCGCCGGGTGCTCGGCGACGCCCATCCGGACACTCGCCGAACGTTGGAGGAGCTGATGATGCACGGCGCGACGGCCGACCCTGTTGCCGGTCCTGGGGCTGCCCGCCCCACACCCGAGCCCGGCTCCGAACTGCGGCCCTGACCGCAGGTCCGCTCACCGCTCCCCGCGTGGCGGGAGATAGTGAGACGACGATGCCTGCGCGATGATGAGCGAGCTGACGACCAGACAGGCGGCATACGTATCGAGAGGAGGAGCGGCGATCCATCCGGTCACCTGCGGGATGGCGGCCGCGACCACGATGGCGAACCTAGAACTCTTCATCGTCGACGCCTTCACAGACAGGGCGTTCGGCGGGAACCCGGCCGGCGTCGTACTACTCGAAGAGGTTAGCGACGACACCGCCTGGATGCAGGCGGTGGCGGCCGAGCTGCGACACTCGGAGACCGCCTTCGTCGGACCACTGGTCGACGGCGTACGACAACTGCGCTGGTTCACCCCGGTCGCCGAAGTGGACCTGTGCGGGCACGCCACCTTGGCGACCACCCACGCGTTGGGCGTCGACTCCGTCTTCCAGACCCGCAGCGGCGAGTTGATCTGTTCGATCCGGGACGGCGGGTGGATCGAGATGGACTTCCCTGCCGATCCAGCGGAACTGATCGAACCGTCCCCGGACATCCTCGACGGGGTGGGCGGCGCGTCCGTCGTCACGGTCGGGCGGGGCATCTCCGACACCCTGGTGCAGTTGGGATCCACCGCCGAGGTACGCCAACTGCAACCGGACCTGGCAGCGCTGGCCCGGGTGCCGGGTCGCGGGGTGATCGTCACCGCCTCGACCGAGGGCTCCCCGGACGGCTCTCTCGACGGATCCCCAGACGTGGTGAGCCGGTGCTTCTATCCGAACGTCGGGGTCCCAGAGGACCCGGTGACCGGCTCGGCACACTGCACCCTGGCGAGCTGGTGGGCTCCCCGCCTCGGCCGCGACGAGCTACGGGCCGAGCAGGCGTCCCCCCGGGGCGGCTCGCTCAGGATTACCCTACGAAACGATCGAGTGACGCTGGCAGGACAAGCCGTCACCGTCGTACACGGCACTCTCACCAGCTGACCGGCTACGCCCGCGCTCGACGCCCACCCCGATGCGTAACTCGTCGACAGGAGCCGTCATGACAATCGCCCTGAGCCACGAGGAAAAACTGACCGCCAGCTCACTCGCCCGGCTGATCAACGGAGAGACCGAGTTGATCTGGCATCGCGACTACTACCCCACCGCACTCTGCGAGCAGGCCCTACCCCGGATCACCACGGAGTGCGAAGCGGCCGGCTACACGCTGACCGACGACTTCCAGAGCCTGGGCACGTCGCTCGGCGAGGCGGCCGAGAACGAGACCAACGCTGCCCGCTACCTCGCCACCGCCGCCGAGACCACCGCAGTCATCCGGCACAAGATCTTCGACGGGCAAGTCTCCCCGACCGATCTGTTGCGGCTCGACGCCGACGAACTCTGGCCGTACGGGGCGACGGTCGCCCGCCACCAAGGCCGGACCATGCTGCCCGGCATCATCCGACGCTGGCCCGGCGGCGCTCACGCCAACCCGCACATCGACCAGCGGGACATCCCCCTACTCGACTCCTACCGGTTGACCCGCCGGATCGGCGTGAACGTCTATCTCCAGGTGCCGGAGCCGGGCAACGGCGGTGAGATCGACTTCTGGGGCCTCTTCACCGACGAGGCGGCGTACGTCAGCCAGAAGCGGTCCGACTACGGCCTGGACCGGGCCACCCTGGGCGAACCACACTTCTCTGTCCTACCCGGCCAGGGTGACCTGCTGATGTTCGACGCCGCCCGAGTGCATGGCGTACGCCGGGTGGAGCGGGGTGCCCGGGTAACCGCCGCCTGCTTCCTGGGCGTACGGGGGCCGGCGGAGCCGTTACTGCTGTTCGCCTAGCCCAACCAGGTTCGGGGCCAGCAGCGTCACCACGTCCGACTGAACCGGCCCCCACCAAAGCACGATCGGGCCCGGGGCCCACCGATGCAGGCCCCGAGCCTGATCGCTACAGACGTCCCGGGCCGGAGCCCGGGCGTCCCTCTGTTCAGTCGACCAGCGCGGTGAGCACGGTGTGCACGAGCAGTCGAACGCCGACCGAGATGGCTCGCTCGTCCACGTCGAAGGTCGCGCGGTGCAGGTCGACGTTGGCCGCCGTACGTCCCACGCCGAGCCGGGCCAGCGCCCCGGGGACGTACTCCAGATACCAGGAGAAGTCCTCGCCGCCCATGCTCTGCGGGGTCTCCGCGACCCCGGCTGGGCCGAGTGCTGCGGTGGTGGCCGCGGTCAGGACCTGGATGGCCCGCGAGTCGTTGACCACCGGCGGGCGACCCCGCAGGTACTCGATGTCCACGGTGGCCCCGGTCGGGGCGATCACGTCCCGGACGATCTGCGTCACGATCTTGGGTGCGGCCTCCCAGGTGCCCCGGTCGAGCACCCGAAGCGTGCCGGAGGCGATCGCCTCGGTCGGGATGACGTTGTACTGCGTCCCGGCCGAGGCATGACCAAAGACCAGGAGCAGCCCGCTGTTGGCCGGCACCCGCCGGGTCACCAGCGTGGGCACCTCGGTGACCAGTCGCCCGAGGGCATCGACCAGGTCGACGGTCAGGTGTGGGCGGGCGGTGTGCCCACCCGGCCCGGTCAGCCGGACGGTGACGTTGTCCGCCGCCGCGGTGATCGGGCCGACCCGCAGTCCCACCTGTCCGACGGGCAGGTTGGGGTCGCAGTGCAGTGCGAAGATCTGGGCGACGTCCTCCAGCCCACCAGCCTCGATCACCTCCAGCGATCCACAGGGCAGGATCTCCTCGGCCGGCTGGAAGATCAACCGAACCCGACCATCCAGTTCGCCGCGCTCGGCGAGTCGGGCCAGCAGCAGCCCGACTCCCAACAGGACGGTGGCGTGTACGTCGTGTCCGCACGCGTGGCAGACGCCGTCCACCGTCGAGCGGTAGGGAACGTCCTTGGCATCCTGCAACGGCAGCGCGTCGATGTCGGCCCGCAGGGCGATGACCGGGCCGCTCGGCCGACCGTCGATGTCACAGATGACACCGTTCCCCTTGGGCAGCAGACGGGGCCGGAGCCCGGCATCTGTCAGCTCACGAACGATCAGTTTGGCGGTGCCGTATTCCTGACCGGACAGTTCGGGATGCGCGTGGATAAATCGACGCGTGGCGATCAGATCGGGGACCCGCAACGCGAGGAGCTGATCCAACTCGCACGGCAGGGTCTGGGACTCGGTCGGCGTCTCCAACCAGGACGACGCCAGCTGCCCGCCAGGCGGCAGCGTCAACGCACTCGTCACGTCGAATACTCGATCACTGTGGATGGGATGGGACTCGGACAGCCTAGACCTCCGGCGGTGACGCTGCGCAACCTCGTTACGGTAGCGGTCAGACCGCGCTGCGTTACGAAAGGCCTGGTGACAGCGTTCGGGAATGGACGAAACGGGACGTTGGTCGCCGTCAAACGTCGACATGCGTCCCGTACCTCCTACAACGCGTGACGGTTTTGTTCGGTCACGTCTCCCGGATTCGCCGCTCCACCCGCCATGGTGCAGGCCATCGTCACAGCTGCCCGCACAGGCTGTCCGTCTAACCTCACCCCGGGTGTTAGGAAGGGCCCCTTCCTATGCAAAAAGCGATAGGAAGGGGCCCTTCCTAACATCAGAACCGGTCGGTCGGGCGGTAGGTCCCCCACACCTGGCGCAGGGTCCCGCAGACCTCGCCGATGGTGGCGCGGGCCCGCAGCGCCTCCTTCATCGGGTAGAGCACGTTCTCGGTACCGGAGGCAGCGGTACGCAGTTGCGCCAACGTCCGCTCGACGGCATCGGCGTCCCGGGCGGCCCGCAGCTTCGCCAGTCGCTCCCCCTGGGCCGACTCGATGGTCGGATCGACCCGCAGCGGCTCGTACGGCTCCTCCTCGTCCACGGTGAACCGGTTGACTCCGACCACCACCCGCTCACCCGAGTCGATCTCCTGCGCGATCTGGTAGGCGGAGGTCTCGATCTCCCGCTTCTGGAAGCCGGCCTCGATCGCGTCGACCGAGGAGCCGTGCTCGAAGACCCGGTCCATCAGTGCCAGCACACCGGACTCGATCTCGTCGGTCATCGCCTCGACGACGTACGAGCCGGCGAAGGGGTCCACGGTGGCGGTCAGGTCCGTCTCGTAGGCGAGCACCTGCTGGGTACGCAGGGCCAGCCGGGCAGCCTTCTCGGTGGGCAGGGCGATGGCCTCGTCGAAGCTGTTGGTGTGCAGTGACTGCGTGCCGCCGAGCACCGCACCGAGCCCCTGCACGGCGACCCGTACCAGGTTCACCTCGGGCTGCTGCGCGGTGAGCTGCACGCCCGCGGTCTGGGTGTGGAAGCGCAGCATCCAGGACTTCGGGTCCTTCGCCCCGAACTCGTCGCGCATCAGCCGAGCCCAGATCCGCCGGGCGGCCCGGAACTTGGCCACCTCCTCCAGCAGCGTGGTCCGGGCGACGAAGAAGAACGACAGCCGGGGGGCGAAGTCGTCCACGGCCAGCCCGGCGGCGAGCGCGGCGCGTACGTAGTCCAGCCCGTTGGCCAGGGTGAAGGCGATCTCCTGTACGGGGCTCGCCCCGGCCTCGGCCATGTGGTAGCCGGAGATGGAGATGGTGTTCCACTTCGGCACCTCGGTACGGCAGTAGCCGAAGGTGTCCGCCACCAGTCGCAGCGACGGCTTGGGCGGGAAGATGTAGGTGCCCCGGGCGATGTACTCCTTGAGGATGTCGTTCTGGATGGTGCCCTTCAGCGCCGAGCCGGGCACTCCGGATTCCTCTGCCACCAGTTGGTAGAGCAGCAGCAGCACCGAGCCGGGGGCGTTGATCGTCATCGAGGTGGAGACCTGGTCGAGCGGAATGCCGTCGAAGAGCATTCGCATGTCCTCGATGGAGTCGATCGCCACCCCGACCTTACCGACCTCGCCGTGCGCGATCGGGTCGTCGGAGTCGTACCCCATCTGGGTGGGCAGGTCGAAGGCGACGGAGAGGCCCATGGTGCCGGCCCGTAGTAGCTGGTGGTAGCGGGCGTTGGACTCGGTGGCGGTGCCGAAGCCGGCGTACTGGCGCATGGTCCACGGACGCGACGTGTACATGGTGGGGTAGACGCCCCGGGTGTACGGGAACGCGCCCGGTTCTCCGAGCCGCTCCGGCAACCCGTCGGGTACGTCCGCCGGCCCGTAGGTACTCTTGATCGGAAAACCCGATTCGCTTAACCGCCGTTCACTCATTACCGGATGGTAGGACCTCGACCCGCTCGATCGGGTGCGGGATTTCGCACATCGCTGCCCGAAATATGCACATACGGTGAGAAAGCCAGCACGTACGGTTGACTTCCCGGATGTCGCGCCGGGTCGGCTTTCCCTTCTGGCACCGGAACCCTCAATATAGGGGGGTTCTGTCCCAGCCCCTCGAATCTTTCCGGTGGCTAATCCTGTGACTCAGATCCCTACGTGGAACGGGGGACAAGTCAGTCCCCCCAACGGACGCGCAGCCCCCGGTGCCACCATCGGCGGCCGCTACGAGCTGCGGGCGGCAGTGGGCCACGGTGGCATGGGGACGGTGTGGAAGGCCGTCGACACCCTGCTCCGTCGCGATGTCGCCGTGAAGGAAGTGGTACTCCCACCCGGGCTCGCCCCCAGCGACCGTGACGCCCTCTACGAACGCACGCTGCGCGAGGCCCGCGCCGCTGCCGCCATCCAGCACCCTGCCGTGGTTCAGGTGTACGACGTGGTCACCGAGAGTGGTCGCCCCTGGATCGTGATGGAGCTGTTGGAGGCCCGCAGTCTCGCCGACATGGTGATCGAGGACGGTCCGGTCGCCCCCCGGGCCGTCGCCAAGATCGGCATCGCGCTACTCGGCGCGCTGGAGGTCGCCCACGCGATCGGTGTGCTGCACCGTGACGTCAAACCGGCCAACGTGCTGATCTGCGCCGACGGGCGCTGCGTGCTGACCGACTTCGGGGTGGCTCGAATGCCCACCGACGTGCAGCTCACCACCCCCGGCATGGTGCTCGGCTCACCGCACTTCATCTCCCCCGAGCGCGCGCTGGGCCAGGACTTCGGGCCGCCCAGCGACCTGTTCTCGCTCGGCGTGACCCTCTACACCGCCATCGAAGGGCGCCCCCCGTTCGACCGGGGTGACCCGATCGAGACCATGCACGCCGTGGTCGAGGACGAGCCCGCCCCGCCGGTACGCTCCGGCCCGCTGACCCGGGTCCTCTTCGGCCTGCTGGAGAAGGATCCAGCCCAGCGGATCAACGTGCACAGCGCCCGCAGCATGCTCCGGGAACTGCTCGCCGGTCCGCTGGCCAGCAAGGCACCGACCGACCCGATGACCGACCCGTACGCCGTCGTGCCGGTCCAGCGCCAACAATGGCAGCCGCCGACTCCCGCTCCGGCTCCGGCCGAGCCGAAGCCGAGTGGGCAGATCGGTGGTCGGGCGATGCTCGCCCCGGGTGAGTCGCTCACCGACCGACTGGCCGAGCTGCGCAAGCGCGAAGTGGCCGGCTTGGACGACACCCCGGCCGAAGACGACGCTGACGCCGGCAAGCCGAGCGCTGCCGTCGCCGCCGTCGCCCTGAGTACGCCCACCGGGGCGATGCCAACACCGAGCCCCGAAACCCCGGCCGCCGAAGCCACCGCCGCCCACCCCATGGCCGCTGGCACCCCGGCTGGCGGCGAGTCCTGGCAGCAGCCGACCGGAATGATGCCGGACCCCGCCGCCGACTCCTCGGCCGTCACCCATCCCTGGGACCAACCCACCGGCCTGATAACCGACGGTCGGGTGCTGACCGGCACCATCGTGCCCGGCCCGACCAGCCCCAGCCCGACCAGCGCCGGTCCGACCGGGTTCATCCCGACCGGCTCCGGCCCAGGTGGCGCGTACCCGGTCGGCGGCGTCCCCGGCGGGGTCTATCCCACCGGCGCGGTCATGGGTGGACCGCCCGGCGCTCAGCCCAGCGGCGTCTACGGCGGCAGCTACGGCACCGCCCAGCCCGGCGGGCCTTACGGCACTGGCCAGCCCATGGGAACCTACGGCAGTGGCCAGCCCAACGGCATGTACGGCGGCGGTACCGGCCAACCCGGCGGGTTCTACGACGGCGGTGGTCAAGCCGGCGGCTATCCGGGCGGTCCGGGGCAGTTCGGCACCGGTGACCCAGCCGGCCGCACCGGCGGCGGCCTCGTCGCCACTATCAAGGGCTGGCCCCGCAAGGTGCAGCTCGGCGTGGCCGGTGGTGTGGCGGCCGTCCTCGTGCTCGTGCTCAGCCTGGTGCTGTTCACCGGCGGCGATGACCCGACTCCGCCGGTAGTGCCGCAGGCTGGCCCCTCGGCGTCCGGTCAGGCCGGGGCGATGGAGACCCAGGTGTACGCCGAGAAGGGCGTCTCGGTCAACGTCCCGAAGGGCTGGACCAGGAAGTCCGGTGGCGCCTCGTACGTCGACTACGTCGACCCGGACGACGCGGGCCGGCGGGTACGCGTCATCGTCGAGAACTTCAAGGGCGACGATCCACGCCGCTGGGCCGAGATCGCCTCGAACGGTCTCGAGGGGAACACCAAGAGCTGCGCCCGGCCGTACGCGCCAGCGGACATCACCGACCAGCAGTTGGCCGGCAAGCCGGCCGCCGAGTTCGAATACGAGTGCGGCGAGGGCGACACCATGCGGCACGGGGTCTGGCGCGGGATCATCGACGGAGGTAAGGCGTACTCCTTCTACCTGACCTCGTCCGGCGGTCGATTCGAGGAGAGCAAGCCGATCTTCGACGAGATGGTCCGGTCGTTCCAGCTGACCAACGCCGGCTAGCGCGCGTACCCCGGGCCACTTCGGCCGGGGGACAACGGGCAGCGGAACCGCCGCCGTGCTATCAACGACGGCATGGCGGCGGAGATGACTACGATCGACGAACTGCGTGACCAGGCCGAGGCATGGCTGGCCGACGACCCGGACCCGGCCACGCAGAAGGAACTGCGGCAGGTCCTGGACCGGCTACCGGCCAGCGCGGCCGAGCTGGCCGACCGGTTCGCCGGCCCGCTGACCTTCGGCACGGCCGGGCTACGCGGCCCGCTGCGCGCCGGCCCCAACGGCATGAACCTCGCCGTCGTGACCCAGGCGGCGGCCGGACTGGTCGGCTGGCTCGACGCCCGTGGGGCGACCGGACCGCTGATCATCGGGTACGACGCCCGGCACGGTTCCCTGGCGTTCGCCGAGCGGACCGCCCAGGTCGCCACCGGAGCCGGTCGCCCGGCCCTGCTGCTCCCCCAACCGCTGCCCACCCCGGTGCTGGCGTACGCCGTACGGGCCCTGGGCGGGGCGGCCGGGGTGATGGTCACCGCCAGTCACAACCCGCCGCAGGACAACGGCTACAAGGTCTACCTGGGGGCCGAACTCGGTGGCCCGAGCGGGGCGGGCGCGCAGATCGTGCCGCCGGCCGACGTCGAGATCGAGGCCGCGATCCGGGCGGTCGGTCCGCTGTCGAAGGTGCCCCTGGGTGAGCCCGGCCAGGTGCTCGGCAACGACGTCGTGGCCGCCTACGTGGCCGCCGCCGCTGCGGTGATCGCCCCGGACGGCCCCCGGGACCTGACCGTGGCCTACACCCCGATGCACGGCGTGGGTGCTTCGGTGCTCACCGCCGCATTCAGCCGAGCGGGCTTCTCCGTCCCAGGAGTGGTGGCCGAGCAGGCCACGCCGGACCCGGACTTCCCCACCGTCGCCTTCCCCAACCCGGAGGAGCCGGGCGCGACCGATCTGCTCATCGCGCTGGCTCAGACCGTGGGGGCGGACATCGCCATCGCCAACGACCCGGACGCCGACCGGTGCGCGGTGGCCGTACCGGACGGTGATCGGGGTTGGCGGATGCTGCGCGGGGACGAGGTGGGCGTGCTGTTGGCCGACCACCTGATGCGTCGGGGCGTACCCGGGCTGTACGCCACCACCATCGTCTCGTCGTCGCTGCTGCGGGCGATGTGCGCGGCCCGGGGCCGGACGTACGACGAGACGCTGACCGGGTTCAAGTGGATCGTGCGGGCCGCCGCCGACGACGCCCCACTGGTCTTCGGCTACGAGGAGGCGCTCGGCTACTGCGTCGCCCCGGAGCACGTCCGGGACAAGGACGGCATCACCGCCGCGCTCACCGTCGCCGAGCTGGCCGCCGGGCTGAAGGCGCAGGGGCGCAGCCTCACCGACCGGCTCGACGAGCTGGCCGCCGAATTCGGGGTCTACCACACCGACCAGCTCTCGGTACGCGTCGACGACCTGCGGGAGATCACCGAGGCGATGGCCCGGATCCGGGCCACCACCCCGACCAACCTGCTCGGTGAGCCGGTCACCTCGGTCGAGGACCTGCTGCCCACCTCGGACGTGGTGATCCTGCGTACCGGGTCGGCCCGGGTGGTGATCCGGCCGTCCGGCACCGAGCCGAAGCTGAAGGCGTACCTGGAGGTGGTCCAGCCGGTGGCCGACGGTGATCTGGTCGCGGCGCGGGAGCGCGCGGCGGTCCGGGTGCGCGACCTACGGGCTGAGATCGCCACCGCGCTCGGCATCGCCTGAGACGCGCTGCCTGACGCCACGCCTGCCGTCACCCGCGAGGCGCTGCGTCGCCTGGCGCCACGCCTGCCGTCACCCGCGAGGCGCTGCCTGAGCATTCGCGACAAAGCCGGCTGAGGTCGCACGGACCTCAGCCGGCGGGAACCGGGCGAGCGGGTGAGCGGGGCGGGGTGGCGGGATGGCGGGATGGCGGGCTGGCTCAGGCCCGAGCGCCCAGGGCCGCGTCGATGGCCCGGGTCAGCGCGGCGATCACCAACGCCACCGATGGGCGGACCGTGGACTCCTCCATGCCGACGCTACCGGCGAAGCCCGCACCCCCGGCGATCTCGTCCAACCGGCGATGCGCGTCGGCGGCGGTCGAGCTGGTCACGCCCAGGCTCGGTTCCATCCGGGCCGCCGCGACCAGGGTGGCCAACGCGGCGGTGCGCTCGTCCGGGGTCAGGTCGGTGGTGAGCGCATCCGCCAGCCGCCGCCGGATGTCGGCCTCCACCGACGCGTCGGCCGCCGGGTAGCGGTGCAGCGGAATGGACCCGAGCGCCGTCTCGCCCACGTCCCGGACGACCCCCCGCTGGCACAGGTCGGCGAGCAGCCGGTCGCGCAATCCGTGCCGCAACCGCTGTACCCACGCGGCCGGGGCGTTCAACGGCTCGGCCGCCAGCCGGGCGAGCACCTCATCGGGGACCGGCTGGCCGGTCGGCGTCGGGTCGACCACCACGATCGACCCGTCGGAGTACGCGATCCGGCCGGCAAGCGCCAACTCGACCAGGACCGCAGCGGCCATGCCGAGGTCGAGTCCGATCCGGGATCCGGTCGCCTTACCGGACTCGTCGTCGTAGGCGAGCAGCAGCAGCTCTTCGGCGAGCGCAACACCAGTCATGGCCCGAGACGGTAGCCGTTGCGCGCCAGCCGCGCATGTACCCAGGTCGTAAGGTGTGCGGGTGCAGGCGATCATCGCAACGTTGGGCTACGTCCTCTCCCCCGACCGGCGCCGAGTGCTGATGCTGCGCCGGGACAAGCGCCCCGACGACCTGCACTTCGGCTACTACAACGGGCTGGGCGGAAAGCTCGACCCGGGCGAGGACGTGGTGGCCGGCATGCGCCGGGAGATCCGGGAGGAGTCCGGCCTGGACTGCCTACGCCTGGAACTCGCCGGCACGATCTCCTGGCCGGGGTTCGGCCGGGGCGGCGAGCACTGGTTCGGTTTCCTGTTCCGGGTGCCGGAGTGGTCCGGCCAGCCGCAGGACAACTGCCCAGAAGGCACCCTGGTCTGGACCGAGTTGTCCGACATCCTGGCCGGCACGGTACCGATGTGGGAGAGCGATCGGCACTTCCTACCGCTGGTCTTCGCCGATCAGCCCCGGGTCTTCCACGGCGTGCAGCCGTACGCCAACGGCAAAGCCCTGACCTGGAGCTACACCGAGTTGTGAGGCTCCGGGCCAGAACCGGCCGGGTAGGCCGCCGGGTCAGAATCGGGGCAGGCTGCCGGTCAGAACCGGGGCATGCCGCCGAACTGGCGGTCACCGGCGTCGCCGAGCCCCGGCACGATGAACTTGTGCTCATTGAGCCCCTCGTCGATCGAGGCGGTGACCAGGCGCAGCGGCAGCCCCGAGCGCTCCAGCCGCTCGACCCCGGCCGGCGCGGCCAGCGCGCAGACCACGGTGATGTCGGTGCAGCCCCGGTCGGCCAGGATCCGGCAGCAGTGCTCCAGCGAGCCGCCGGTGGCCAGCATCGGGTCGAGCACCAGCACCGGACGACCGCTGAGGTCACGGGGCAGCGACTCCATGTAGGCGCGCGGCTCGTACGTGACCTCGTCCCGGGCCAGGCCGACGAACCCCATGGACGACTCGGGCAGCAGCGCGAGCGCCGAGTCGGCCATGCCGAGGCCGGCCCGCAACACCGGCACCAGCAGCGGCGGGTTGGCCAGCCGGGTGCCGTCGGTCAGCGCCACCGGGGTCTGCACCGGGTAGCGCTCGGCGGGAAAGGAGCGTGCCGCCTCGTACACCAGCATGGTGGTGAGTTCGTGCAGTGCTGCGCGGAACGATGCCGAGTCGGTACGGGCATCGCGCATCGCGGTCAGTCGCGACTGGGCAAGGGGATGGTCAACCACGAGTACGTCCACGAACGTCCAACCTACGTCGGTGACCAAGATCACGTCGCGTCGGGGTGCGTAAACTCCCTGTCATGACGGCGACAACGACGTCGGACCGGGCCGACCTGTCCGACCTGGGGCGTTCCGAGGCAACGCTGCGAACCTTCCTGCACGGTCTACCCGGCGTGGACCAGGTGGGGGCGGAGCAGCGGGCGGCCATGCTCGGCACCCGATCGATCAAGACCACTGCCAAGGCGTGGGCGATCGACCTGGCGATCCGGATGGTCGACCTGACCACGCTGGAAGGCGCGGACACCCCCGGCAAGGTACGGGCGCTGAGCGCCAAGGCGCGGCGACCCGACCCGGCCGACCCGACCTGCCCCTCGGTGGCCGCGGTCTGCGTCTACCCGGCGATGGTCCCGGTCGCCGCCGAGGCCCTGGGCGGCTCGGGCGCCGGGTCCGGGCGGCCATCCGGCCGGCCTGGGCAGTCCGACGGCGTCCTGCCGGCCGGACTTGGCGTAGTGCATCTGGCCAGCGTGGCGACCGCGTTCCCGTCCGGGCAGGCACCGCTGGCCGTGAAGCTCGCCGACACCGAGGCGGCCGTCGCCGCTGGCGCGGACGAGATCGACATGGTGATCAACCGGGGCGCGTTCCTCTCCGGCCGCTACCGCGAGGTCTACGACGAGATCGTCGCGGTCAAGGCGGCCTGCGGTGACGCCCACCTCAAGGTCATCCTGGAGACCGGCGAACTGGTCACCTACGACAACGTACGGCGGGCCTCCTGGCTGGCGATGCTGGCCGGCGGCGACTTCATCAAGACCTCGACCGGCAAGGTGCCGGTGGCCGCCACCCTGCCGGTCACGCTGGTGATGCTGGAGGCGGTACGCGACTTCCGGGCCGCCACCGGTCGCCAGGTCGGGGTGAAGCCGGCCGGCGGGATCCGGACCACCAAGGACGCGATCAAATACCTGGTCATGGTCAACGAGACGGTCGGGGCGGACTGGTTGCACCCGGACTGGTTCCGGTTCGGCGCCTCCACCCTCCTCAACGACCTGCTGATGCAGCGCACCAAGCTGACCAGCGGCAGCTACCCCGGCCCCGACTACTTCACCCTGGACTGAGCTGACGATGCCCGAATACACCCCTGGCGCGTTCGAATACGCGCCCGCACCCGAGTCCCGATCGGTGGTCGACCTCAAACCGTCGTACGGGCTCTTCATCGACGGCGAGTTCGTCGAGTCCAGCGACGGCGGAGTGATCAAGTCCGTCAACCCGGCGTCCGAGGAGGTGCTGGCCGAGGTCGCCGAGGCCGGGCCGCAGGACGTCGACCGGGCGGTACGCGCCGCCCGCCGGGCGTACGAGCAGGTCTGGGGTCCGATGCCGGGCCGGGACCGGGCGAAGTACCTCTACCGGATCGCCCGGATCATCCAGGAGCGCGGCCGGGAGCTGGCCGTGCTGGAATCCCTGGACAACGGCAAGCCGATCCGCGAGTCGCGGGACGTGGACATTCCGCTGGTCGCGGCCCACTTCTTCTACTACGCCGGCTGGGCGGACAAGCTGCCACACGCCGGGTTCGGCCCGAATCCGCAGCCGCTGGGTGTCGCCGGGCAGGTCATCCCGTGGAACTTCCCGCTGCTGATGCTGGCCTGGAAGATCGCCCCGGCGCTGGCCGCTGGCAACACCGTGGTGCTCAAGCCGGCCGAGACCACTCCGCTGACCGCGCTGCTCTTCGCCGAGATCTGCCAGCAGGCCGACCTACCGGCCGGCGTGGTCAACATCGTCACGGGCGCGGGCGCGACCGGGCAGGCCCTGGTCTCGCACGACGGGATCGACAAGGTCGCCTTCACCGGCTCCACCGAGGTCGGTCGGGCCATCGCCCGGTCCGTGGCCGGTACCCGCAAGAAGCTCACCCTGGAGTTGGGCGGTAAGGCCGCCAACATCGTCTTCGACGACGCGCCGATCGACCAGGCGGTCGAGGGCATCGTCAACGGGATCTTCTTCAACCAGGGGCACGTCTGCTGCGCCGGCTCACGACTGCTGGTACAGGAATCGGTCTACGAGCCGGTGCTGGAGTCGCTCAAGCGGCGGATGGCCCAACTGCGGGTCGGCGACCCGCTGGACAAGAACACCGACATCGGCGCGATCAACTCGGCCGCGCAGCTGGACCGGATCCGTACCCTGTCCGAGATCGGGTCGGCCGAGGGTGCCGAGCGCTGGTCGCCGCCGTGCGACCTGCCCGAGCAGGGCTTCTGGTTCGCCCCGACGATCTTCACCGGGGTCACCCAGGCCCACCGGATCGCCCGCGAAGAGATCTTCGGGCCGGTGCTCTCCGTGCTGACCTTCCGCACGCCGGCCGAGGCCGTCGAGAAGGCCAACAACACGCCGTACGGCCTGTCGGCCGGGATCTGGACCGAGAAGGGTTCCCGGATCCTGTGGATGGCCGACCGGTTGCGGGCCGGGGTGGTGTGGGCGAACACGTTCAACAAGTTCGACCCGACCTCGCCGTTCGGTGGGTTCAAGGAGTCGGGCTACGGCCGTGAGGGCGGCCGGCACGGGCTGGAGGCGTACCTCGATGTCTGAACGGCTGGCGGTACGGAAGACGTACAAGCTCTTCATCGGCGGGAAGTTCCCGCGCAGCGAGTCGGGGCGGTCGTATCTCGTGCAGGAGACCAACGTGGCGCTGGCCTCACGTAAGGACGCTCGGGACGCGGTGCTGGCCGCCCGCGCGGCGGTCAAGGGCTGGTCCGGCGCGACGGCGTACAACCGGGCACAGATCCTCTACCGCGTCGCGGAAATGCTGGAGGGTCGGCGGGACCAGTTCGTCGGGCTCGGGCTGACCGTCGCCGAGGTGGACGAGGCGATCGACCGCTGGGTCTGGTACGCCGGCTGGGCCGACAAGGTCACCCAGGTGTACGGCGGCGCGAACCCGGTCGCCGGCCCGTACTTCAACCTGTCGTCCCCGGAGCCGACCGGCGTGGTCGGCATCGTCGCCCCGACGGATTCGGCGCTGCTCGGGCTGGTCAGCGTGATCGCCCCGGCGATCGTCACCGGTAACACGGTGGTGGTGCTCGCCGCCGAGGAGTTGCCGCTGGCCGCGGTCACCCTGGCCGAGGTGCTGGCCACCTCGGACCTGCCGGGCGGGGTGGTGAACATCCTCACCGGTCGGGCCGCCGAGACCGCTCCCTGGCTGGCCAGCCACCTGGACGTGAACGCGATCGACCTGACCGGCGTGACCGACCCGAGCCTGGCCGTGGAGCTGGAGCAGGCTGCCGCCGGCAACCTCAAGCGGGTCCTCCGCCCGCCGGCGACCGATCCGGTCGACTGGACCGCCGATCCCGGCCTGGCCCGGATCACCGCGTTCCTGGAGACCAAGACCGTCTGGCACCCCAAGGGCGTCTGACCGCTGTTGCCCCCTCCGGGGTTGATCCCCACCCCTCCGCGTTGATCAAGAGATTTACGTCATCCGGCAGGCCCGCCATGACGCCAATCTCTTGATCAACCGGGGGTGGGCGGGAGATCTACTACGGGCGGTAGGCTTGGCGGTGTGACGCGACTGGGTGACCTCGAACGTGCGGTGATGGACGTCCTCTGGGACCGGACCGCTGGCACGACAACGGGTGTCACCGTACGTGAGGTGGCCGACGCGTTGCCGGGCCGCGAGCTGGCCTACACCACGGTGATGACCGTGCTGGACCGGCTGGCCGGCAAGGGCATGGTCGAACGCGAGCGGGACGGCCGGGCCTGGAGCTACCGGCCGGCCGCCACCCGTGAGGCGCACATCGCCAAGCTGATGCTCGACGCGCTCGACCTGGCCGGCAGCCGGGACGCCGCGCTGGTGCGCTTCGCCCGCTCGGTGACCGGCAACGAGGCCGAGGTGCTCCGCGCAGCCCTCGCCGACGAGGCAGCGGACCGGCAGGGCTGATGCCACCATGGTGTACGCCGCACACTTCGCCGGCGCCGCCCTGGCGTGCTACCTCCTCGTCCAGATACTGACCCGCTCCACCTGGAGCTGGCGCAGTCCTCGGGTCGCCATCGTGTCCTGGCAGGCGCTCGGGCTCGCGCTCGGGCTCTGCGCGATCGGCGTACCGCTGTCGCTCGGTCTGATCCCCTACAACCTGCCCACCGGCAGCGCCCTGGTCCGCCTCGGCCGCGACCTGTTCGGCGGTGAACTGCCCCCGGGGCTGGGCGTCCTACAGCTCAGCCTGGTCGGAGTCGGCTTCGGGGTGGCCACGGTGCTGCTCGGCACGACGGCTCGCAGCCTGCTCACCGCGCTGCGCGCCCAGCGCCGCCACCGCGACCTGCTCACCCTGGTCGCCCGGGACGACCCCGCCGCCCCTGGCGCGCTGGTGCTCGATCATCCGAGCGCCGCCGCCTACTGCCTGCCCGGGGTACGCCCCCGAGTGGTGGTCAGCGCCGGCACCCTGAGCCTGCTCGACCGGGCCCAACTCGCGGCAGTACTCAGTCACGAGCGGGCCCACGCCGACGAGCGGCATGATCTGGTGCTGCTCCCGTTCACCGCCCTGTGCCGAGCCCTGCCGTGGGCTCGGTGGGTGCACCGGGCCCACGACATGGTCGCTCTGCTGGTCGAGATGCGCGCCGACGACAAGGCCCGCCGCCTGCACGCCGACGGTCCGCTGGCCGCCGCCCTGTTGCGGTTCGCCACCGCTGGGTCGCGAATCACCCCGGCGGGCACGCTCGGCATCGCCAAGGCACGGATCAGCCCTGCCGGCACCCTCGGCATCGCCGACCGGGACATCGACGCCCGGGTCCACCGGCTGCTCGTCACCCGCCGGCCACCCCGGATACGCGGCGCGATGGCGCTCGCGGCGGCCATCGCGACTCTCACTCTGCCCATCTCGCTCTTCCTGAACTGAGCTGATCCTCATCCGGACCGGGCCGCACCACGAACTCAATTACTACACGCTGTAGTAGCAATAGGTAGGAGAGCTACATGTAGGGTCTCTACGAAAAGGACGCCTACCGCTGAAGGGTGGCCATGGATCCGCTCCTCCTCGCCCGCCTCCAGTTCGCCACGACGACCTCGATCCACTTCCTGTTCGTGATCGTCACGCTCGGACTCGTCGCGCTGCTGGTCTACCTACAGACCGCCTGGTTCATCACCCGCAATCCCGAGTACGAGCGACTCACCCGCTTCTGGGGCACCCTCTACGTGATCAACTACGTACTCGGCATCGCCACCGGGATCGTGATGGAGTTCCAGTTCGGACTGAACTGGAGCGGCCTGTCCCGCTACGTCGGCAACGTCTTCGGAGCGCCGCTGGCCATCGAGACCCTGGTGGCGTTCTTCCTGGAATCCACCTTCCTCGGCATGTGGATCTTCGGCTGGCATCGGCTGCGTCGGGGCGTACACCTGGCGCTGCTCTGGGGCGTGGCCCTCACCGCATACGCCTCGGCGTTCTGGATCATGGTGGCCAACTCCTTCCTCCAGAACCCGGTCGGCTACGAGGTACGCGACGGCATCGCCCACCTGACCGACTTCTCCGCCCTGCTCACCAACCCCACCCTCGGCATGGCCCTCGGGCACGTCGTCTCCGCCGCCCTCCTCACCGGCGGCATGCTGATGGCCGGGGTGAGCTCGTGGCACCTGATCCGGCGTGCCCCCGACTACGCCCTGTTCCGCCGGTCACTGCGGATCGGCCTGGTCACCGCGACGACCGCCCTCGTCTTCGTACTGGGTTTCGGCTTCGCCCAGTTCGCCGTGGTCAGCCCGGTGCAGCCCAGCAAGTACGGCAACAGCGCCGCCAAGGACGCCATCGTCGCGGAATGGGTCGCCCGGTTCGGCCCCGGCGACTACACCCCGCCGGTCCTGGCCAACGTGGGGCTCGGCTTCATGATCCTCATCGGCTTCGCCCTCGCCTGGGGCTTCCTACTCCTGCCCCTGCTCTACCGGGACTGGATCATCCGGTTGCGGTTCCCGCTCTACCTGATGCTGCTGGCCGTACCGCTGCCGTTCGTCGCGGCCATCCTCGGCTGGCTGGCCCGGGAGGTCGGCCGTCAGCCCTGGGCCGCGTACGGGCTACTCAAGGTGGAGGACGCGGTCAGCCCGGTCAGCGGTGGCGTGCTGCTCACCTCGTTCATCGGCTTCACCCTGCTGCTCGGCACCCTGGCCGTCACCAACTGGGTGCTGATGGCCCGGCATGCCGTCCGGGGTGCCCACGATCTCGCCCTGGGCCGACCACCCGACGATCCGGACGGCCCCGAAGCCCCGGACAGTCACCGCACACCGCAGCCCGTCCTCGCCCGATAAGGAGACGCCACGACCATGGAACTCGCCTGGTACGTCCTGCTCGGCCTCTTCTTCGCCAGCTACCTCGTTCTCGGCGGCTACGACTACGGCGTCGGCCTGCTGCTCGCCCGTACCGAACAGCCGAGCCTGCGCCGGGCCAGCCTCACCGCCGTCGGCCCGTTCTTCCTCGGCAACGAGGTCTGGCTGGTCGCCGCCGTCGGCATCCTCTTCGGCGCCTTTCCGATGCTGGAGGGCGAACTCCTCACCGGGCTCTACCCCGCCGTGGTGGCGGCCGTCACCGGGGTGATCCTGGTCACCGCCGCCGTCCAGTTACGCAGCCGCCCGACCGGCGACCGGAGCCGCACGATCTGGGACCGCGTCGTGGTGATCGGCTGCGCCCTGACCGCGTTCGGCTGGGGTGCCGTCCTCGCCGGTCTCCTCCAGGGAGTGCCGCTGCACGCGGACGGTCACGTCGACGGGGTGACGCACATCATGACCCCGTTCGTCGCCGCCTGCGGACTGGCCCTGATCGCGCTGGTGGCCGTACACGGGGCGGCCTTCCTCGCACTGCGGCTGCCCAACGGGTCGGCCCAGCGCCACGCCCAACTGGGCCGCAAACTGGTGCCGATCGCGCTCGCCACGCTCGCCCTGGCCACCGTCGCCGGCCTGCTCTCCGACCGGGTACGGCACACCGTGCAACAGCCGGCGATCGCCGTACTCCTGCCGGTCCTGCTGGTCGGGGCGCTGCTGGTGGCCGGCGGCGCGCTCGCCCGACGGCGGCCCGGAATCGCCTTCACCGCCACCTCGCTGGCCCTGGCCGCCCCGGTACTGCTGGTCGGCGCGACCCTCTGGCCCTACACGCTGGTCTCCTCCGTCGATCCAGTGGCGAGCCTCACGGTGACCAGTGCCGCCGCCAGCGGGTCGACCCTGCGGCTACTGACCTGGCTGCTGTTACCGCTGGTTCCGGCCCTACTAGGCTTTCAACTGATGTGCTGGTGGGTATTCCGCGGGCGGATCGACGGCAGGACACCGGTGTACTGGTGAACCGCCGCCCCTTCGACCCACGTCTGCTGCGCCGGGTCCCCGCGACCCGGCGCCATCTCGCTGTGCTCGCGCTCCTGGGGATCCTGACCGCCGGGCTGGTCGTCACACAGGCCACCACCCTGGCCGTCGTGTTGACCGCCGCCGCCGACGGGCGGCTGGACCGGGTCGCGCTCGCCGCGTTCATCGCCACCGTCGCCGGTCGGGCCATCCTGGTCTGGGCGCAGGGCACCGTGGCCGGGCGGATGGCCGCGACCGTCAAGGCGGCACTGCGCACCGACCTGCTCGCCGCCGTCGGCCAGCGTGGGCCGGGTTGGCTCGCCGGTCAGCAGGCCGGACGGCTGGCCACCCTGGCCGGACGTGGTCTCGACGCGCTCGACGCGTACTTCACCGGCTACCTGCCGCAGCTCGTGCTCAGTGTCACCGTGCCGGCGGCGGTGCTCGCCCGGCTGGTCTTCGCCGACTGGAGTTCCGCCCTCATCGTCGTACTGACCCTGCCGCTGATCCCGATCTTCGGGGCGCTGCTCGGCTGGCAGGCCCAGGCCGCCACCGAGCGCCAGTGGCGGCGGCTCTCCATGCTCGGCGGCCACTTCCTGGACATGGTCGCCGGGCTGCCCACCCTGCGCGCGTTCGGCCGGGCCCGGTCCCAGGTCGGGGTGGTCCGCCGGATGGCCGACGGACACCGGGCCGCCACCATGAAGACGCTGCGCATCGCGTTCCTCTCCAGCCTGGTGCTCGAACTGGTCGCCACCCTGTCGGTGGCACTGGTCGCGGTGCCGGTCGGGCTTCGCCTGCTCGGCGGCGGGTTGCTCCTGCAGACCGCCCTGCTGGTGCTGCTGCTCACCCCCGAGGCGTACCTTCCGCTGCGCGCCGCCGGTAGCCGGTTCCACGCCAGCATGGAGGGCCTGACCGCACTGGACGACGTGTTCTCGGTGTTAGGAAGGGCCCCTTCCAAGGCAGAAAGCGATAGGAAGGGCCCCCTCCTAACGCCTGAGGCGGGGGAGATCCGGTTCGAGTCGGTCACCGTCGAGTACGAGCGGGGTGCCGCGCTACGGGACGTGTCGCTGACCATCCGCCCGGGCGAACGGATCGCCATCATCGGGCCCAGCGGTGCTGGCAAGAGCACACTGCTCGGCCTGCTGCTCGGCTTCGTCACCCCGACCAGTGGGCGGGTCGTCGTCGACGGCATCGACCTCGCCACGATCGAACTCGACGGCTGGCGACGCCAGATCGCCTGGGTGCCGCAACGAGCCCACCTCTTCGCCGCCTCGGTGGCCGACAACATCCGGCTCGGCGCGCCCGACACCCCGCCGGAGCGGCTGGCAGAAGCGATCCAGGCCGCCGCCCTCGACGAGGTGATCGCCCAGCTGCCGGAAGGTCTCGACACCCCACTCGGTGAACGGGGACACGGCCTGTCCAGCGGGCAACGGCAGCGGGTGGCGCTGGCCCGCGCCTTCCTACGCGACGCGCCGATCGTGCTGCTCGACGAGCCCACCGCACGACTCGACGGGGCGTCGGAGGCGGCCGTACTGGACGCCACGCGGCGGCTCGTGGCTGGTCGTACCGCCCTGCTGGTTGCCCACCGGCCGGCCCTGCTGGACGAGGCTGACCGGATCCTACGAATCGAGGACGGCCGGCTGACCGAACTCACCCCGACCAGTGAG
>NZ_JBSFTE010000002.1:0-263211 GCF_053590565.1 Micromonospora sp. NPDC003197 | reverse complement strand
AGGTGGGGGCATGAGCGAGCGCAGCGAGCGAATCAGCCAGCTCCGGAAAACTCATGCCACCGCCGAACGCAGTGAGGTGGGGGCATGAGCGAGCGCAGCGAGCGAATCAGCCAGCTCCGGAAAACTCATGCCACCGCCGAACGCAGTGAGGTGGGGGCATGAGCGAGCGAATCAGGTTGGAGCCGGAGCGGAAGGTGCTGCGGCTGGCCCGGCCCTACCTGAGCCGGCTGATCGGGGCAGGGCTGCTCGCCGCCAGCACCGAACTGGCCGGACTCGCCCTGATGGCGACCGCGACCTGGCTGCTGATCACCGCCGCCGGTCGACCCGAGCTGGACGTACTCACCGTGGCGATCGTCGCCGTCCGGGCCCTGGCCATCAGCCGGGGCGTACTGCGCTACACCGAGCGGCTCGCCGGGCACGACGCCACCCTGCGGATCATCACCGACGTACGCGCCCGGGTCTTCGCCACCCTCGCCGCCCGCCGTACGGGGGTGCCGCAGCGCACCGGTGACACGCTCAGTCGGCTGGTCTCCGACGTGGAGGCGGTCCAGGACCTGTTGCTGCGGGTTCTGGTGCCGGGTGCGGCAGCCGCCGTCGTGGGCGTGCTCGCCATCGCCGGTACGGCCATCGTCTCCCCTGCCGCCGCGCTGGCGCTCGCCGCCGGGCTACTGGTCGCCGGTCTCGTCCTACCGGCGGCGGCAACCGCGCTGACCCGGCGTACGGCCGACCGGGTCGCTCCGCTGCGCGGCGCGCTCGCCACCGACGCTGTCGACCTGACCCACGGCGCGGCCGACCTGGCCGCCTTCGGCGCCACCCGGACAGCGCTGGCGCAGGCCGACGCCCGGGCCCGCGAACTGGCCCGGCTGGAGCGGCGCTTGACTTCGGCTGGTTGGGCGGTGGACGGGGCCGGGGTGCTGCTCGCCGGGGCCACCAGTGCGGCGGTCATCAGCGCGGCCCTGGCCGCCGGCGTCGACGGTGTGCTCGTCGGGGTGCTGGGCGTCGCCACGCTCACCGCTGTGGAGGCCACGCTGGCCCTGGTCGGCTCCGCCCGGCAGTGGGCCCAACTCCGGGCCGGCCTGCGCCGGGTCGCCAGCCTGCTCCCCGCCGAGCCCGGATCCGATCTGCTCCCCACCGAGCCGGTGGCTGACCTGCTTCCCGCCGAGCCGGGCGGTCCGGAGCAACCGGTGCCCACTGTCAGCTCGGTCGACTGCCACCTCGACGAGGTCACTGTCCAGTATCGGGAGGGTGCGCCTCCTGCCCTCGACCGGGTGACCCTCGACCTGCCGGCGGGCCGGCGGCTGGCCATCGTCGGGCCGAGCGGCGCGGGCAAGAGCACCCTGCTGGGCGTACTCATCGGCACGGTGGTGCCGGACGGCGGTCGGGTCACCCTGGACGGCACCGAACTGTCCGCGTACCCGGCGGACCGGTTGCATCGGGCCGTCAGCGGGCTGCTCGCCGAGGCGCACGTCTTCCACGCGTCGGTACGGGAGAACCTGCTGCTCGGCCACGCCGACGCCACCGAGGATGAGCTGACCGACGCCGCCGCAGCCGCCGGCCTACTGGACTGGGTACGACAGCAGCCAGCCGGTTGGGACACCATCGTGGGCGAGGAGGGTGGCCAGCTCTCCGGCGGCCAGCGGCAACGACTCGCCCTGGCCCGGGCCCTGCTCGCCGCCCCGGCCGTGCTGGTGCTGGACGAACCGACCGAGGGGCTGGATCCGGCGGCGGCCGACCAGGTGCTCGCCTCGGCCACCGCCGCCACCCGGCCCGAGCAGTCGGTGGTTCTGGTCACCCATCGACTCACCGGTCTGGACCGGTACGACGAGGTGGTCGTACTGGATGCCGGACGAATCGTGCAGCGGGGTCGGCACGACGAGCTGATCGGCACCCCGGGCTGGTACCGGGACCAGTGGTTGCTCCAGGAGGCCGCTGAGCGGGGATATCTGGCGCTCACTCCCTGAGCCCCGCTGAAGGTCGATCTCCCTGGTCCCCGCTGAAGGTCGATCTCCCTGGTCCCCGCTGAAGGTCGACCTCCCTGAGCCCCGATCAGGGGCGGCTCCGGGCTGAACTCAGGGTCGACACCGGGTAGTTCCGGAGATCCAGTGGACGGTTCGGCGTGGCAGTCTGATGCGCATGTCCGGTTCCACGGCCGCTCCGGTGATCGACGCGTACGTCCAGCGCCTGGACCGTGCCCTACACGGCCCGGTACGGCTCAAGCGTGACCTGTTGACCGAGGCGCGGCACAGCCTGCTCGATGCGGCCGAGGGTTATCGGGTCGACGGCCTGCCGGAGACAGAAGCCGAGCGGCTGGCGGTGGCCGAGTTCGGTGCCGTACCGGCCCTGGCGGCCGAGTACCAGGCAGAGTTGAGCGCGACCATGGTGCGTACCCTGGCTCTTCGGATCTTCGCGGTGTGGCTGCTGCTCGCGTCCTCGGCAGACCTGATGTGGCAGGGCGCCCCCTGGTCGGATCCCCGGCCCACCACCGGCTATCTGCTGTTCTCCACCGCGCTGAACTGGGTGTGGGTCGCCGCCGGACTACTGTCGATCGCCAGTTACCTGTGGCTGACCTGGTCGGCCCGGCAGGGACGTCCTGCCCCGATACGGCTGATCCGGGCGCTGGGTCGCATCCTGGCTGGGGCGCTCGGGGTGGGTTGTCTCCTCGGCGCAACGGTGTACGCGTGGTCTCTCAACCTTTGGGACAGCGCCATCAGCTGGCCGCCGATGCTTGTCGGTGGGACTGTGATGTTCGCCGCCTACGCCTGGCTGGCCGCCACGGCCCGCCCCTGTCTGGCCGCTACCCGCTGACCTACGCGGGGGTCGCGGGCGGCGGGGTGGTGGCACCGAGGAACCGGCCCACCGTGGAGCTGAATTCCTGCCAGCTGCTCCGCTCGCTGCTGAGGGCACGATGACCGGCATCGGTGAGCTGATAGGTGCGCCGTTCCCGCCCGTTGACCGTGCTCCAGCTGCTCTCCACATAGCCGGCTCGTTCCAGCCGTCGCAGGGCGGGATAGATGGTGCCGGTGGGCAGGGCGAGGGTGCCGCCACTGCGTTCCTTGAGCGCTTCGATGATCGCGTAGCCGTGCTGGGCACCGCCTTCCAGCACCGCGAGCAGGAGTGCGTCGAGGTGACCATGCAGCGCCTGTGCCTTCATAAGTAGAGAGGCTACTAATAGTTGACCAGATCTCCAACGGGGTGCGGGCATCGGACTCTCCGGGTAGCCGACTAGGGTATGTGCGCAGAGTCACCCATGCGGCGGCACCCTCCCGGGTCCAGGCCGCGAACCTGATTGCACACGGAGGTCAGCGTGGCCCGCCAGTCGTCCCAGCGACCCGATGCCGACGAGCCCGAGACGAAGCTCGACGAGACCACCGGACCGGCCGACCCCGACGAGACCGACGACATCGACACCGCAGAGGCAGTCGAGGTCGATCGATCGCTGTGGGACCAGGTTCGCATCGATCCGGTGGAGATCGCCCTGCCGGCCGGTGCCGGTTTCACCCTCCGGGCCTACCGGCTCTCCAACGAGCTGACCCCGACCGACACCAGCGACCGCGACCAGGACGATCCGTTCCTGGCCCGGGCCGCCGTGCTGGAGGACGACGAGGAGGTGGTGATCCTCGACGAGGAGTTCGCCGCCGCGCTGGAGGAAGAGGCGGAGGAGGCCCGTACGGCTCGACGCCGCCGCCGCACCGACAAGGACGAGACCGACAGCGACGAGACCGACCGGGACGAGACCGAGGCGGAGCTCGACGAGGACGAGGCCGAAGCCGAGGAGGAGGCCGAAGCCGAACCCGAACCCGAGGAAGTTCCGGTATTCCTCAGTCACCGCGGCAAACTGCTGATCTTCAAGAGCGCCGAAGGGCTGGTCAGCTTCGTACGGTCCGGGGCACCGAACGATCTGGCCCAATTGGACACCTGGGACGAGCTGGTCGAACGCCTGGAACCGGCGCACATCGCCCCGCTGGACGAGGACTCCTACGAACTCGACCTCGTGGTGGAGAACCTGCGCGGCGGCCATGACGTCTGGGACCCCACGTTGATCATCGAGGCCGGCGAGGTGGCTCGCGATCTTGCGTACGGGCTACGATTGCCGTCCGTTCTGGACATGCTCTCGTCTGGTTCCAGCCTGGACGACCTGGATGAGGCGCTGCGATCGACGGCCAACGGCGGTCTCGGCGGCTTCTTCGGCCGTCGCCGGTTGAAGAAGATCGGAGCGCAGACGGCGAGTCTGGGGTGGCGCACGATCATCGGCAAGATCTCTGCTGCCGTGGACTGGCGCGACTGACCCTCACCAGGGAGCATCAGTCAGGAAACACACGACCTGGGTCCCGGGGAGGAGGACGACGCTGTGGCGCTCGTGCGGGTGTACTGCGGTTTGGCCTCGGCGGATTCGGCCGCCCGACCGGCTTCGGCTGCGTCGACGCTGACGTCCGCTGTGGTCGACGACGCAGGCCGGCTGCTGCATGTCTGCGAGATCAGTGACGATCCGGCCGGCTACGCCCGGCTGGGTGCGTTACTCGTCGAGCGTTCGGGCGGCCCGAGCGGCGCGGCGATCGCCGCCGACAGCGACGACCACCTGGTCACCTCGCTACTGAGCGCGGGTGGACGGCCGCTGGCCATCGCCGACGACGACTCGGTCGACGACTTCGCCGAGCGGTTCGCCGACGACGAGTCGTTGGAGGAGATGCAGGCTCCCCCGGTCCAGCGGCGCGCCGTGGGGCTGGCCCGAGCACTCCAGGCCGGGGCGCTTTCCGCAGCGGCCCTGCCGGCCCCCCGTGACCTGGCCGGCTACAAGCCCGTACTGGCGGCCCACGCCGCGCTGGCCAGCGGCCGGCACGCCGCAGCCGTCGCCCTACGCGAGGTGCTCCGCGAGCTTTATCCCGCTGCCCTGCGCGCCTATCCCGACCCGGCCGAGACGGTGCCACTCGCCGTACTGGACGCGCTGCCCGAGCCTGGGATGCTGACCGGTGCCGGTCCGCGGGGCCGGGACACGACCGTGGCCGCCGATGCGATCGCCGCACATCTCACCGCCGATGGTGTCGCCGACCCCGATGCCATCACCGAGGCGGTCACCGCGCTGCGGATCGCCATCGCCGAAACTTCCCAGCGGAGCATGCCGAACAAGGCACTCGCCTCCGCCGTCGCCGAGACCGTACGGCAGGCTGTCGCGGCGGTTCGCGCCTGCGACGCGGGCTGCGACGCGCTCGTGGCGAGCCTGGCCGCCCGGGTAACCACGCCACCAGCGGCCTCCCTGTCCCGGGTATCCGCGCCACCGGCGGCCCCGCTACCCCGGGGGCGGCGGGCCGCCATCTCCGACGATCCGGCGGAGCAGTCGGCCCCACCATCACCCGTCGCCATGTCGTCCGGCATAGACGCGCCCACCAGTCAGCTGCCGAAGCGGGAGGCGCGGCCCACCGGCGGACGCCGTAGCCGACCGGACCACCTGGACGACACCCGGCTACCGGTCGCTCCACAGCCGATCACGCCTCCGCCGGTGGCACCCGTGCCGCTCACTCCACCGCCGACGGCTCCGCCGCCGGTCACGCCACTCGCCCCGGCTGCGGCCCTGCCCATACCCGGCCAGCCGATCTCCGGGCCGCCGTTGACGCGTATGCCGGAGGATGGCCCCATCCCGGCAGCCGCCCAGGCCGACCAGCCGGCGAACCGGCCTGTCTCCGCTCCGCCACCGCCGCCGCCAGGCATGATGCCGATGCCGGCCGCGCCCCGAAGCAAGAGTTCCCCGGCCGAGGCGGGCGAGCCGTTCCGAGCCACCCTCACCACGGCCGCGATCAACAGCGCTCGGGCCGAACAACGTCAGCGCTTGACCCCGATCCCACCCCGGCCGCCCCGCAGTCAGCCTCAGTCCCCGCAGGACGGCTTCAGCTCGAAGTCCTCAACGGACGGCTTCAGCCCGACTGACCTCACCCTGCCGGTACCGGCTGCCCGGCCGGAGCCAGAGCCAGAACCGGCGCCGCCCGGGTCCCGGGCGAACTGGCCCCTGGTCGATCCCACTGACAAGCAGGACGACGCCCCCGGATCGGCCGCGCCGTATTCGTCCGGCGACCGGGCCCCGGGCAACCTGGACGCACCGACCGATCCGGGGACCGGCGAGATCCGGATCAAGCCCCCGTGGCTCGCCGACGACCTGCCGCAGGAACCTCCGGCACTACGGCTCGTCGAACCGCCGGTCGAACGGGCACCGCTACCGCAGCGAGCCCCCCGGGAGGACCGCTCGCACACGCCGGCCCCGCCGATGATGGACGAGCCGCCGTTGCGGGCTGTCGAACCGCAAAACACCAGCCGAAACCCGGACCATCCGGTCCGCACGGAGCCGACGGTACGAGAGCACAGCGCTCCCCCGGTCACCGACGAGGGAGATGGCGACCTGCTGATCTTCGCGGCGGTCAGCTCGGCCTGGTTTACCGATCAGCCGGAGGAGTCCGAGGCGGCTTGGTCCGACATGGACGACAGCGGCTGGCGAGCGGCCGAGCAGGCAGCACATCCGGCGGTCGGGGCCGAGACCCGCGCCGGTCTGCCCAAGCGGGTGCCGCAGGCCAACCTGGTGCCCGGTTCACCGCTGCGCGAGGAACGTCCGCTGCGAATCGTCCGGGATGCGGCGGCCATCGCCGAAAGCACCACCGGCTACTTCCAGGGCTGGCGCAGGGGCCAGGAGATCGGCGGCTTCGCGGTCGGTGGCCGCCCCGGCCGGGAGTCGGCCGCCGGCTGGGACTTCAGCCGCGACCATGGCGACCGGGACGAAAGCCAGGAGTACGAATACCGCTCGGCGGGCTACCGCTCCTGAGGCAAGAGCGAAGCGGCTCGTAGGGATCGGTCACCCCCGGCACCTACGAGCGCGCGGTACCACCTGGCATTGGGCCCGAGTCCCGATGCCCCCTCCCGCTTCCGTCGTCCGGCCCGCCGGCGTCGCCGGTACGGTTCTCGGCGACAAGCATGATGCGGCGCAGCAGGTCGGACAGGACCTTGCGCTGGGTGGCGTCGAGCACGCCGAGGAGGCGGTATTCCTCGTTCCCCAGGACGTCCATCGCGCCCAACCAGGTGGACCGACCGGCTTTGGTGACCTCGATGTCGACGCGGCGGCGGTCGACGGTTGACGGTGTCCGGCGAATGAAGCCTCGACGCTCCAGGGCATCAAGGCGGGCGGTGACCGAAGGGGCCGGCATGCCGAGGTCGTCCGCGAGTTCCGATGGTGCGGCCCGGCCGTGCCGCCCCATCAACGCGTGCAGGGTGTCGAACTCGTGCCGTTGCAGGTCGTAGTCGACAAGGGACTTCTCGCGCACCTGGCGCAGATACTTGGACAGCATCTTCACCCGCGTCACCGCGCCCTCGACATCGGGATCGATGTCCGGCAGGACCGGCAACCAGCGTTCGACGTGTCCGTCGGTCCAGTCGCGAGGCTCCTCCACGCCGCGAGTCTACGTTGACAGCTAATTATTCGTTGTCAAACAATTCGTTGTCGAAGTAAATTTCGGGGCATGACGCATCCGCTCCGGCTCCGGGCGTTCCGGCTACTCTTCCTCGGCCGTACGCTGTCCTCCCTCGGCGACGCCGTAATCCCCGCTGCGTTGGCGCTCGCCGTGCTGCGGGCAACCGGCTCGACCTCGGCGCTAGCCCTCGTCCTCGCCTGTGCAACCGTGCCCAAGCTGCTACTCCTACCGCTGGGCGGGGTAGTGGCCGACCGATTCGACGCCCGCCGGATCGCCCTCGTCACCGACCTCGTACGCTGCGCGGCTCAACTCCTGGTGGGCGTGGAACTCCTCAGCGGTGATCCGGCGCTGATGCCCATCGCCGTCGCTTCCGCAGTCACCGGCTGCGCCTCGGCCTTCGCCATGCCGACCAGATCGCCCCTGGTCGCCGGACTGGTGGCCGGTCCCGGGCGACAGCAGGCCAACTCGGCGTTGGCGGCCGCGTCCAGCGGCACCCAACTGGCCGGGCCGGCGCTGGCCGGTGCACTGATCTGGGCAGCTGGCCCCGGCTGGGCCTTCGTTCTCGACGCCGCGTCGTTCGCTGCCAGCGCCGCCCTACTGTCACTCATCCGGATAGGGCGTACGCCGATCGAACGCCGGTCACTCCGGGCCGACCTGCTCGAAGGCTGGGCCGAGGTCCGGTCCCGGGACTGGTACTGGACGAGTCTGCTCGCGCACGCCGCCTGGAACGGTGTCGCGGCAGTACTGCTCACCCTCGGCCCCGCCGTCGCGATCAACAAACTTGGTGGCGAGCAGATGTGGGTACTGATCCTGCAGGCCGGCGCGATCGGGCTGTTGGGCGGCTCGCTGCTGGCCGGACGGGCCCGTCCCAAGCGTCCCGTCCTCGTCGCCAACCTCGGCCTGGCGACCTACGCTCTCCCGCTGGCCCTGCTCGCAGCGGGTGCCCCGGCGCCGGCCGTCATCACCGCCTACGGCATCGCAATGGCGGCGCTCGGCTTCCTCAATCCGGTGTGGCACACGGTGGTCCAGCGGGAGATTCCCCCACACGTGCTCGCCCGAGTCACCTCGTACGACTGGCTGGTCTCCCTCGCCGCCACGCCAGTCGGCTACGCCCTCGCTCCGTTGGCGGCCTCGGCCTGGTCGACAGAGGTACCGCTGATCGTGGCGGCCGTCGTCGTCGCCGCTGCCTGTCTGGGGACAGCGGCCGTCCCGGGGGTTCGTCGGCTCACCAGACCGGTCGAGGACCGGGCACCGGCTCAGGCCACCATCGACGATGGCGAGCCGGTCGAGGACGCACGCGTACCCCGTTGACCGGATGAGCTTCCTCGGCGACAGCCGAACCGCCCGACGGGGTAGCCCCGTCGGGCGGTCAGTGATCGATCGTCAGGCCGGCGCGACGGCACGCGACCGTCGCATGGTGAGCACGTACTCCACCAGCGAAATCAGCACGTGCTTGGTCGACTCCCGGTTCCGCGCATCACACGCGACGACCGGAATCTCGCTGGAGATGGCGAGCGCGTCCCGCACATCCTGCGGGTCGTGGTACTGCATCCCGTCGAAGCAGTTGATCGCCACGAGATACGGCAACCGTCGGTGCTCGAAGAAGTCGATCGCCGCGAAGCAGTCGGCCAGCCGACGGGTGTCGACCAGAACGACGGCACCGATCGCCCCACGAACCAGCTCGTCCCACATGAACCAGAACCGGGTCTGGCCAGGTGTGCCGAACAGGTAGAGGATCAGATCACGGTCGATCGATATCCGGCCGAAGTCCATGGCCACCGTGGTGGTCGATTTACCCGGCACCTGTCTCGTGTCGTCAACGTCCGCCCCGGCCGACGTCATGATCGCCTCGGTAGTCAACGGCGTAATCTCCGAAACCGAGCCGACCAGCGTCGTCTTGCCAACGCCGAACCCACCGGCGATGACGATCTTCGCCGATGTGACGCGCCCGACCGTCGGACGCTGCGACATGTCAGAGCCTGCGAAGTCCACTCAGCACCCTCTCCAGCAGTTCAGTGCCCACCGCGTCGTTCGAGTCTTCCAGGGATGTCGGTTCGTACACCGCGACCAGGCCGTCGGTGGCCATGTCGGCGATGATGACCCGGGCCACTCCGAGCGGCAGTTGCATCCGCGCAGCGATTTCGGCGAGCGACTGTAACCGTCCGTCACACAGCGCGGCGATGTATTGGTGCTCCCGGCCCTGCCCGCCATGACCGTTCCCGGCGCTACGTCCCCGGGCCGTGGTCTCGACGAGCGCTTCCAGGGCGATGTCGAGCCGGGGGCGGGTACGACCTCGGGTGACCGCGTACGGCCGGACCAAGGCACCAGTTGGCTCATCGTGGTCGACCATCGCGGCTCACCTCCTTCGTACCTGCCACACAGCTCAATCCGTCGAAACCCGTCTTCTTCGTTGTCGTCCGTTGACCATCGGTCGACGAACCGAGTGCAGTCAGCCGAGCATCCCCATCGCGGCACGCGGTGCCGGGGTCAGCGCGTCACCCACTCGGTCGACGAGCAACGCCATCTCATATCCAACCTGACCCACGTCCGAATTGCGAGCCGCGAGCACGGCAAACGAAGACCCGTCCGAGATGGACATGAGGAACAGGAAACCATTGTCCATCTCGACCACAGTCTGCAACACCGCCCCACCCTCGAAACAGCGCGCCGCGCCCTGGGTGAGGCTGACCAAGCCGGACGCGATCGCGGCGAGCTGGTCTGCCCGGTCGCGTGGAAGGTCTCGTGACGACGCGAGGAGCAGTCCGTCCGCGGATACCGCGATCGCGTGAGCGACCCCGGGCACACGGTCAGCGAAGTTGGCAAGCAACCAACCAAGATCCTGCGTAGATGTCATCCTTCATGCTCCTTCTGCCTACTCCGGACCGTGAAGCCGGAGCCAGACTGCGAGGACTGCCCGCCCGGAGTTGCCTCCGGGTTGGTCGAATGGTCATCCGTGGGGCGGGTACGACCACGCTGTACCCCTCGGTGGTAGGCCGCCAGCAGGCCGCGTACCGCTTCGGGACTGCGCCGCTGCACGGAGGCCGCTGGCTTTTCCACCCCGCCGGGCACCAGTTGCGCCATCGGCACCCGCTTGGGTAGCCCCGTTTGGGTGGTCTCGGTGACTGAAACGTCGGTCGCCGCAGTGGCCGCGCGCCAGCCGTCGTCGGCCGCCGTCTGCCATCCGCCGCTCGGCGTATCGCCCCATCGAGGTACGGAGGCATCGCCACGACCTCCTGGGGTTCCCTGGTGGATCACCGTCGCCTCCGAACCGCGGCGTTGCCCCGTGGATGTCGGGGTGTCTGCCGTCGCCGCATTGCCTGTCGCCCCTGTCGAGGTGTCCTGCCCCCCGCTTCGGGTGGCGTCAGCCATGGCGAACCGCGTGGTCGGCGTGGTGGCCGCCCGCACGGCGGCGAAACCTGGTGGCGTGCTGCCCCCCGGTTCCTCCGGTGCCGGTCGCCGGGTCCGGAACCAGGCTGATTCCAACTCCCGGAAGATCGGCAACTCCATGGTCTCATCGACATACCGAGGCTCGTTCGCCGGGACGGCCGGTTGGCCCGAAACCGGGGTTTCCGTGGGGTTACGCGGCACCCTGGGCATTTCGGCGGTCAAGTCGAGCGCGGCGGCCAACCGTTCCGGTACGACCGGCGCAGCCGCGTCCCGCTCCGACGCCGCTGCCGGGACCACCTCGGGTTCGGGCACCGCCACCGGGGGCCACGCGGGTGGCGCCCCGACGTACGCAGTGCCTGACGGAGCGGCCGACCACGGTGGACCGGAGGTCACCGGCGGGGCAGAGGTAACCGGCGGACTAGAGACGACCGGCGGAGCAGAGACCACCGGCGGCCCGGGGATCGGAGCGGACGTCGGTTCGGTCCGGAAGGCTCCGGCCGGCTGAGCCTCTGGGCTGACCGGGATCTGGCGCGGGATGGTGCCGGTCGCATCGCCGTCGGCGCTGGCCCGACGCTGGGGCAGCGGTTCGTTCTCGCGGCCGGCGGCCGGCTTCGGAACGAAGGCCGCAGCCCCCTCGCGGCTCAGCTTGACGCCGGTCAGGTCGGACCAGGCGGGCATCGGTCGCGTCGGCGCGGGCCGCTCGGTCGACGTCGGCCCGGCCGGCGAGGTGCGCTCGAACGGACGGGAGTCAGAGCCCGCTGGGGTTCCCTGCCACTGGTCTGGTGCCCCCGGTACGGGACCGCGCTCCCCCGCCTGCGGTGCCGCCCCGAACTGTCCGCTCTCCAATGCCAGCGGGGCGGGACTGGCTGCCGGTTGGGTCTCCGGCAGGGCCGGGAACGCACCCGGGTGCTGCACTCGGCCGGAGAGCGCCCGGGGCACGAGCACAGAGGTAGGAAGTGTGACATCAGCCACAGTTCCTCGGTCGGTCCCCGGTCGCAGTTCGACATGGACACCATGCCGATCGGCCAGCCGGGCGACCACGACCAGACCCATCATCCGGGAGACTGCGACGTCCACCATCGGTGGAGTGGCCAGCCGCTCGTTGAGTTCCGCGAGCTGATCGGCCGACATACCGATGCCTCGGTCCTCGACGTAGAGCGAGGCACGGTCACCGACCCGGCGGGCCTCGACCATCACGTGCGAGTCCGGTGGGGAGAAGGCGGTGGCGTTGTCGAAGAGTTCGGCGACGAGGTGAACCAGGTCGTTGACGGCGTGCGCCGCCACCTCGATGTCCCGGTCGACCATCCCGAACTCGATCCGGGTGTAGTGCTCGACCTCGGATTGGGCGGCTCGCAGCACGTCGATCAGCGCGGCCGGCTGACGCTGCACGCGGGTCGAGTCGGCACCAGCGAGCACCAGGAGGTTCTCGTCGTTACGGCGCATCCGGGTGGCCAGGTGGTCGAGTTGGAACAGCTCGGCCAGCCGGTCCGGATCCTCCTCACCGCGTTCGAGCCGGTCGAGGTGGCCGATCAACCGGTCTACCAGGATCTGCGATCGGCGGGCCAGGTTGACGAACATCGTCGACACGGAGGAGCGCAGCGCGGCCTGCTCGGCCGCGGTCCGTACCGCCTCCAGGTGGACCGCGTTGAAGGCTTCGGTGACCTGGCCGAACTCGTCCTTGCCACGGACCGGCAACGGCTCGGCGATCTGGTTGGCCAACTGGACCGGGGAGAGCTGCGCCGACAGCTGCGGATCACGCAGCCGGGCGACCGCGTGCGGCAGGCCGTGCTCGGCGATCGACAAAGCGCCGTGCTTGAGTTCACGCAGCGAGCGGGCCATGGAGCGGGCAAGCATCAGCGCCAGCACGATCCCCAGGATCAGCATGCCGATCAACACGCCGGTCTCGATGAGGACCTGCCGCTGTACGTCGCTGCGCACCTGGCTGGCTTCGGCGACCAGATCCGCGTCGAGCTTCGCCTCCACCGTCCGGATCAGCTTGGCGTTGCGCACCATCGCCGCGTCCCACTCGTCGGCGCTGAACGGGGCGAACTTCATCGTCTCGGTGGGTTTGCTGCGTACCCAGCCGCTGTAGGTCTCGGCCTCCCGTTGGTCGGAGCCGGACACGGTCTGGTCGTACAGCTGGGTTTCTACGCCGCTAGCCACCGACTTGAAGTTCTGCAACGCCTGTTGCTGGCCCTGTTCGGTACCGATGAACTCGGTCCGTAGCGAAGGGCTCAACGCACCGTGGATGATCGCGCGGTGTACGACGACGCGCCGCATCGACAGGAATTCCTTCGACCGCGCGATGGCGGCCGCGGACCGCATCCGGTCACCCAGCGCCGGGTTGGCGGCGAGCTGTGCCGCCGAGTCACGCATGTCGAGCAGGTCGACGATCAGGGTCTCGTACGCCTGCACGGCGTCGACGAGCAGCACCTTGGCGTTGGTGATCTGGCTACGGGTGGCTGGCAGGTCACCGAGGCCCTGATCGATCCGGTTGAGCAGCTCGTTGAAGTTGGCCGGAAGTTCGTCCAGCTCGCCCCGACGCTGCGAGTAGGGCACCTTGGCCCGGTCGACGTCGGGGTGCAGCTTGTCGAACGCGGTACGGTACCGCTGTTTCGCCTGCGGTTCGGTGGCGCCCAGCAACAGCACTGCGGCGGCACGTTCGTCCTGCAGTTGGTTGACCAGGTCGCCCGAGGCCTGGGACAGGTGCGCCAAGGTGCCAGCACGGTCGGCGTCGCTGTAGGTCTGATAGTGGTCCATCAGGCCGTTGATGCCGACCACCGCCGTCGCGATGGTCGGTACGATCATGATGAGAGCGAGTTTCGACCAGATCGGCATGTCGCGGGGTCGACCGAACGGCCGACGGAGACTTACGAAGAAGCGTTTTGTCGTCTTCGGCCGTTTGCTCACGTCACCGCCTTCCCGTTTCGGCGCCTTTTGTATTGTTTGGGCACCGCTGCGCTACCGATCCAGGTGGATCGGACCTCCGAGATTCCATCACGCCGTAGGGCAAAGAGAAAGCCCAGGTTGCACCTCACCTGGGGCACAGTGGGATGCTGGGGCGGTTTGAACGCAATTCCTGAGCCCGGAGTCACCTAACGTGATGGAACGCCCCCTCGGAGTCGTCCTCCTCGCCGGCCCTTCCGGGTCCGGAAAGTCCTACATAGCCCGCCGCACCGGGCTTCCTGTGCTGCCTCTCGATGATTTCTACAAGGAGGGTGACGACCCCACGCTGCCGCGTTCGGGCAGCGAGGTGGACTGGGACTCGCCACAGGCCTGGGATGCGGTGGCGGCGGTGGAGACGATTGCCCGACTTCTCCGGGATGGTCGGGCCGAAGTACCGATTTACGCGATTGGCGCCGATCGCCGGGTGGGCAGCCGGACGCTTGAGCTAAATGGATCGCCGATTTTTATCGCTGAAGGGATATTTGCCGCGGAAATCGTCGCCGAATGTCACCGACTCGGCCTATTGGCCGACGCGTACGCCCTCCGTCGGCCGCGCGGGACCACCTTCCTACGGCGACTGTTCCGCGATCTGGCCGAGCGGCGCAAGGCCCCGAGCCTGCTGATCCGCCGGGGGCTCACCCTGCTCCGCACGGAGCCCGCGGTGTTGCGCCGGCAGACCGGGCTGGGCTGCCGACCCGCCGGCGGCAACGAGGTCGTCCGGCGGGTCGCCGACCTGGTAACCACCACCCACGTCACCGTGCCGTAGCGGCACGCAGGGCGATAGCGGCTCAGGGCAGCAACAGCAGCTCAGGGCCGCAGCGGCTCAGGGCAGCAGCTTGGCGTACCCCGGCTTGATCACCTCGTTGATGATCGCCAGACGCTCATCGAACGGGATGAAGGCGCTCTTCATCGCGTTGATGGTGAACCACTGCAACTCGGCCCAGCCGTAGCCGAACGCCTCGACCAACAGCGCCATCTCCCGGGACATCGAGGTGCCGCTCATCAGCCGGTTGTCGGTGTTTACGGTGACCCGGAACCGCAGGTCGCGGAGGAGCCCGATCGGGTGCTCGGCGATCGAGGGGGCGGCACCGGTCTGCACGTTGGACGACGGGCACAGCTCCAACGGAATCCGCTTGTCCCGGACGTACGCGGAGAGCCGGCCGAGGACCGGCCGGTCACCCGGGGTAATGTCGTCGACGATCCGTACGCCGTGGCCGAGGCGGTCGGCACCACACCACTGGATCGCCTGCCAGATCGACGGCACCCCGAACGCCTCGCCAGCGTGGATCGTGAAGTGGAAGTTCTCCCGCTGGAGGTATTCGAAGGCGTCCAGGTGCCGGGTGGGCGGGAAGCCCGCCTCGGCTCCGGCGATGTCGAAGCCCACCACGCCCCGGTCCCGGTGCCGTACGGCGAGTTCGGCGATCTCCTGCGAGCGGGCGGCGTGCCGCATGGCGGTGAGTAGGGTGCCGATCCGTATGATCCGCCCGGCCTCGGCGGCCTGAGCGGTCCCCTCGGCGAACCCGGCCTGCACCGCGTCCACCACCTCGTCCAGGGTCAACCCCTGCTCCAGGTGCTGCTCAGGGGCGAACCGCACCTCGGCGTAGACCACACCGTCGGTGGCGAGGTCCAGGGCGCACTCCCGAGCCACCCGGCGCAACCCGTCCACGGTCTGCATCACCGCGACGGTGTGCGCGAACGTCTCCAGATAGCGCTCCAGAGAGCCCGAGTTCGCCGCGTCGACGAACCACCGACCGAGTTCCGCCGGATCGGTGCTGGGCAGCGGATGGCCGATCGCCTCGGCCAACTCGATGATCGTGGCCGGGCGTAGCCCACCGTCGAGGTGGTCGTGCAGTAGCGCCTTCGGGGCCTGGACAATTTCTTCGTAACTGATTCCGACCATCCTCCGAGATTAGTGGGCCTGCGTCGTCCGTACCGAAGCCAAGGCAGGGGTGAGTCGGCCCAGCTCGTCGAGCATCTGACCAGCGGCGGCGTCCAGCGCCTCGGTACGCACCAGCCGACCGTCGGCGTCCAGCGCCTGCCGAAGGAAGATGGTCACGGCCTCGTTGAGCGGCATCATCTTCAGCGTGGTGACCACCTGCTTGATCATCTGTACGGCGCGCAGGCCACCCGAGGTCATGCCGTAGCTGACGAAGCCCACCGGCTTGTACTGCCACTCGCTGTAGAGGTAGTCGATCGCGTTCTTCAACGGCGCACTGAACCCGTAGTTGTATTCCGGCATCACGAAGACGAAGGCGTCCGCCGCGTCGATGGTGGCACTCCAGTCCCGGGTGTGCTGGTGCAGGTAGCGCCCCTCGGACGGGTGGTGCGGTTCGTCGTGGAACGGCAGGTCGATCTCGGCGAGGTCGACCAGGTTCACCTCGAAGCCGCTGTGCTCGGTGGCACGCTCGGCGAACCAGTCGCCGAGCTGACGGCCGACCCGGCCGGGACGGGTGCTGGCAACGAGGACGGTCAGGCGGTACGTCATGGTCGTGCTCCTTCGAGGGATGAGGACTTCGGGTTGGAATTTGCGAGCGGTCGCCCTTCCGTGGCGGGCACGGTGAGCAAGGGAATGAGATAGTGCGCCAACGGGCCGATGGCGACCGCGTACAGCACGGTCCCCACCCCGACGGTGCCGCCGAGCAGCCAGCCGATCGCGAGGACGGTCAACTCGATGGCGGTACGCATCACCCGGATCGAGTGGCCACGCGCGGCCAGGCCGGTCATCAGGCCGTCGCGAGGGCCGGGCCCGAGCCGTGCGCCGATGTAGAGGCCGGTCGCCACCCCGTTGAGCAGGATGCCGGCGAGCAGCAGGCCCACCCGGACGGCGAGGTGCCCAGGCTGCGGCAGCAGGGGCAGGACGACGTCCACGGTCAGGCCGACCACGATCACGTTGCTGACCGTGCCGACGCCCGGGCGCTGGCGTAACGGGATCCACAGCAGCAGCACCACTGCGCCGACCCCGATGACCAGCCATCCGAAAGGCAGCCCGGTCCGCTCGGCGAGCCCCTGGTGAAAGACGTCCCAGGAGGCCAGCCCCAACTGGGCCCGGATCATCATCGCCATGCTCACACCGAAGAGCACGAGCCCGAGATGCAGGTTGACCAGACGAAGGAAGAGTTTCACGATGCCACCCCTTTGGTTGACGTGTCATCAAAATAGCGTTGGGTCGGTGACGTGTCAACTAAACCGGTAAGCTGGCGCCATGGACGAACCACGTTGGCTCGACGATGCCGAGGCCCGGGCCTGGCGGGGCTACCGCCGGATGCGCCGCCTGCTCGACCTCCAACTCAACCGCGACCTCGCCCGAGAGTCGGGACTGTCCGAAGCGGACTACGACGTGCTCTCCGACCTCTCGGAGACCACCGACCACCGGTTACGGCTGACCGAACTCGCCGCCCGGATGCTCTGGTCCAAGAGCCGACTGTCCCACCACATCACCCGGATGCAGCAGCGCGGGCTGGTGACCCGGGAAGAGTGCGCGACCGACGCCCGGGGCTCCGTCGTCGTCCTCACCGAGGCCGGGCTACACGCCATCGAAACCGCCGCCCCCGGGCACGTCGCATCAGTCCGCCGACACCTCATCGACCTACTGACCGCCGAGGAGGTCACGGCGTTGGGCACGCTCAGCAAACGAGTCGTAGACCACCTGGCCAGCCTCGGCGACACCGACGACCGTCGCCCAGAGCCGGATCGGGCCTGATCCGCCGTCAGTCGCGTACCGGCGACCGTTCCCCCGGTCGGACCAGCGCAGTCTCGTACGCCAGGATCACGGCCTGGACCCGATCGCGCAGCCCCAGCTTGGCCAGGATCCGCTTCATGTGGGTCTTGACGGTGGACTCCTCCACAAACAGCGTGGCGGCTATCTCGGCGTTGGACAGCCCTCGGGCGACAAGTTCGAGCACGTCACGCTCACGCGGGGTGAGGGCACGCAGCCGTCGGCTGGCCACCGGGTCCGGCTGCGGCGCGCGGACCATCCGGTCGATCACCGTACGGGTCACCGACGGCGACAGCAGCGAATCACCGGCGGCGATGGTGTGGATGGCGGCGATCAACTGCTCGGGCTGGGTGCGTTTCAGCAGGAACCCGGAGGCACCCGAGGTCAGCGCACCGTAGACGTAGTCGTCGTCCTCGAAGGTGGTGAGGATCAACACCCGGGAGCCGGGTACGGCAGCGACGATCTCCCGGGTGGCCGCGATACCGTCCAACTGCGGCATGCGGACATCCATCAACACCACGTCCGGCCGGTGTTGCCGGGTCCGCTCGATCGCCTGGACACCGTTGGCGGCATCGTCGACCACCACGATCGTCTCGTCGCTGGAGAGCACCGCCCGCAGGCCGGCCCGCATCAGGTCGTCGTCGTCCACCACCAGCACCCGCAGCGGCATCATGAAATCACCCCCGGCACCCGGGCATCCGCCGCTGATCGGGACACCTCAGTGGATCCGGACTCCTCCGCTGACCGGGACGCTTCCGTGGATCGGGACGCTTCCGTGGATCGGGACGCTTCCGTGGATCGGGACGCTTCCGTGGATCGGGCGTGCGGCAGTCGCGCGGAGAGGCGGAAGCTCCGGCAGTCGTCGTCGGTCACATCAAGGGTGCCGCCGAGCAGCAGGGCTCGCTCCCGCATACCCACGATGCCGTGACCACTGCGGCCGGTCGCCTCCACCGGCTCGACCGTCCCGCCCCGCCGCACCGGATTGGTCACGGTGATCTCGACAGCCTCGGGACCGAAGCCGATGGCGACCACGGCGGTACCGGTGCCGTGCCGGGTCGCGTTGGTCAGCGCCTCCTGCAGGATCCGGTACGCGGCCCAGGCCACACTCGGCGGCAGTACGCCCCGGGTGCCGCTGACGTCGGCGGCGATCCGTAACCCGGCGGCCTCGTACCGGCCCAACAGTTCGTCCAGCGCGGACGGATCCGCCGGCACCGGCGAGCCCGCCGGCACATCGTCCTCCCGCAACGCGCCGACCAGTCGGTCGATCTCGTCGATCATGTCCCGGGCGACCCGCTCGATCGTCTCGATCGCGGCCCGGGACCGCTCCGGGTCACGTTCGTGCAGTAGCCGGGCGGCACCGGCCTGGACCAGGATCACGTTGATCGCGTGCCCGGCCGAGTCATGCAACTCCCGGGCAATCCGGGTACGTTCCCGCGCGGCAGCCAGCCGACGCTCCCGCTGTGCCTCCCGATCGGCCCGACTGGCGCGTTCAGCGAGCGCGTCCAGCCGCTCGCGGCGCAGCCGGGTCCGGTCCCCGGCAATCCACAGCCCGGCGAAGAACGCTGGCCAGACCAGCACCAACGTCACCATCGCCCGACCGGAGATGCCGGCCGCCGCGTAGCCGACCGTGACCACCACCAGGAAGCCGACAATGGCCAGCATCGCGGTCAGCCGCCGGGCCAGCCGGCGCTCGCCGCTGTAGGCGACCGCGACGCTGTACGTCGCCACCGCGACCCCGACCGGTCCGTCCAGTGAGTAGCCGAGCCAGAGCAACACCAACGTGGCCACGGCGATGACCAGGTAGGCGGTGAGCGCTCGGGTGCGCCGTACGACCAGCGGCAGGCTCGCGAAGGCGGCCAGGACCGCCCCGACCACGTCAAGCCCCCGAGCCCCCGGGTACGGCGAACCGAAACCCCGGGCGGCGAGGATCGCGAGGGTGGCCCCGAACACCAGCCCGGCGACCCCGGCATCGATCGTCAGACTTCGCCGCGTCACGGTTCGAGGGTAGGTGGCCGTCGGCCGCCCCGGAATCACTCGCCGGGGGTGCTCGGCCTCCCTCCTCAGGGGTACGCCGGTATCGCCCCGGCGGGCGTTTCCGCTGACTGTCCTGAATTCCTAGCGTCCCGGAGGTAGTCGAGGAAACCGATCCGGGAGGTCAGACCACCGTGGCAGCCATGCGCCAGTCCCATCCCCAGCCCACCACTGGAGCAGACCCGGGTACCGGCCGACGGGCCAGCGGCTTCGAGCGACTGGCCGGCTGGTCGTACCGGCACCGATGGTGGCCGCTGGCACTGTGGGTGGTCGTACTCGCCACCGTCACGGTCGCCGCGCAACTGGTCGGCAGCGACTACCGCAACGACTTCTCGTTGCCCGGCACCGAGTCGCAACGCGCCGCCGACCTGCTCCAGGACCGGGCCCCGACCCGCGCCGGGGACACCGTGCAGATCGTGCTGCGGGACACCGGCGGGCTGACCGAGGCGCACACCCAGGCCCGGGTGACCGGAATGCTCGACGAGGTACGGCGACTGCCACACGTGGTGGCGGTGGTCGACCCGTACACCGGTCCCCACGCGATCTCCCCGAACGGCACCATCGGGTACGCCACGGTCACCCTGGACGGTACGGCGCAGGAGGTGCCGGCCGACGCCGTCCGTACGATCGTCGACACCGCCCAGGCGGCCGGCGGCGACGGTCTCCAGGTCGAATTGGGCGGCGATGCGATCCGCACCGCCCAAGCCAGCGGGGGCGGCCCGGTTGAGGGAATCGGGCTGCTCGCCGCCCTGGTGGTCCTGGTGCTGCTCTTCGGCTCGTTGCTGGCCGCCAGCCTGCCGATCATCGTGGCGATCTTCGCGGTGGGCGGCACGATCGGCCTGCTGGTGCTCGCCTCCCGGGTGGCGACCGTGGCCGAGTTCACCGTACCGCTGATGATGCTGGTCGGGCTCGGCGTCGGCATCGACTACGCCCTGCTGATCTTCTCCCGGTACCGCGCCGAGCTGATCGCGGGTGCGGATCGCGAGCAGGCGACGCGTACCGCCCTGGACACCGCAGGCCGGACGGTGCTCTTCGCTGGTGGCACAGTCATCATCGCCCTGCTCGGCCTGATCGCCCTCGGCCTCGGCTCGCTCCAGGGCGTCGCCGTGGCCATCGCAGTCACCGTTCTGGTCACCATGGTTGCCGCGCTGACCCTGCTGCCCGCCCTGCTGGCCATCCTTGGCGGCCAAATCGAACGAAACGTACGACGTCGGGCGCAACGCCGGGGGACGGCCACCGAGGGCGCGGGCTGGCGGCGGTGGACGGTCGGGGTGGAACGCTATCGCTGGTTGGCGCTGCTGGTGCCGGTCGCCGCCCTGCTGGCCCTGGCCGCGCCGACGCTCGGCATGCGGCTCGGCTTCGCCGATGCGGGCAACGATCCGGTGTCGTCGACCAACCGGCGAGCCTACGACCTGCTCGCCGAGGGATTCGGCCCCGGGTTCAGCGGTCCGCTGATCGTGGTCGTACAGGGTGGCGACACCGTGTCAAGCGGCGGACCGACCGGGCAGGACGGTGGGCCAGTGGGCGATGCCGGGCAGGACGGTGGGCCAGTGGGCGATGCCGGGCAGGACGGTGGGCCAGCGGCGCAGGCTGCGTACCGGGCGCTGGCGGTCGCCCCCGGTGTGGCCGCCGCCGTACCGCCGGTGGCCTCTGGTCCGGGCCTGGCCATGGTGCTGGTCTTTCCCGACTCGAAGCCGCAGGACGCCCAGACCGGCGAGTTGGTGAGCCGACTCCGCGACCAGGTGCTGCCGTCCGTGGCTCGGGAGACGGGCGCGACGTTCCTGGTCGGTGGCGGCACCGCCGCCACGGTGGACTTCGCTGATGCTGTCGCCGCCCGGCTGCCTCTCTTCGTCGCGATCGTGGTCGGTCTCTCCGCGCTGTTACTCCTGCTGGTCTTCCGGTCGCTGCTCATTCCGGTCAAGGCCGCGCTGCTCAATTTGCTCAGCGTCGGCGGGGCGATGGGGACCATCACCCTGGTGTTCCAACACGGCATGTTCGGGGTGCAACCCGGACCGATCGAGGCGTTCGTACCCGTGATGATCTTCGCGATCGTCTTCGGCCTCTCCATGGACTACGAGGTGTTCCTGCTGGCCCGGATGCACGAGACCTGGGAGCGGAGCCGGGACGCGAGCCTGGCCGTCCGGGAAGGACTGGCCACCACGGGACGGGTGGTAACCGCTGCCGCCGCCATCATGATCGTCGTCTTCGGGGCGTTCCTGCTCAGCCCGGACCGGATGCTCCAGCAGTTCGGTCTCGGTCTCGCCGTAGCGATCCTCCTCGACGCCGTCGTCATCCGATGCCTGATCCTTCCGGCGGTGATGCGGTTGCTCGGCACCCTGGCCTGGTGGCTGCCGGTCTGGCTCGATCGGCGACTGCCCCGGCTGGCCCTGGAGCGCAGCTGAGGCGGGTTGCAGCCCCGGTCTACCCGATGCGACTGTCTGCCACGGCCGAAAGCAACAGCAGCTGCGCCTGTACGTGCTTGCCGATCATCGGAAGAACATCAGCAATCCCAGATCACCGAGGACATCCGCATCACCCGCTCTACGACCGATGAGTCCCACCGCGAGGTCGTGTTCGTACGTCGCCGGGCGGTCAGGGCCTGGCGAAGTCCTGCTGAGGCGGGTGGCGACTCTGCAGATCATCGCTATGGTCCAAGGATGTTCATGCCGGAGCCCGCCTTCCTCATCCACGCCGCGCTCGCCGACGGCGTCCATCGCCACCTCGGAAGGTGACCCCGCATGCTGACCGACGTCGTACTCCGGAATTTGCGCTGCCCGGTCTGCGGACTGGCGCTGGCACTGGCCGAAACCTCGATCCGGTGCCCCCGGGGACACAGCTTCGACATCGCCAAGCAGGGGTACGTCAATCTGCTCACCGGGCGGGCCCCACACGTCGGGGACAGCCCAGAGATGGTCGCCGCCCGGGAGGAGTTCCTCACCGCCGGCCACTACCAGCCGATCTCCACCGCCCTGGCCGAAGCTGCCCTCCTCGAAGCCACCCGGGCTGAGGCTAACCAGGACGAGCCGGGCAACGCCGAACCGAGCCGGCCAGTTGACGCCAAACCGGGCCGGCCAGTTGACGCCAAACCGGGCCGGCCGGTCGACGCCGACCTCGCGGACGCTGATCGGGCCGGGCGGAGGTCGTACCCGCCGTTGGTGGTCGACGCCGGAGCCGGCACCGGCCGGTACCTGGCCGAGGTGCTCGACGCCTGGCCCACCGCCGTCGGTCTCGCCCTGGACGTCTCGAAGCCGGCGCTACGTCGAGCGGCCCGGATCCACCCACGGGCCGGTGCCGCCCTGGCCGACACCTGGCAGCCGCTCCCCCTGGCCGACGGGTCGGCGACGGTGCTCCTCAACGTCTTCGCGCCCCGCAACGGCGCGGAGTTCCGGCGCGTCCTACGGCCCGACGGCGCCCTGCTGGTGGTCACCCCCGCCGCCGAGCATCTCACCGAACTGGTCGACGGGCTGGACCTGTTGCGGGTCGACCCGGACAAGGCCGAACGGGTCGCCGACAGCCTCTCCGGCCAATTCACCCTGGCCCGACAGACCGAGCACACCAGCCGGCTCCGGCTGACCCGACGGGAGGTGCACACCCTGGTCGGAATGGGCCCCAGCGCCTGGCACACCGACCCGACCACCCTCGCCGACCGGATCGCCGCCCTGCCGGAGCCGGTCACCGTCACCGCCGCTGTACGCCTCGGGATCTACCACCCGCGTTGATGTTAGGAAGGGCCCCTTCTTATCGCATTTTGCATAGGAAGGGGCCCTTCCTAACAGCTGGGCGGCTCAGATGGAGAGGTCGACCTCTTCCCAGCCACCGGGTGGATCGTGGTACGGACCACGGAAGATCACCGCCCACTCCAACGCCCAACGGCGCTGCCCGATGGCGTTGGCGTCGATCAACCCGGGTAACGGAGCCCCTACCCGCTCCGCCTCCAGGTAGCCCCAGTCCAGGCAGTAGTGGAAGTCGAGCATGGTGGCCACCTCGACCGGCCCCCGGGGCGCGGCCAGCGAACGCGACCGCCAGTCGATGAACGTCTCCCCGACCGTCAGGTTGGGGAGCTGGGCCAGAAGGCGCTGGTCACTCGGCACGGTCGGGTCGAACTGGCGGGTCAGGCCAAGCACCCAGCACAACGCGAAAACCGCGTCATGATGCAGTACGAACGAACGGTGGTCGCCCGTTCCCGCCGCGATGAAATCCCACTCCGGCGGAGTGACCGTCTCGGTCAGACCCGACGCGGTCAACCAGCTCACGGCGGTCTCCGGGGTCATTCCGAAGCACCGCGCCATAATCAGTTGCAGTACGGCGGTACGCGCCTCGATCTCGCCGGTCGGACGCAACTCGACCTCGTCCCCGGGCTCCCACACCAGCGGAAATTCAGCCGGCGGTAGGGGCAGCCCGAGGTGCTGCAACTGTTCGATGTTCGCCGCCCGGACGGCTCGCGGATCGGGCGCGGGTACGCTCACGGTTTCTGGTCCTCGCTGCTTGACGGCGGCGGGCGGCTGGCGGCCGGATGCCGGATGCCGCCACCTCGACGGTTGCTCCAGCGTCCACTTCCCGGGCAACCGAATCCCGCTTGGCGTCGCCGAATATAGCCGGTGGTTCGGGGCCGAACCGTCAGGGAGCCGGGCATGCCGAGCGACAAGCTGGTTACACCACCGGCCGATGACGCAGACCAGGTCGGCACGGTCGAGGGCGGCGCGCAGCGGGCCATGTTCAGACGCATCTGGGAGACCATCCGGGCACCTGTCGTGGACCGGGTGCGTCTGGCGACGATTAGGGGCTACCGCCGCTGGTTGTCACCACACTGGCCAGGTTGTCACCACACTGGCCAGGGCAGTGCCGATTCACGCCGACCTGCGGGGCGTACGGGCTGGCCGCAGTGGAGCGGTGCGGACTGGCGGTGGACGGTCGGATGGCCGCCGAGCGGGTACGCCGTTGTCGTCCCGAGACTCCGCACGGCACCCACGACCCGGTCCGCTGACGACACGAACCGAGTCGGGTGACGGGAGAGCTCAGGCGATCCGGTCGATGACCAACGGCGTACGGCTGGGCGGCGTGGCCGAGATGGTGACCGCACGGTCGGCGTCCACCCGGGCCGCCGGGATTCGGGCCGCATCGTCGGCCCGCAGTTCAAGCAGCGGCTCACCGGCCCGGACCGGGTCACCGGGCTTCTTGTGCAACACCACGCCGGCGGCGGCGCTGACCGGGTCCTCCTTGCGGGCCCGGCCCGCGCCGAGCCGCCAGGCGGCGATCCCGATCGCGTACGCGTCCATCGTGTCCACGAAGCCGTCCCGGTCGGCGCGTACCACCTCGACCTCGTTGGCGGTGGCCAGCGGGGCGTCCGGGTCACCGCCCTGGGCCCGGATCATGGCCCGCCAGGAGTCCATCGCCCGCCCGTCGCGCAGTGCCGCGGCCGGGTCGACGTCCGGCAGTCCCGCCGCGACCAGCATCTCCCGGGCCAGGGCCAGAGTCAGCTCCACCACGTCGGCCGGGCCGCCCCCGGCGAGCACCTCGACCGACTCGGTCACCTCGACGGCGTTGCCCACGGTCAGACCGAGCGGGGTCGACATGTCGGTGAGCAGGGCGACGGTGTTCACTCCGTGGGCCGTACCGAGTTCGACCATGGTGCGAGCCAGTTCGCGGGCGTCGTCGACCGAGGTCATGAAGGCACCGGTACCGACCTTCACGTCCAGCACCAGGGCACCCGTACCCTCGGCGATCTTCTTGCTCATGATCGAGCTGGCGATCAGCGGGATCGCCTCGACGGTGCCGGTGACGTCGCGCAGCGCGTACAGCTTGCGGTCAGCGGGGGCCAGCCCCTCGCCGGCGGCGCAAATCACCGCGCCGATGTCACGCAACTGGGTGATGAACTCATCGTTGCTCACCCGGGCCTGCCAGCCGGGGATCGACTCCAGCTTGTCCAGCGTGCCGCCGGTGTGGCCGAGTCCCCGCCCGGAGAGCTGCGGTACGGCGGCACCGCAGGCGGCGACGAGCGGAGTGAGCGGCAGGGTAATCTTGTCGCCGACGCCGCCGGTCGAGTGCTTGTCGACGGTGCGGCGGCCGACCCCGGACAGGTCCAGCCGTTCCCCGCTGGCGATCATCGCGGCGGTCCACCGGGCGATCTCCGGTCCGGTCATGCCCCGCAGCAGGATCGCCATGGCCAGCGCCGACATCTGCTCGTCGGCGACCTGCCCCCGGGTATACGCGTCCACCACCCAGTCGATCTGCGCGTCGGAGAGCACTCCACCGTCGCGCTTGGCCCGGATCACGTCGACCGCCGCGAACCCACTCACGTTCGTCGTCCTTCCCTGGCCCCTGCGGTAACGCCGGGCCGTCCGTACTGTCGGGGCGTTAGGAAGGGCCCCTTCCTATACAAAAAGCGATAAGAAGGGGCCCTTCCTAACACCAAAAAACACCAAAAGCTCAGCCCACCCAGCGGTCCGGGATCTCCGTAGGCGGGTCTCCCTCACCGGCCCAGAGCATCGTCCCGTCGGCTTCGACCACCACGACCCGGGGCGTACGGGCGTGGCCCCAGGCCACCGCCTCGTCCGCATCAGGCCAGTTCGGCCCCTCCTCCAGGACTCCGGGCTCGGCACCCTCGCCCCCGCCGGACCGCTCCCAGTAGGCGGTCCACACCTGCTGGCCAGCGGAGACGTCAGGGTGCACGAAGACCGTGCCTCGCCCCCGCCAGGCGGCCAGCCGTTCGGGCACCGTCGGCAGTGACCTTTCCGCCGCGAGCGCCTCCAGGTCCGCCACCCCGAAGGCGTGCGGCAGCAGGTCGCTCACCCGCAGCGGGGCCGGGTCAGCCTCGACCAGGCAGTCCGGCCCGCCCTGTTCCCACAGCAACTGTCGGCAGCGCCCGCAGGGCATCAGCGGCTCACCGGTCGCCCCCACGCAGGAGAGTGCGACCAGTCGGCCACCGCCGCTGGCGTGCAGCGCGGAGACCACACCGCACTCGGCGCACAGCACCACGCCGTACGCCGCGTTCTCCACGTTGCAGCCGACCACGATCCGGCCGTCGTCAACCAGCCCGGCGGCACCGACCGGAAACTTCGAGTACGGGACGTACGCGTGGCGCATCGCCTCGATGGCAGCAGCACGTAGCTGCGCCCAGTCGACCTGGTTTGTCACCGTTCCATCCTGCACCTGACGGGTCAGCTCTTCACGTAGGGCTTGCCGGCAGCCGCAGGGCCCCGGACCTTGCCCACCAGTCCGGCCACCGCCAGCATCGTCGCCAGGTACGGCAGCATCGACAGGAACTGGCTGGGGATGATGCTGTCGATGGCGCTGAGGTACGTGGCGAGCTGGTCGGCGAAGCCGAAGAAGAGCGCGGCCAGCAGCGCACCGGTGGGGCTCCACCGCCCGAAGATCAGTGCGGCCAGCGCGATGAAGCCCTTACCGCCGATCATGTTCTTGGTGAAGGTGAAGAGCGCCAGCGTGTAGGAGGCACCACCGATACCGGCGACCATCCCGGCGAGCAGCACGTTGCGGTAGCGCAGCCGGAGCACCTTCACACCGAGGGTGTCCGCGGCGGTGGGGTGCTCGCCCACGGACCGGGTACGCAGTCCCCAGCGGGTACGGTACAGCCCGATGTAGATGACGAAGACCAGGATCAGCGCCGTGTAGAGGAAGATGTTGCCGCGGAACAGCGCCGGCCCGAGCACCGGAATGTCCGACAGCAGCGGGATCTCCCAGTTGGTGAACCGGGGCGCCTGGTTGTACTTGGCGGTGTTGGTCTGCATCAGCCGCTCGTAGAGGAACCCGGTCACACCGACGGCGAACAGGTTCAACACGATGCCCATGACCACCTGGTCGACCAGGTAGCGGATGCTGAAGACCGCCAACAGCAGCGAGATGAACGCGCCACCGATGGCAGCCGCGACCAGACCCACCCAGACGTTTCCGCTGATCGAGCCGAAGAGCGCCCCGGAGAAGGCCCCCATCAGCAACTGGCCCTCGATGGCCACGTTGACGATGCCGGAGCGTTCGCAGAGCAGTCCGGCGAGCGCGCCGAAGATCAGCGGCAGGGCCAGGAGGAACGTGCCCCGGACCATGTTGACCATCGGCATGAAGTTCTGCCCGGTCGGTGCGGTCGACACCTGCCAGCAGAGGAAGGAGAGCACGAAACCGATGACGCCCAAGCCGACCAGCAGACCGAACCACCGGTCCGGTACCCCGATCAGGAAGGCGAGACCAGCCGCCGCCGCCACCACCCCGAAGGCGATCGCGCCGACCGTACCGTTGATCTCCAACGCGGCACCAGCTGCGTCCTCGCTGAGGGTGAACCGGGCCGCCTGATCGGTGGCCAGCGCCCCGAACAGCACCGCCGCGATCACCCCGAGCACCGCCAGGATGGCACCTGTCTTGCGGTTACGGGTCCAGAACCCCTTGTCGACCGGGGCGACCGCGACATCCTCGACAGCCATGGTGGACATAGCGGTCACCAACCCTTCGCCAGGCTCGTCTGCAACCGGGCGGCCCGCGCGGCGCGGAGCCGGAAGAGCGCCTTCACCATGGCCGGAGCGGCGATGAAGATGACGATCAGCGCCTGAAGCACGGTGACCAGTTCGAGCGACACCCCTGCGTACGACTGCATCCGGTTACCGCCGGCCTGCAACGCGCCGAAGAGCAGCGCGGCGAGCGCGACCCCCCAGGGCTTCACGCGGCCGAGCAGCGCCACCAGGATGCCGTTGAAGCCAATCTCGGCGGCCACCAGCGGGGTGAGGGCACTCGCCGTACTGCCGAGCACCATGTTCGCCCCACCGAGCCCGGCCAGCGCCCCGGCGATCGCCATGAGCAGCATGTACGTCTTGCCGACGCTGATCCCGGCGGTACGGGCGGCGTCCGGGTTGGACCCTACGGCCCGCAGCTCGAAACCGAAGGTGGAGCGGTTGAGCAGCCAGGCGACCAGCCAGGTGGCCAGGACCGCCAGCAGGATGCCGGAGTGCATCCGCAGGTCGTCGCCGAGCAGGCGGGGCAGTTGCGCCGAGCTGTCCACCGACCGGCTGATCGCGTCGGTACGGGTGGGCTCCTTCACCCCGTTCTGCAGGATGATCCAGGCCAGGAAGTAGACGCCCACGTAGTTGAGCATGATCGTGTTGATCACCTCGTGGGCCCCGGTACGCGCCTTCAGGAAGCCGGGGATGAAGCCCCAGAGCGCGCCGCCGAGCGCACCGGCGAGCAGCGCCACGATCAGGTGTACGACCGGCGGCAGCGGCAGCAGGAAACCGGCCAGCGCGGCGAGGATCACGCCGATGATCGCCTGGCCCTGGGCGCCGATGTTGAACAGGCCACCCCGGAAGGCGAGCGCCACCGACAGCCCGGTGAAAACCAGGGGCGTGGTGTAGGTCAGCGTCTCGGAGATCGGCGCGAAGACCGGCTTCCAGTCGTTGGTCCCGTTGAGCCAGGCGCTGATCGCCTCGGGGTCGAAGACAGCACCCTTGAACAGGTTGGCGTAGGCATCACTGACCGCAGCCCAACTGGAGTTGATCGCGTCCGACGGTCGGGCGGTGATGTAGCTGTAGGTGGCCAGCACGTCCGGGTCGGAGATGATGATGAGCACCGCACCGATGACGATCGCCAGCACCAGCGCGAGCGCGGTGACGGTGACCGTGTTGGCTGCCCAGAGGCTCTGCAGAAAGTGTTGCCCGAAGGAACGGTTGTCACCGTCCGGCTCCGCCGGCTTCTGGTCCTGCTTGCCGACCGTCTTCTCTGCGCCAGCGGCCGGCTGCTGCGTACCAGCGGCGGCCGCTGCCTCGTCCGCGACCGCCGCCTCGGCACCCGCGACCTCCTGGTCGGCGCGTACCGCCTCGGTGGCCGGGTCCTTGTCCGGCGACGGGGAGTCGGCCGCAGGGTTGACCTTGCTCATGACGTTTCCTCGCTGCTGCCCGGAGCGCCGGTGGTCGGGGCGTCGGTGGTCGGGTCACCGGTGGTGGAGGTGCCGGTGGACGGGGCGCCTGGGGTGTCGGCGTCGGCGTTCCCGGTGATGCCGGCCATCATCAGGCCGATCGTCTCGCGTGGGGTGTCGGGCCCGACGATGCCGAGGATCCGGCCCCGGTACATAACGGCGATCCGGTCGGCCAGACTGAGCACCTCGTCCAGTTCGCTGGAGATCACCAACACCGCCGTGCCGACGTCCCGCTCGTGGATGATCTGGTGGTGGATGAACTCGATCGAGCCGACGTCCACGCCCCGGGTGGGCTGCGCGGCCACGAAGAGCTTCAGCGGGCGGGACATCTCCCGCGCCACGATCACCTTCTGCTGGTTACCGCCGGACAGCGTGCTGACCGGGGCGTCGGCCGAGGGGGTACGGATGTCGAACTGGGCGATCCGTTCCTTGGCCGAGTCGGCGATGGCGTCGAGCTTGAGGGCGAGGCCGGAAGCGAACGGCGACTGGTCGTACAGGTCCAGCACCAGGTTCTCGGCGACGCTGAACTCCTTGACCACGCCGTCGACGCTGCGGTCCTCGGGGACGTAGCCGACCCCGGCGCGGAGCACCTTCTTCGGCGACCAGCCGTCGATCCGCTGCCCGGCAAGGGCCACCGAACCAGCCAGCGCCGGCCGCAGACCCATGATCGCCTCGACCAGCTCGGTCTGGCCGTTGCCCTGCACACCGGCGATGCCAAGCACCTCACCGGCCCGTACGGTCAGGTCCACCCCGTCAACGGCTCGGACCCGCCGGTCGTCCTCGACGACGAGCCCTTCGACCTGGAGCACCGGCTCGCCCGGCTCGGCCGGAGCCTTGTCCACCCGCAACTGCACCGAACGGCCGACCATCAGTGCGGCCAACTCGTCCTCGCTGGCCTGCGGGCTGGCGGTGCCCACCGTACGACCCCGGCGGATCACCGTGATCCGATCGGCGATCGCCTTGACTTCCTTGAGCTTGTGGGTGATGAAGACGATCGACTTGCCGGACTCCTTGAGCGACCGCATGACCGCGAGCAGTTCCTCGGTCTCCTGCGGGGTCAGTACGGCGGTCGGCTCGTCCAGGATGAGCAGGTCGACATCACGGGTCAGCGCCTTGACGATCTCGACCCGCTGCTGGATGCCGACCGGCAGCTCCTCGATCACCGCGTCCGGGTCGACCTGCAGGTGGAACCGGGTGGAGACCTCCGCCACCTGACGACGGGCCCGCCGCCGGTCGAGGAAGCCGACGATGCCGCCGCGCACCTGCTCGGCGCCGAGCATGACGTTCTCCGTCACGGTCAGCACCGGCACCAGCATGAAGTGCTGGTGCACCATGCCGATCCCGGCGGCGATGGCGTCGCCCGGTCCCTTGATCCGTCGTGGCTCGCCGTCGACCAGGATCTCGCCCTCGTCGGGCTGGAGCAGGCCGTACAGCACGTTCATCAACGTGGACTTACCCGCGCCGTTCTCGCCGAGCAGCGCGTGAATCTCTCCGGGCTCCACCGTCAGATCGATGTGGTCGTTGGCGACCAGGTCACCGAACCGTTTGGTGATGCCGCGCAGTTCGAGTCTCAGCGCAACCTCCTGGAGTACGGGCGATGGTGCAGCCTAGCTGCCAGCCGAGCGGACCATCAGACCATCAGACCGGGCCGGATGGGAAGTGGTCGGTACGGGTCGGCCGCCCCGACTCCCCGAAAGATCATCGGGGAGGGCGGGACGGCCGAACCGTCGTACCGGTTGTTTTACCAGGTGAGCCAAGCGGCCCCGAGGGGTCCACGGGTCGCTGGGCCGGGGGTCACTTCTTCGGCTGGGCCGGGGAGGTGACGGTGATCGTACCGGCGATGATGTCGGCCTTGAGCTTCTCGACCTCGGCCTTCAGCTCCGCCGGCACCTTGCTGTCGAACTCGTGGTACGGGGCGATCGAGACGCCGTTGTTGGCCAGCGTGCCGATGGTGCCCTGGGCGGCGGTGAGCTTCTCGCCCTTGGCCGCCTTGAGCACGGCGTCCTTGACCGCGTCCGAGATGTTCTTGGCAACGGTGGTCAGCAGGGCCGAGCAGTTGGGCGTGCTCTCGCAGCCGTCGACGTCCACCCAGATGGCCGAGTACTTGCCGTTGGAGGCCTGGGCGGCGGCGGTGGTGCCGAGGCCGGCGCCACCGGCGACCGGCATGATGATGTCGGCACCCTGGGCGACCAGCGTGTCGCTCTGCTTCTTGCCCTCGTCCTGCTTCTCGAAGCCGGAGAACGCGCCGTTCTGCGTCTCCTTGTTCCAGCCGAGGACCTGGACGGTCTTGCCCTTGGTCTTGTTGTAGTGGGCCACGCCGTCAACGAAGCCGTCCATGAAGATCGTCACCGGCGCGATCTTCATGCCACCGTAGGTGCCGACCTTGCCGGTCTTGGTCATCCCGGCGGCGAGGTAGCCGGCCAGGAAGGCCGACTGCGCGGTGTCGAACTCCATCGGGAAGACGTTGGTCTCCTCGACCTTCGCGTCGACGAGGCCGAACTGCTGGTTCGGGTTCGCCTTGGCGATCTTCGAGGTGGCGTCGCCCATCAGGCCACCGACGGCCAGGATGAAGTCGCACTTCTGGTTGACGTACTGCGTCAGGTTCGGCTCGTAGTCAGCCTCGGCCTTGGACGCGACGTACTTGATGTCGATGTTGCTGTCCTGGGCCTTCGCCGCCTCCAGGCCCTTCCAGGCCGAGGTGTTGAACGACTTGTCGTCGATGCCGCCGACGTCGGTCACCATGCAGGCGGTGTACTTCTTGGCGGCGCTGTCGCCGCCCTTCTCATCTTCCGGAGCCTCGCCACAGGCGGCGAGCCCCAGTGCGAGCCCACCTACCGCGATCACCGACACGGCCCGCATCCCACGCACAGAGCGCAAGACGGTCTCCTTCCCATTGCACACCGCCCATGTCGCGGTGGCAGCCCAAGCCGGCCTGCGCCATGCCCACCGGCATCCCAGATTACGGACGGGAGCGTACGCCCCCGCCCACCCACCGACCGACATCCGTGCAGGACTGTTGGATGCCTGTTACCCAGGCGTAACCCTCAGCGTGCCGAAGGTCACTTTTCCGCCGACGGCGCGTCCACTTTGATGCCTGACAATCGGCGTTTTGGCAGTTCAGGCCGTTATCGCCAGAAGACTGCCACCGCGGCCGTGACCAGGGTCAATCCGATGATCGCCAGGAAGTGACCACGGTTGACCTCTTCCCGCTTGCGGGAGAAGAAAACCATCACGAAGATCGCCAGCGCCAACACCAGCTTGGTGATCAACTTTGCCGGCGAGGGCTCGTTGCCGTCGCGCAGCGGCGCGGACAGGCCGATGCCGGAGACCACCTGGATGATCGCGCCCCAGAGCATGGCGGCGTTGATCCGCAGCCGGCCGGTCACGTATTGCGCGATTCCGCCGCCAAGCAGCAGCGCGAACCCGATCAGATGCGCGTAGAGCAGTACAAGTCGCAGAGCTTCCATAAAGAGCATCCTCCCCTATCGCCACGTCAACGACGCATCGTAGTAGATATGGCCTTCACTAGGGCCGGAAGCCCTGCGTGTCGGTTAGGAAGGGCCCCTTATACAACAGAATCCGATAACAAGGGGCCCTTCCTAACCAGGGTGAGCGCTAGGCCGACCACCGCGTAGCCGGCCAGGATGAGGGCGGGAGCCATGGCTCCGGCACCATCGAAGAACGCCGTCGAGCGCAGCAGGGTGCCACCCGCCCCGATCGGCAGCCACTGACCGAACGTGCCCCACGGCTGGGGCAGCATCTCCGGTGCCGAGGCGACCCCGGAGAGCGCGTTGCCGACCAGGAAGATCAGCAGGGCGCCCAGACCGAGACCGACCGGTCCGATCGCTGTACCGAGCCCGACCACGGTCGCCGACACCGCGAGCGTGAACAGCCCGAGCGCGGCGGCGTTGAGCAGGTACGTCCCGGACAGCACGCCGAGCCAGCCGTGCATGACCGCAGCCCCGACGAGTCCGGCCAGTACGCCGTAGGCGAGCAGGCCGGTCAGCCGGGCGGCCCGACCAAGGTTCAGCAACGTCAGCACCACTCCGACGAGCACGCTGGTCAGTGCGAGGGGCAGGAACCCGGCCCCGAAGCCGGCTCCGCGTGGGTCGTCCGGGTCGCCGGGTACGACGTCGACCACCCGTACCGGCGTTCCGGTGGGCGACTCGGTCATGGCCTGGGTGAGCAGGGTGGCCACGGCAGGGCTGGCGGCCGAGGCGGTGTACAGGGTCAGGCCGTCGGCCCCGACGACAAAGGCGGCGTACGCCTCGCGGTCGCGCAGCGCCTGCTCGGCCGCTGCCGCGTCGGACACGGTCCGGATCTCGAAGGCCCCCGGCTGCTTCGCCGCCAACTGCTGGGTCAGCCCGGCGGTGGCCTGCGGCGGCCCGGCGACGACCACCGGTAGGTCCCGGGGGGCCTGGTTGACCGCCGGTCCGGCGAACAGGGGTACGAGCAGTGCCTGTATCAGCACCACGGCGGCAGCCACCAGGATCGCCAGGGCCAACGGCGATCGGACCCGGGCCAGTCTCTGGATCATTTTCACTCCCCAGTAAAACGAATACTCGTTCTCTTTACGCGGCCCAGCGTCCTCCCGGCGCGACGCCGCGTCAAGGAACGAGCGTTCGTTTTAGGCTGTGCGACGTGCCACGCGTCTCCGACGAACACCTCGCCGCCCGCCGCCGTCAGATCATCGAAGCAGCTCAGCGCTGCTTCCTGCGCAACGGCTTCCATGTCACGTCGATGCAGGACGTGATCAATGAGGCAGGTCTCTCGGTCGGTGCCGTCTACCGCTACTTCAAAAGCAAGAACGACCTGATCGCCGCGAGCGCCGAGGTGGTCATCGGCAGCGCGGAACAGATCTTCGACGACCTGACCACGCAGGAACCCCCGTTGCCGCTGATCGAGGCAATGGACCGGGCGCTCACCTTCGTCGAGACCCAGTCCGGCCCGAACGGGATGTTCCGCATCGCCGTCCAGGTCTGGGCCGAGTCGCTCCGCGACCCCGTACTGGCCGAATTCGTCGGCCGGATGTACGGCAGATTCCGGGCGCAGTTCGTGGTACTCGCCCAGCGGGCCCAGGCCGCCGGCGAGCTACCCGCCGACGCCGACGCCGAGGCGGTCGGGGCCGCCCTCTTCGGGATGATCCCCGGCTATGCCCTGCAACGCATCCTCGCCGCCGGCCCGGACAGGGAGACCTACCTGGCGGGGGTCCGGGCACTGCTGTCGTACACGCCGGGGCGGACCCACACCACCTGATCCGCCCCGGCACCGCCACGCACCACAGTCAGTGAGCCACCGCGCACCGCAGTCAACAAGCCGCCATGTGCCTCAGTCGGTGAGCCGCCACACCTGGAAGGTGGGACCGTCGCCGGGCAGGGTCACCGCACCCATACCGACGGGACGCAGGTCGGGCGCACCGCCGTAGACGTTCACCGCCGCCGGCAGGCCGGAAAGGCTGACCGGTTCGCCGGCCGACCGCCGGGCCAGCACCAGCACCGAGCCGGTCGGCGCCTCACGTAGGAAGACCAGGGTGTCCGCGTCGACGTACGCCCAGCGGAGCCCGCCGTGCCGCAACGCCGGTTCGGCCCGGCGCAGGGCGATCAGCCGCTGGTAGCGGGCGAGGGTGTCGGTGTCCCAGCTCTCCGGCGCGTGCCACGGCATCGGCGTACGCGAACCCTCGCCGTTGGCGCCGGTCAGCCCCAGCTCGTCCCCAGCAAAGATCATCGGAGTGCCGGGCATGGTGCAGAGCAGCCCGGCGGCCACCTCCTGCCGGGCGGCACCTCCGACGACGCTGCGGATCCGGGCCGAGTCGTGCGAGCCGAGCAGCTGCCACGAGTGGGTGTACGACCGCCAGGACACCAGCGAGCTGAAGCCTCGGATGGCGGCCAGCATCGACGCGCCGTCCCGTCGCCGTACGCCACCGGGCACGCCCAGGAAGTTGGGCAGCTCCACCCCGTCGCCGACCAGCCAACTCCACACCGGATCGGTGAAGCCGGGGTAGTTCATCGTGCCGTGCCAGCCGTTGGCGTCCAGGTCCCGGGTGTAGTCGTGCCCGTGCTCGGCCACCACCAGCCCGTCCGGCCGGGTGCCGGCCACCGCCGCGCGCAGCAGTGCCGCCACCTCGTGGGTGTACGCTTCGTCCCCCCGCCGGCCGGTCATGTTGGCCACGTCCACCCGCCAGCCGTCCAGCCCGTACGGCGGCAGCAGCCAGCGGGTCATTACCGAGCCCGGCCCTTCGACGAACCGCCGCCGCAGTTCGGCGCTGGCCCAGTTGAGCTTGGGCAGCGACTTGACCCCGTTCCACGACTCGTAGTCGCCGGTCTCCGGGTCGAAGTAGTACAGCTCCCGCTCCGCCGCGTCCACATCGGAGGCCGCAGCGGCGAACCACTCGTGCCCGTCCCCGGTGTGGTTGCTGGTGATGTCACCGAGCAGCCGCCAGCCCCGACCGTGCACCGCCTCGGCGAGCCGGGCATAGGCGGCGTCCCCGCCGAGCAGCGGGTCGATCCGGTCGAAGCTGCTCGCGTCGTACCGGTGGTTGGAGCGGGCCGGGAAGACCGGGGTGAGGTAGACGGTGTTGACGCCCAGCCGGTCCAGGTGGTCCAACCGTTCGGTGATGCCGTCCAGGTCACCGCCGTAGAACTGGTACGGCGTCTCCGGTCCACTACCGATCACCGGTGTGCGTTCCCAGTCGCACGGGATGGCCCAGTCCGGCGGCTGTCGGTCGGCGGCAGCGGCCGACCGGGCGAACCGGTCCGGGAAGATCTGGTAGATCATCGCGTCGGCGGCCCAGCCCGGCGGCGGATCGTAGGCGACCAGCCTGAAGTCGGTGGCGTCCGGCACGTCGTGGTCGACCACCCCCCGCGCGGTGAGCCACCGGTTACCGTCCGGGTGGTCGAGCAGGAACCGGTAGTTGCTGACCGGATTGCGGACCACCACCTCGGCCCGCCACCAGACGTCACCGCCGCCGCGTCGGTCCACCTGCGCCGGGGCGAACTTGGGCTCGCCGTCCGGGGTGGTCCGGACGAAGACCCGCCGTACCGCCGCCGCCTCCGGCACCCGGACGAAGACCGAGACGGTCTCGCCGAGTGCCGGTGTCTGCTGGGGTACGTAGTACGCCGACCCGTCGTGGTGCGCCATCAGGATGTGCTGCGGGCTCAACCCGGGAACCTCCGATTTCACCCCTTGACCGCGCCTGCGGTCAGGCCGGAAACGATGTAGCGCTGTAGGAACTGGAAGACCGCCACGGTGGGTACGGCGGTCAGCAGGGTGCCGGCGGCAAAGATGCCGAAGTTGGCGTTGCGCTCCCCGGCCACCAGCCCGTACATGCCGACGGAGAGGGTCTTGCTCTCGGCGTCGGTGAGGAAGACGTTGGCGATCAGGAACTCGTTGATGGTGCTGATGAAGGCGAGCAGCCCGGAGACCGCCAGGATCGGTGCCACCAGTGGCAACATGATCCGGAAGAAGACCTGGACGTGGCTGGCACCGTCCATGGTGGCCGACTCGTCGAGCTCCCGGGGCAGGGTGTCGAAGAACCCCTTCATCAGCCAGGTGTTCACGCCCAACGCCGTCCCGAGGTAGAGCAGCATCAGCCCCCACGAGGTGTTGAAGCCGATCACCGGCCACAGATCGGTGATCTTCGTGAAGATCAGGAAGATCGCCACGATCGCCAGGAACTGCGGGAACATCTGGATCAGCAGCAGGGCGAGCAGCCCCACCCGCCGGCCCCGGAACCGCATCCGGGAGAAGGCGTACGCGGCCAGCGCGGACAGGAACACCGACGCTGCCGCAGCCAGTCCGGCGATGAGCACCGAGTTGAGGAACCAGCGGCCGAACTCGGTGTCGGTGAACAGGTTGACGAAGTTGTCCAGCGACGCCCCGGTGGGCAGGAGCTCGGTCGAGGAGAGCGTGCCCAACGGGTTGATCGCGGCGGAAACGACGAACACGATCGGGAAGAGCGAGAAGGCGACGGCGAGTAGTCCCACCAGGTGCCGCCAGCCGACCTGGGTCAGCCACCGACCACGTCGACCCCGCGACGATTCGACGGTGCTCACGTATACACCTCCTCCTGTTGCCGGGTACGCCGGAAGCTGACCGCCGAGATGATCGCGACCAGGGCGAAGATGATGACCGAGACCGCCGCCGCGAAGCCGTACTGGGCGCCGGCCGCACCGAAGGCCAGCCGATAGGTGTACGTGATGAGCAGGTCGGTCGCGCCGACGCTCGAATTGTCGGCCGGGAACGGCCCGCCCTCGGAGGTCAGGTGGATCGCGTTGAAGTTGTTGAAGTTGTAGGCGAACGACGAGATCAGCAGCGGGGAGAGCGCGACCAGCAGCAACGGCAGGGTGACCCGCCGGAACGACTGCCACGGGGATGCGCCGTCGATCGAGCTGGCCTCGGTCAGTTCCGCCGGAATGGCCTGCAACGCACCGGTGGCGACCAGGAACATGTACGGATAACCGAGCCACAACTGCACGCCGATCACCGCGAGCCGGGCCGACCACTCCTGCCCGAACCAGTCCACGTTCAGCCCGAACAGGTTGTTGATCAGGCCGAAGTCGGTGTTGAACATGTCCCGCCAGATCAACATCATGGCGAAGGCCGGCATGGCGTACGGCAGGATCAGCAGCACCCGGTAGATGTTGCGACCGCGTACCCGGGGCGAGTGCAGGGCCAGGGCGCAGAGCATCCCGAGAATGAAGGTCCCACCGGTCGAGGCGATCGCGAAGACCAGGTTCCAGACCAGGGTGCTGAGGAACGGGCCGGAGACGTTGGCGTCGGTGAAGAGCCGGACGAAGTTGCTCAGTCCGACGTTGACCTGCCAGCCCTGGATCAGCCGCTCGCCGTCGGCGGCCACGAACGCGCCGAGGTCGGCGTCGGCCGTCCAGGTCTTGCCGGTTTCCGCGTCGCGTACGCAGTCGCAGCCGGTGTCGTACGCCCGTAACGCCTTGCCCTCGTAGGCGCGGGACAGGCCACTGGAGCGGATCGCCCCACCCGAGGTGGGTACCGCGAAGTCGGTGACCTCCTGGCTACGGGCGCTCACCTGGCCGAAGTTGAGCAGGGTGTAGCCGTCGGCGGCGGTGACCTTTCCGCCGGGGGCGACGGTCACATCGGCGGCGGAGAGCGTCCGCAGCCCTTCGGCGTCGCCGGCCGAGACGACGCCGGTGGTCGGGTCGGTGACCAGGAAGACCAGCGGCCCGGTGGCCGGGTCACCGGTGGTGGCGACGGAGAGGGCGTACTCGGTGGAGCCGGGCACCTGGGTCACCGAGGAGGTCTGGATCGCGACGATCGCGTCCTCTTTGCTCCCCCGGTGCCCGTCCCCGAAGTTGGTGAATGCCGTGCTGACCGTGTAAAGCACCGGAAGGACCTGGAAGGCCAGCAGGAAGAGGGTTCCCGGGACGAGGTACTTCGCGGGGATGTACCGGTGGGTCAGGTAGAGGTAGCACAACCCGCCGGTGCCGACCGCCAGTATCGCCAGCCCGACCCAGGCCTCGGCGTCGATCAGCGGCATGGCCGCCCAGATCGCGATCGCGACGACCAGGCCGAGCAGGATCGCCTTGGTCAGCAGGCCGGCTACGGTGACGGGCCGCTCACGGCGACTGCCGCCCCGAGTTTTCCGGTCGCCGCTGGCCCCGTTGTCGTGTTCCGGCCGGTCACCGCCGGCCGGTCCCCGGTGCGGGGTCTTGTCGGACCCCGCACCGGCAACCTGTGCACTCATGCCACCGACTCGATCCGCTACTTGATCTGGTCCGAGATGGTCTTGGCCGCGGCGGTCAGCGTGCTGGCCGCGTCCGCGCCACCGACGATCGCCGCCTGGGCCTTGCCGAACGGGTCCCAGATGGCGGCCATCGCCGGGATCGCCGGCAGGACGTGGCCGTTCTTGCCGGCCTCCAGGAACTTGGCCAGATCCGGGTCACTGCCCTTGACCTGGTCGAGCGCCGCGGTCAGCGCCGGCGGACGGGGCTCGGCGTTGTAGAGCGCCACCGCCAGGTCCGGCTGGGTGGTGTAGTTGGCCACGAACTCCTGCGCCAGCGCCTTGTTCTTGCCCTTGGCCGCCACGTAGAACGCCTGCACACCGATGAACGGCTGCGCTTCCTTGCCACCGGCGAAGCCGGGGATCGACGTGATGTCGTAGCTGATGTTCGCCTTCTTCACGTCGGTGACCGCCCACGGTCCGGAGACCATGAAGGCGCACTTCTTGCCGGTGAAGGTGGCGCTGTAGTTCTCTCCGGTGATCGAGCGCTTGAGCGCACCCACGCCCTTTTCGCCGAGCGCCTTGATCTTCTCGAAGGCCGCGATCGACTCGGGCTTGCCGACGCCCAGGTCCTTCGGGTCGTAGTCACCGTTGGCAGCGGTGCCGAAGAGGTAGCCACCGCCGGAGGTGTAGAACGGGTAGATGTGGTAGGAATCGCCGGTCTGCCCCACCTGTAGGCAGAGGATCTCGCTGACCTTCTTCTCCGCCTGGAGCTTCTTGCCGGTGGCCACGAGTTCCTCGATGGTCTTCGGCGCCTCGGGGGCCAGCTCGGTGTTGCGGATCAGGGCCAGGTTCTCCATCGCGTACGGCACGCCGTAGATCTGGCCGTTGAAGGTGGTGGCCTTGATCGCCTTCTCGTTGAAGCTGCTCTTCTGCGTGGCAGAGAGCTGCACCGGGTCGATCGCGCCGTTCTGTACCAGGTTGCCGATCCAGTCGTGGGCACCGACCACGACGTCCGGACCGCCGCCCTGCTGCGAGGCGGTGACGAAGTTGGTCTGCAGGTCCTTGGATACGGCCTGCACCTCGACCGTCACCCCGTTGGCCTGGCCGAACTTGTCGGCGAACGGCTTGAGGGCGGCGGTGCGCTTGTCGTCCGCCCAGATCACCAGCTTGCCACCGTCGGCCTTGGTGGTCTTCTCGTCGGCCGGCTCGTCGCCGCCGCCGCAGCCACCGGCGGCCAGCACCAGGGCAAGCCCGGCGGCGACGACACCCGCAGTACGGATGCGCATCGGTACTCCTGTCGTAGTGGCGGGATCCGCCGGGACGGCCCAACCAGGGGGTTTGGGGGATGTTATTGCCGTCGGCGCCGGATAGCCGCGCCGCTACTCCCGGATGTTTCCGGGACGTTAGCAAGAGTTTTCAGGTTTTGGAAGAGCTTGCAGGGCGGCCGCATCGGAAGATGCCCCTGGGTTACAGTTCCGCCATGCGCGCACGACTGTCCGATATCGCCCAACAGGCTCAGGTCAGCGAGGCGACGGTGTCGCGGGTGCTCAACGACCGCCCGGGGGTCGCCTCGGAAACCCGCCAGGCCGTACTGACCGCCCTCGATGTACTCGGCTACGAACGACCGGCCCGGCTGCGTAAGCGCAGCGCTGGCCTGGTCGGCCTGGTGGTGCCGGAGTTGGACAATCCGATCTTCCCGGCCTTCGCCCAGAGCATCGAGTCGGCGCTGGCCCAGACCGGCTTCACCCCGGTGCTGTGCACCCAGACCCCGGGCGGGGTGACCGAGGACGAGTACGTCGAGATGCTGCTCGACCGGCAGGTCTCCGGCATCGTCTTCGTCTCCGGCCTGCACGCTGACACCGCTGCCGACCACGAGCGCTACCGCACCCTGCTCGCCCGCCCGATGCCCATCGTCATGATCAATGGCTACGTTCCCGGAGTCCCGGCCCCGTTCGTCTCCTGCGACGACCGGGAAGCCGGCGAGCTGGCGGTGGCGCACCTGGTCGCGCTCGGGCACCGCCGGATCGGCCTGATCACCGGCCCCTCCCGATTCAGTCCGGTACAACGCAAACTCGCTGGCTACACGGCTGCCATGCGCCGACTGGTGGGGGTGGACGACGCCGAGATCGACGAGCTGACCGAACTGTCACTGTTCGGCGTGGAGGGCGGCGAGGCCGCCGCGAGCCGACTGCTGGACCGCGGGATCACCGGCCTGGTCTGCGGCTCCGACCTGATGGCCCTCGGCGCGATCCGGGCCGCCCGGCACCGGGGCCTGTCGGTGCCCGGCGACCTGTCCGTGGTCGGCTACGACGACTCCCCGCTGATCGCCTTCACCGATCCGCCGCTGACCACCATGCGACAGCCGGTGATCTCGATGGCGGTGGCGGCGGTCCGCGCCCTGGTCGACGAGATCAACGGCCACGGGGCACCCCACTCCGAGTACGTCTTCCGACCCGAACTGGTGGTCCGGCAATCGACTGCGGTTGCGCCAAGCCGATCGACCAACCCGACACCGGGGGCCGTCGCCCAGTCGCCCACGGTGTCCGTACCTGCCTGACGACAGCAACTTCTTGCGCAAGAATTGCTTGACTCTTGCAACGCTGGCCCGGCATCCTGCATTGGCATCTCCCTCCGGTGCCAGCAGAACGGGAAAGGCAACCATGACTGCCGCCAGCAGCCGTACCCCCTCCACCACCACCGACGCCGACTGGTGGCGGTCCGCGGTCGTCTACCAGGTGTACGTACGCAGCTTCGCCGACTCCAATGGGGATGGCACCGGTGACCTGCGCGGTATCCGTGACCGGCTGCCGTACCTGCGGGACCTCGGGGTGGACGCGCTCTGGCTGACCCCGTTCTACCGATCGCCGATGATCGACGGCGGCTACGACGTGGCCGACTACCGCGAGGTCGACCCGATGTTCGGCAACCTCGCCGACTTCGACGAGATGATCAGCGAGGCGCATGCCCTGGGGCTGCGGCTCATCGTGGACATCGTGCCGAACCACACCTCCGACGCGCACCCGTGGTTCGTCGAGGCGCTGGCCGCCGCGCCCGGATCGGTCGAGCGGGATCGCTACATGTTCCACGACGGCAAGGGCGCCGACGGCGAACTGCCACCCAACGACTGGGAGTCCATCTTCGGCGGACCGGCCTGGACCCGGGTGCCCGACGGGCAGTGGTACCTGCACCTGTTCGACCCCGCCCAACCTGACCTGAACTGGCGCAACCCAGAGGTACGCGCCGAGTTCGAGAACGTGCTGCGATTCTGGCTGGACCGGGGCGTGGACGGGTTCCGCATCGACGTGGCCCACGGCATGATCAAGCAGGAGGGGCTGCCGGACGTCGGGCGTACCTCCGCCGACGGCGCGCCCCAGATCGAACTGCTCGGCCGGGGTCGGCTGCCCTACTTCGACCAGGACGAGGTGCACGACATCTACCGGGCCTGGCGGCCGATCCTGGACAGCTACCCCGGCGGGCGGATGGCCGTCGCCGAGGCGTGGGCCGAGACCCCGCAGCGGCTGGCCCGCTACATCGGCCCGGACGAACTGCACCAGGCGTTCAACTTCGACTTCCTGGACGCCACCTGGTCGGCCGACTCGTTCCACAAGGTGATCGACAGTGCGCTGGCCGAGTCCACCATCGTGGGTGCGCCAACCACCTGGGTGCTCTCCAACCATGACAAGCACCGGCACGTCACCCGGTACGGCGACGGCCCGGTCGGGCTGCGCCGGGCCCGCGCCGCCGCCCTGCTGATGCTCGCCCTGCCCGGTTGCGCCTACCTCTACCAGGGCGAGGAACTGGGCCTGCCGGAGGTGTTGGACCTCCCCGACGAGCTACGCCAGGACCCGGCCTTCCTGCGCACCGGCCAGACCCGGGACGGCTGCCGGGTGCCACTGCCGTGGAGCGGCGAGCTGCCCCCGTACGGCTTCGGACCGGCCGGCTGCGAACTCTCCTGGCTGCCGGCCCCCGCGACCTGGGCAAACCTGTCGGTGGCCGCCCAGACCGGCGACCCGGCGTCGACGCTGGAGCTCTACCGCGCGGCGCTGCGGATCCGCCGGAACCACCCGGCACTGGTCGACGTCCCGGCCGGCGACACCGGGGCCGACGCCCTGACCTGGCTGACCACCGAGCCGGAGGTGCTGGCCTTCAGCCGGGCCGCAACGCCCGACGCGCCCGCGCTGGTCTGCGTGGTCAACTTCAGTGATGCCCCGATCCGGGTCGCCGACCATGGCAACCTGATCCTGGCCAGTGAGCCGCTCGACGAGTCCAGCGGGCAGCCGATGCTGCCGGTCGACGCTGCGGCCTGGTTCGAACGGCCCTGATTCGGGTAGTCCACTGTTACCTGGTCGTCCGTTGTGCTCCGCGCCGACGGGCGGCTGGGCCGCTTCCGGACCGGGGTAGTGGGCGAACGCGGCCGCGCAGGCCGCGGTTCAGCCCGCCATCCCGGGAAGCCGGGCAGCGATGCGGGCGAACCCGGCGCGCAGTTCCTGCTCGCTCGGCGGCAGGGTTACCGGTGCCCCCGCCTGATCGGTCTCGGTGAGCGCCTCAAGTTCCTCGTCCACGGTGTCCTCAAAATCGCCGTAGAGATCGGCTGCCTCGACCTGAGCCAACTCGTCCTCGGCGACGGCCCGGGCTGAGATGATCTCGCTGCGGATCTCGTCCGCCGAGACCGCGGGCAGCAGTGGTTCGACCACCGCCATCAGCTCCTCGTCGGCTACCACCGACTCGGCCAGCGCCAACGCGTGTGGTCGCTCGTACGGGCCGCAGACCACCGGCTCCCAGTCGTCGTCCTCGCCGAGCGGACCAATGGTGATGATCCACGGCAGTTCGAGTAGCGGGGAGTCGTCCGGCAACTCCAATGTCACGAGTGCGCCCACCGGTCCATCATCGCGAGCAAGACCAAGGCATTAATGCCATTTGCCCCAATTGCCCACCTCAGCCGGGCCCGGTGTCCTCCCCTTCTGCCTCGGCCTCGGCCAGCGGGGGTCGGCGGCCGGTCGCCAGGTCGACGACCCGACCCCGGTTACTGGTCGCGGCCAACGCCGCGCCGAAGATCAGCAACTGGTTGAGCAGATACAGGTAGAGCAGTAGCCCGACCGCGCCGGCCACCACCGCGTACGCCGGGTTCCGCTCGGTCCGTACCACGTAGTAGCGGCCGATCGTGTTGAGCAGGGTGATGCCGAGTGCCACCAGCAACACCGACGGCAGCAGCCGCCGTACGGTCATCCGCAGCCGGGGCACCGCGATCAGCAGCGCCGCCGCGAGAATGACGTTGACCAACACACTCAGCCCCCCGCTGACGATCAGCAGACCGACCGATCCGGTACTGCTGAGCAGCCAACGCAGTAACGACTCCAACGCGTCGATCGCCGCGATCGACAGGCCCAGCAGCAGGAACACCCCGATCAGCACCGCGAAGTCGACCAGCCACCGGACCAGCGGGTTGCCCGGCTGCTGCTCCAGGCCATAGACCAGCCGCTGCGACGACCGAATCGCCTCCACCCAGGCCACACCGGTAATCATCAGCAGAATCAGGCCGACGACGCCCACGTTGCCGCTGCTCTCCTCGATCTGCTGCGGATTGAGGAACGGCAGGTTCTGGTTGAGGAAGTCCGCAGCGGCGAAGCTGACCTCGTCGACAGACTCCAGGATCGCCCCGAAGATCGAGTACGCCACCAGGCCGAGCGCGAACACCGCGAAGAACCCGTAGTACGCGATCGCTGCGGCGAGCCGGCCGCCCAGCACGTCCACATAGCGTTGCCCGGCCCGCCAGACATGGTCGAACACCCGGGACCGACGGCGGGCCGCTGCCAGGCGATCCGCGATGCCGGCCACCGCCCGGTCGAAGGCGTTCACGCCGTCATCCTTGCCCACCCGTGGCGGGCTGTCACCCACCCAGCCGGAAGTCTCGCCGGGGCTGCCAGCGCGCCTCCCCGCTGTGCGAGAACAGGGTGAACGCGGTCACCTCGAACCGTGCCGAGAAACCGGCAAGATCCTCGTACACCCGGTCCAGTGCCTCCGGTGCGACATCCTGCGCCACCGTCACGTGCGGGTGGTAGGGGAATCGGTGCTCCCGTTGCAGCTCCGGCACCGCCCCGATGGCCCCCGCCAGCAGCTCGCACTCGCTGATCCCGGCCGCCACCGCCACGAAAACCACCTCGGTGACCGGCCGGAAGGTGCCCGTCCCCCGCAGGTGCAGGGTGTACGACGGATGCGCGACGGCCACCTCGGCCAGTCTCTCCTCGACCATCGAGAGGCTGGCCAGCGGGATCTCCGTCGGGCCGAGCAGCGTCAGATGCGCCGGTACGAACGCCGCCTGGGGGTCGCCCGCCTCGGCCCGACGACGGGTGAGGTAGCTACCCCAGGGCTCAGGAATGTCCACCGCGATGCCGACCTGGGTCATCGCGATGCCAGCCTCCGGCGTCCCGTCCGTGCGATCCACGCTCCGCTCATCCCACCAGTCGTTACCGTCGATGTCCACGCTATCCGGTTTCCCCGCCACTGTGCGGGGCCGCCGGTCGGTCCCCGGCCGGCAGGACCGGGCTAGTTCAGGACCGCCCTAGTCGTTCCTCGCTGGCGCGAGACCGCGCTAGTCGTTCCTCGCTGGCGCAAGGAAGCCGACCCGGTCGTACACGGTCCGCAGGGTGGTCGAGGCGACGGCGCGGGCCCGCTCCCCACCGGCCGCCAGCACCTTGTCCAGCTGCGCCGGATCGTCCAGGTAGAGGTTGGTCCGCTCCCGGATCGGCCGGGCGAACTCGGCCAGCACCTCGGCCAGGTCCTTCTTGAGGTCCCCGTACCCCTTGCCCGCGTACGCCTCGACCAGCTCGTCGATCGTGCGGCCGGTCAACGCCGAGTAGATGGTGAGCAGGTTCGACAGGCCCGGCTTCTGCTCCGGGTCGTAGAAAATCTCCCGACCGGTGTCGGTGACCGCCGACTTGATCTTCTTGGCCGACTTGGCGGGCTCGTCCAGCAGCTCGATGATTCCGGCCGGCGACGAGGCCGACTTGGACATCTTGCTGCTCGGGTCCTGCAAGTCCGTGATCTTCGCGGTGTCCCGCACGATGTACGCCTCGGGCACCGTGAAGGTCGCGCCGAAGAGGTTGTTGAACCGCTGCGCCAGATCCCGGGTCAACTCCAGGTGCTGCCGCTGGTCCTCGCCGACCGGCACCGCGTCCGCCTGGTAGAGCAGGATGTCGGCGGCCTGAAGGATCGGATAGACGAACAGCCCGACACTGGCCCGCTCGGCACCCTGCTTGGCCGACTTGTCCTTGAACTGGGTCATCCGGCTCGCCTCACCGAAGCCGGTCAGACAGTCCAGCACCCAGGCCAACTGGGCGTGCTCGGGCACCTGCGACTGCACGAACAGCGTGCACCGTTCCGGGTCCAGCCCGACGGCGAGCAACTGCGCCGCCGCGACCCGGGTTCGCCGCCGCAGCACCACCGGATCGTGGCCGGCGGTGATGGCGTGCAGGTCGACTACGCAGTAGAAGGCGTCGTGGGTCTCCTGTAGCGCCACCCAGTTGCGCACCGCGCCCAGGTAGTTGCCCAGGTGGAACGAGTCGGCGGTCGGCTGGATGCCGGAGAGAACCCGAGGCCGGGCCGGTACGTCGGACATGCCGACGATTCTGTCAGCATCCCGGAGCGCGGCGCGTGACGCCCCCGCACCAGCCCATCGCCGCATCGAACGGGGACAGCACGAGATCGTGCTCAGCGGTTAGGAAGGGGCCCTTCCTCTACAGAATGCGATAAGAAGGGGCCCTTCCTTTGCCCGGGGAGGTGGGTGAGGGAGACGCCGACCCGGGCCACCCGACGGCCGTCCAGGGTCAACACCCGCAGCATCCAGCCGCCCTGCTCCGGTTCCTCCGGGGGTACGTGGACCTCGTCACCGCTGGCAGGCAGCCGGCCCAGCGCCGCCATCACGAACCCTCCGACTGTCTCGTACGGGCCGGCCGGCAGCACGAACCCGGCGCGCTTGGCGAAGTCCGACAGGTTGAGCCGGCCGTCCACCACCGCCGGCAGCCCACCGAGGATCGGTTCGGGGGCGTTGTCGTACTCGTCGTGGATCTCCCCGACCAGTTCCTCGATCAGGTCTTCCAGGGTGACGATGCCGGCGGTGCCGCCGTACTCGTCGACCACCACCGCCAGATGCTGTCGCTCCCGGCGCATCTCGGTCAACGCGGCCAGCACCCGCTTGCTGCCGGGCAGCCGCTTGACCTCCCGGGTTATCTCCGCGACGGTGGCCAGTCCGTCGCCGTCGGGGCGGAGCAGCACATCCCGCAGGTGTACGAAACCGACGATGTCGTCGGGTGTTCCGTCCACCACCGGATATCGGGTGTGGGTCTCCGCCCGGGCCAACTGGGCGGCCTCCTTGAGGGTCAGCCGTACGTCGAGGAAGACCACCTCGGTACGCGGCATCATCACCTCGCGGACCAAACTGGCCCCGGCGACGAGCACCTCGTCGATGATCCGGCGCTCCACCGGATCGAGCAGGGTGTTCCCGGCGACCAGGTCACGTAGTTCGGCTTCGCTGATCCGTTCCCGGCCGGCGACCGGACTCGCGCCGAGCAGTGCCGTGACCAGCCGGGTGGCCGCGTCGGCGCCGCGTACGACGAGCCGGGCCGCGCCCCGGGCCACCGGCCCGGGCTGTCGCAGAGTGCGCCCCGACGCTCGACGCCGGGGCCTGGTACTGCCAGATACCCGCATGCCACTAGATGGTAGACACCGCGACGGCCGATGTACCCCGATCCGAGCCGACCCAGACGTCAACGCGTGTCGATGATCATCCCGGCGCCGACGGTGCGGTTGCTCGACTCGTCGATGACGATGAAGCCGCCGGTCGTCCGGTTGCGCCGGTACTCGTCGGCGAGCAGCGGAACGGTCGTACGCAGCCGCACCCGGCCGATTTCGTTGAGCGTCAACTCGGTGGCCGCCTCGTCCCGGTGCAGCGAGTTCACGTCGAGCCGGTAGTGCAGTCCGCGTACCACCGCCCGCGCCGACCGGGTGGTGTGCTTGATGGCGTACTTCGCGCCGACCCGCAGCGGCCGACTCTCGTCCATCCAGCAGATCATCGCCTCGATGTCCTGGCTGACGGCCGGGGCGTTGTGGGGCCGGCAGATCAGGTCACCCCGGGAGATGTCGATCTCGTCGGTCAGCCGTACGGTCACCGACATCGGCGGAAACGCCTGCTCGATCGGCCCGTCAGCGGTATCGATCGAGGCGATCCGGCTGGTGAACCCGGAGGGCAGCACCATCACCTCGTCACCGGGCTTGAGTACGCCGGAGGCGACCTGCCCGGCATAGCCCCGGTAGTCGGTGACCGTGGTCGACTGGGGCCGGATGACGTACTGCACCGGGAACCGTACGTCGACCAGGTTGCGGTCCGAGGCGATGTGTACGCGCTCCAGGTGGTGTAGCAGCGACGGGCCCTCGTACCAGGGCATGTTCTCCGACCGGCGGACGATGTTGTCGCCGCGCAGCGCGGAGATCGGCACCACGGTCAGGTCGGGTACGTCCAGCTTGGCGGCGAACGCGGTGAACTCGTCGGCGATCCGCTCGAAGACCTCCTGGGACCAGTCGACCAGGTCCATCTTGTTGACGCAGAGGACGAGGTGCGGCACCCGCAGCAGCGAGCAGAGGAAGGCGTGTCGGCGGGACTGCTCCACCAGGCCCTTGCGGGCATCGACCAGGATCAACGCCAGGTCGGCGGTGGACGCCCCGGTCACCATGTTGCGGGTGTACTGGATGTGTCCCGGGGTGTCGGCGATGATGAACTTCCGCCGGGGGGTGGCGAAGTAGCGGTAGGCCACGTCGATGGTGATGCCCTGTTCCCGTTCGGCCCGCAGGCCGTCGGTGAGCAACGCCAGGTTGGTGTATTCGTCGCCCCGGGCGGCGCTGACCGCCTCCACCGCCGCGAGTTGGTCGGTGAAGAGCGACTTGGTGTCGTAGAGCAGCCGGCCGATCAGCGTCGACTTGCCGTCGTCGACGCTGCCGGCGGTAGCGAACCGCAGCAGGTCCATCGTCTGGCTCTCCGGGACCGGACCAATCGTCGCGGCCGGGACCGCGTTCGTCGCAGTCGACATCAGAAGTAGCCCTCCCGTTTGCGGTCCTCCATCGCGGCCTCGCTGACCCGGTCGTCGCCCCGGGTCGCGCCCCGCTCGGTGACCCGGGTCGCCGCGACCTCCTCGATCACCTGCTCCACCGTGTCGGCGTCGGAGCGAACCGCTGCCGTACACGAGGCGTCCCCGACCGTGCGGTAGCGCACCCGCGCCTTGCCGGTCTCCTCGCCGGCCCGGGGCCGGAGGAACTCGTTGACCCCGTACAGCATCCCGTCCCGCTCGACCACCTCACGCTCGTGCGCGTAGTAGATGGCCGGCAGCGGCAGCCGCTCACGGGCGATGTAGTGCCAGACGTCGAGCTCGGTCCAGTTGGACAGTGGGAAGACTCGGATCGACTCGCCGGGATGGTGCCGGCCGTTGTAGAGCGACCACAGCTCGGGACGCTGGTTCTTTGGATCCCACTGGCCGAAGTCGTCCCGGAAGCTGAAGACCCGCTCCTTGGCGCGGGCCTTCTCCTCGTCGCGCCGGGCGCCGCCGAAGAGCGCATCGAACCGGTACGTCTCCACCGCCGCCAGCAGCACCGGGGTCTGGATCCGGTTGCGGGTCCCGTCCGGGGTCTCCTGGACCAGCCCGGCCGCCAGGGCGTCGGGCACACTGGCCACCACCAGTTGCAGGCCGAGTTCGGCGACCCGCTGGTCGCGGTATTCGAGCACCTCGGGGAAGTTGTGCCCGGTGTCGACGTGCATGACCGGGAACGGAATGTTGGCCGGGGCGAACGCCTTCTGCGCCAGTCGGAGCATGACAATGGAGTCCTTGCCGCCGGAGAAGAGCAGGACCGGGCGCTCCAGCTCGGCCACCACCTCCCGGATGACGAAGATGCTCTCGGCTTCGAGCGCATCCAGGTGGGACACCCGGTACGCGCCGACTCCACTCCGCTCGCCCATGCGATTCCAGACCTTTCCGATTGGTTAAGTCAGGAGTACGCCGACAGACTACCTCGAATGACGCCGCAGCGCCGCAAGCAGTCGCGGAGCAAGCTCGGTACGACACACCAACAGGTCCGGCAGTCGCGGATCCGCCTCGTTGTATTGCAGCGCGGATCCGTTGATTCGGGAAGCGTGCAGTCCCGTGGCCGTCGCCACAGCCACTGGGGCTGCCGAGTCCCACTCGTACTGGCCACCGGCGTGCACGTACGCGTCCACCTCGCCGTCGATGACCGCGGCGATCTTCGCCCCCGCCGACCCCATCGGTACGAGTTGCGCGCCGACCTCGTCAGCGAAGTCGGTGAGGAACACCGGCGGCCGGCTACGACTGGCCGCCAGCCGGATCGTCCCGCCCGGCTCGGTCGACTCCCCCGTCGGCGGGTACGGCGGCGGCGCGTCGGCCCCCAGCACCCGGCCCCGGGCGGGCAGCGCCACCGCCCCGACAACCAACCCGTGCCCGGTCCCGGCCGACCGCCGGTCCCAGAGCGCCACATGCACCGCCCAGTCCGCCCGCCCCGCCTCGGCGAACTCCCGTGTCCCGTCCAACGGATCGATGATCCACACCCGGTCCGCGCTCAGCCGGCGTACCGCCCCCGCCCCCAGTTCGGCGGTCCAGGCCAGTCGGGAACCCTCGTCCTCCTCGGACAACACCGCATCCGCCGGCCGCCACCGGGCCAACTCCGTACGGAGCACCTCGTGCGAGACCTTGTCACCGGCCGCCTTCAGCGCACCGGAATCGGCGTAGCCCAACTCCGTACGGATTTCCAGCAACGCCCGCCCGGCCCGCGCCGCCAGCCATCGGGCGAAACCAGCGTCGTCGTTCCCCGGCGGGTCCGTCAGCATCGGCCAACCACCACACGGGTACGCATCACAGCCACGATCGCCTCCTCACCGGACCGACCGGTGGGGCATCCGCCCGCGGCCGACAGACCGGTCCGCGCCCTGCCCGCAGACTACCGGGACCGGCCCCTGCCGCAGCGCGACCGCCCAACAGCGCGAGTGTCCGGCCCCCTGGCTCACGAACCGTGATAGGCGTTCTGTGTCCACTCCAGGCCACGAGTGACAATCGACTCCGTCATGTCCGCCGCCCGGTCGACCAGGAACTCCAGCTCCTTGCGCTCGGCAGCGGAAAAGTCGGAAAGCACGTAGGCGGCTGGGTCCTGTCGACCCGGCGGACGGCCGATGCCGAACCGTACCCGGTGGTAGTCCTTCGTCCCCAGCGACTTGGTCATCGAACGCAGCCCGTTGTGGCCACCCTCGCCGCCACCGCTCTTCGCCCGCAACTGGCCGTAGTCGATGTCCAGCTCGTCGTGCACCGCGATCACCTGAGTCGGCGGCACCTTGAAGAACTGGGCCAACGCGGCAACCGGCCCACCCGACAGGTTCATGTACGTCAACGGCTTGACGAGCACCAGTTTCGGCCCGCCCAGACCGAGCCGCCCCTCGGCCACCTCAGCCACCGCCCGACGATGCCGGCCGAACTTCGCACCGATCCGCCCGGCGAGCAACTCCGCCACCATGAACCCGACATTATGGCGATTCCGGGCGTACTCCTTGCCCGGGTTGCCAAGCCCGACCACCAGCCACGGCTGTGCTTCGTCCGTCACCTTCACATCCTCGGCGAAAACTCGAACAGGCACCCCCGAGCAGTCGGGAGTGCCTGTTGAGACGGAATCGGTCAGGCCTCGGTGCGCTCGCGCTCCGGGGACTCCTCGCCCTCGGCGGCAGCGACGCCCTCTTCACCCTCGGCACCCTCTTCGCCAGCCTCGGCCTCAGCCGGCTCTTCCTCGACCTCGCCCAGCTCGGCCGCGATCTGCTCGGCGGTCGGGGCCGCGGTGATCGCCGCGACGATCAGCTCCGGGTCAGCGGTCAGCTCGACCCCGGCCGGCAGCTTCACGTCCCGGGCCAGCACCTGCGAGCCGGCCTCCAGGCCCTCGATCGAGGCCTCCAGGTGGTCCGGCACCTTCGTCGCCTCGGCGGTCACCGCGAGGGTGGCGTGCTCGTGCACCAGCAGCGTGTCGGAAGCGGCCTCACCGGTCAGCTGCACCGGAACCTCCACGGCGACCTTCTCGCCCCGGCGCACCAGCAGCAGGTCGACGTGCTCGAAGGTGTCCTTGATCGGGTCACGCTGGATCGCCTTCGGCAGCGCCAGCGCCTGGGTCCCGTCGCTGACCTCGATCGCGAAGAGCTGGTTGGCACCGCCCTTACGGATGGCGGCGGCGAACTCGCGCGCGGGCAGCGCGATGTGCTTGGGCTTCTCGCCGTGGCCGTAGAGCACGGCGGGCACCTTGCCGGCCCGACGGGTACGACGGGCACCACCCTTGCCAAACTCGGTACGGGGTTCGGCGCTGATCTTTACCTCGGACACGACAAAACTCCTGATACGGTCGCTGCGGCGGAACGTCGGCTGGCGGTGCTGGGCGAGGGGCTCGCTGGGGCGCTCACGTCTCACGCTCGACCCAGAGCACCGCGTCGATGACGGTGCCTCCGTGCGGCATTTCCTCTAGCGGCCCGCAGGGCACCCTCGCCATGGCAACCGCACTAGTCTACCGGAGCCCAGGCCGGGGCGTGTCATCGGCACCCCACACCCGACCCGTACCGCCCACTTCCCGACAGCTTTGCCGCCGACCGGCGGTAGACCCAGCCGCGTCGGCCGGAAGCCATCCGCTCCCGGCCGACGCCGCGCTGTCCACCCGAAAACTGCTTGATTTCCCCGGAAAACTACTCGACCACACCGAAACGGGATGACCGTCGGCGCGCCGAATGGGAAATTGTCAGCTCAGCCCGCCGAAGAGAGTCGTCACCGAGCCGTCGTCGAAGACCTCGCGAATCGCCCGCGCCAGCAGCGGCGCGATCGACAACACGGTGATCTTGTCCAGCTGCTTCTCCGCTGGCAACGGCAGCGTGTTGGTCACGATGACCTCGCTGATCTGGCTGTTCTTCAACCGCTCCGTAGCCGGATCCGACAGCAGGGCATGGGTCGACGCCACGACGACATCCGCCGCCCCCGCCTCGTGCAGGATCTCCGCCGCCTTGCAGATCGTCCCACCAGTGTCGATCATGTCATCGACGATCAGACAGACCCGACCCTCGACGTCCCCCACCACCCGGTTCGCCACCACCTGGTTGGGCTTGAGCGGATCACGGGTCTTGTGGATGAACGCCAGCGGGCAGCCACCCAACCGGTCCGTCCACCGCTCGGCCACCCGCACCCGTCCCGAGTCCGGCGCCACCACCGTCATCGGCCGGCCCGCGTACCGACGCTCCACGTACTCGGCCAGGATGTCCATCGCGAACAGGTGATCCACCGGACCGTCGAAGAAGCCCTGAATCTGCGCGGTGTGCAAATCCACCGTGAGGATCCGGTTCGCCCCCGCCGTCTTGAGCAGGTCCGCCACCAGCCGCGCCGAAATCGGCTCCCGGCCACGGTGCTTCTTGTCCTGCCGGGCATACGGATAGAACGGCAACACGACCGTGATCCGCTTCGCCGACCCGCGCTTCAACGCGTCGATCATGATCAGGGTCTCCATGACCCACTTGTTGACGCCGTGCGTGACCGACTGCACCACGAACGCGTCCGAGCCACGTACCGACTCCTTGAACCGGACAAAGATCTCGCCATTGGCGAACTCGTACGCATCGGCCGGCGTCGGCGCCACGCCGAGCACCTCGCCGATCTCCTGGGCCAGTTCCGGAAAGCCCCGCCCCGAGAAGAGCATCAGACTTTTGCGGTTTTCGGCGACGATGCTGCCCATCGGCTCGTCTGCTCCCGTTGATCGGTGGTTCCCGGCTGGGGACCTGGGACTATTCGGTTGCAGTATCCCCCGGGTCGGCGTCGTATCCAGCCGTGTCGCCAGAGCCGTGGAATGCCTCACCCTGACTTGCGTCAACGGCCCTACGACGGGCAAGCTCCGCCTCCTGCCGGGTAAGCGCCGCCTCTGCGGCCTCCGCCGACTTCGTACCCGCTCGCCGCCGCGCTACCCAACCTTCTACGTTGCGCTGCGAAGCCCGAGTCACCCCGAGCGCTCCCGGCGGTACGTCCTGGGTGATGGCGCTACCCGCCGCCACGTACGCCCCCGGCCCCACCTCGACCGGAGCGATCAGAGTCGTGTCACAGCCGACGAAGGCCGCCTCGCCCACCGTGGTGCGATGCTTGGCCACCCCGTCGTAGTTCACGACGATCGTCGCGGCGCCGATGTTGGCCCGTGCGCCGATCGTCGCATCCCCAACGTACGACAGGTGCGGCACCTTCGCACCCGCACCGATGTCGGAGTTCTTCACCTCGACGAACGTGCCGACCTTGGCCTTGTCCGCCAGCCGGGCGTCCGGCCGAAGGTAGGCGTACGGGCCGACGCTGGCCTGCGGTCCGATCTCCGCGCCCATCGCGTGGCTACGCAACACCACCGCACCCGCACCGACCATGGTGTCGATCAACGTAACGTCCGGGCCGACGGTCGCCTCCGCCCCCACCACCGTCGCGCCCCGCAACTGGGTGTTCTGGTCCACCACGGCGTCCCGGTCGAGGGTGACGGTCACATCGATCCAGGTCGTCGCCGGGTCGAGCAGGGTGACCCCGGAGCGCAGCCAGCCCTCGTTGACCCGGTCCCGCAGCAGTCGGCGCAACGCGGCCAACTCCACCCGGTCGTTGCAGCCCAGCGTCTCGGTCGCATCCGCCGCCACATGTACGGCCACCGCCTCGCCCGCGGCGACCAGCAGACCGAAGACGTCGGTGAGGTACTCCTCGCCCTGGTCGTTGTCGGTGGAGATCTTGCTCAGCGCGTCCCGTAGCAACGCCGCGTCGAAGGCGTAGATCCCGGCGTTGATCTCCCGAACCGCCCGTTGGGCAGGGGTGGCGTCGCGCTCCTCGACGATCTGCTCCAGGCGTCCGGCGGAGTCCCGGATGATCCGGCCGAGTCCGGTCGGATCGGCCACTTCGGCCGCCAGCACGGTCGCCGCCGCCCCGGCCGCCTCGTGCGTCTCGACGAGGGCGGTGACCGTCTCGGCCCGCAGCAGCGGAACGTCACCGTTGAGCACGACGACGGTGCCGGTGAGGTCGGCTGCGGTGTCCAGGGCGATCCGGACCGCGTGCCCGGTGCCCAACTGCTCTGTCTGTCGGACCGGGGTGGACTGCGGGGCCACCTCGGACAGATGTGCGGCGACCTGCTCGGCACCGTGGCCCACCACCACCAGCGTGCGCTCGGCAGCCAGCGGCGCGGCCGCCGCCAGGACATGGCCGACCAGGGTACGGCCGAGCAGTGGGTGCAACACCTTCGGTAGCGCCGACTTCATCCGCTTGCCCTCACCTGCGGCGAGGACGACCACGGTACGGGGTCGGGACTGGGACACGGGCGGGCTCCCGTCGGGATGGCTGGCAATCTGCGGCCTCATGCTAGCCGCGCGCCCCGGGCGAGTCGCCCGTTCCCCCCGGATGAGCCCCGAATCGGACTAAAGGCACAGGTCGCCCGACGTGACTCGAACCTAAGAAGCTCGGCCGTCAGGACTCGAACCTGAAAAAGTGCCTCCAAAGGGCACCGTGTTGCCAATTACACCACGGCCGAAGGTATCTCCGTCAGAGTAGCGCCTCACCCATCACCGCTCACACCCTTATCCCCCCGGAGGCCCAAACCATCGATCACCCCCTCGATCAACCAGTAGAGCTTCCTGCTCTGCGGAACGTCGATGATCAGGCAACCGTGGTAGTCAGCGCCGGTGTTGCGCCGCACCGTCTTGGGCTGGTGGCGCTTGAGCGTGGCCGGATGGAACCGGTCGGCCGGCAGGTCGAGCGCCTCGATCCACCAGGCGACCGCCGCCTCGACATCGGCCGACTCGTGAATGCTGACCAGATAGCTGGGCACCGAGCGGTTGACCCCGACGGATTCGAGGAAGCGCAGAAAAAGCGCGAGCAGTCGCGGATCACTGTTGATCAGTTGAATCCGGTCGTTACGACGCCACGGCTTGGACTTCGCCCCTTCGGACCAGTAGATGGCAGCGCCGAGCAGCAGCAGGTCACGATCGTCGAGCGGGCCGACCCGCTCCGCCGCCTCGGCATGTACGGCCGCCTGGGACCGATCTCGCTCCTCGCGGTAGGGAGCCCAGCGCGCCTCCCGCATTCGCGCGGCGTGGGCGTGTTGCCTGGCGCGAGTGGCGTCGGAGTCGGGATCGAGCGGAAGGTGTTTGACCCACTGGTACGCCGTGGACTTGGCGATGCCGAGCGCCAGGGCGATGTCTACGACTGATCACCCTTCCTTGCGTAACGCCACCGCCTGGCTCCGCAGCTCGTCCTTGGCGTTCGGTCGGCGGGTCCACGCTGGCGGCGGTACGCCCCGCAGTAGTTCGTAGAGCCGGTCCTTGCCGATGCCCAGCCGGGCCTGGATCTGGCTGAGGGAGAGCTGTTCGACGGTGCGGAGGCGGCGGGCCTCGGTGGCGAGCGGGTCGGTCATGAGCTGGAAATTAGAACGGGGGTACGACAACAGCCGTCGATCTTCGCCGGCCATTTGCCGGATACCGACCCGTAGCAAACTACGGTCCCGTAGGTTACGGTGACGTAGGCGTAAGTTTCTGATCTTCCCCACCCTGTTGTTGTGAGGTGCCATGTCCTCGTCCACGCTTCTCGAACCGCCCGGCACCGCCAGGCCGAGCGGGCCCAAACCGCTCACCGAGGGTCCGCAGTCACCCGGGATCCTGATCGGCCTCTGGTCGTTCGTGGTGATCCCGTTCCTGGCGTTGTTCGCCGCCGTACCGGTGGCCTGGGGTGGCTGGCTGAGCTGGACGGATGTGGCCATCGCGCTGGTCTGGTACGTGGTCGCCGGGCTGGGCATCACGGTTGGCTTCCACCGTTACTTCACCCACGGCTCGTTCAAGACGAAGCGGTGGCTCCGGGTGACCCTGGCGGTGGCTGGTTCGTTCGCGATCGAGGGCAGCGTCACCCAGTGGGTGGCCGACCACCGGCGCCACCACGCGTTCTCCGACGTGGAGGGCGATCCGCACTCGCCGTGGCGCTTCGGGGGCAGCTTCTGGGGTCTGACCAAGGGTCTGTTCCACGCGCACATGGGCTGGCTGTTCCGCCGCGAGCTGACCAACCGGGAGCGGTTCGCCCCGGATCTGCTGGCCGACAAGGACATCAGCCGCGTTGACCGGCTGTTCCCGGTGCTGGTCATCATCTCGGCGCTCACCCCGGCGGTCATCGGCGGCCTGGTCACCTGGTCGTGGCAGGGGGCGCTGACCGCGTTCTTCTGGGCTGGTCTGGTCCGGATCGCGTTGCTGCACCACGTGACGTGGTCGGTCAACTCGGTGTGCCACGTCTACGGCGAGCGCCCGTTCGAGGTACGGCAGGGTGACCGGGCATCGAACTTCTGGCCGCTGGCGATCGTGTCCTTCGGCGAGAGTTGGCACAACCTGCACCACTCGGATCCGACGAGCGCCCGGCACGGGGTACTGCGTGGGCAGATCGACATCTCGGCCCGGGTCATCTGGTTCTTCGAGAAGCTGGGGCTGGCTACCGACGTACGCTGGCCGAAGCCAGAGCGGATCGCTGCAAAGCTGGTGAAACCGGCTACGCCGCAGTAGTCAGTGTCACGCCGGGGGGCCGGCTTGTCGGCTTAGCCTGGCAGGATGGCCGGGTGACCGAGCGCGGCGAGGGCACCATCAGGCATGACACTGGACAAAACGGCGTCACGGGACGCCAGCAGGGTGACAACGTGGCAGAGAGCCCGAACGCGAACGGGCGCAGACGGACGCCGGCACCAGCCCCGGCGTCCGCCAAACCGAGTTCCCGGGTACGCATGTCCGCTGCCCAGCGTCGAGAGCAACTGATCCTCATTGGTCGGCAGATCTTCGCCGAGCGCGGGTTCGACGCCACCTCCATCGAGGAGGTGGCGGCCCGGGCCAAGGTCTCCAAGCCGGTGGTCTACGAGCACTTCGGCGGCAAGGAGGGGCTCTATGCGGTCGTGGTGGACCGGGAGGTCCGCTCCTTGCTCGACCGGATCACCACGGCGCTGACTGCGGGCCATCCTCGGGAGTTGTTGGAACAGGCCGCGTTGGCCCTGCTCGGTTATATCGAGGAGGAGACGAACGGGTTCCGGGTGCTGGTCCGGGAGTCGCCGGTGATGTCGGCGACCGGCAATTTCAGCAGTGTGATGAACGATGTGGCGCACCAGGTGGAGCACATTCTGGGTGCCGAGTTCAAGAGTCGGGGCTACGACCCCAAGCTGGCTGAGTTGTATTCCCAGGCGTTGGTGGGGATGGTGGCGTTGACTGGCCGCTGGTGGCTGGAGGTACGCAAGCCTCGTAAGGAGACGGTGGCGGCGCACCTGGTCAATCTTTCCTGGAACGGGTTGTCTCATCTGGATGCCAAGCCCACGCTGATCACCCGGCGTGGCCGCTGACCGGCGGCCACGTCGATCTCGTACGACGTCAGCGGCGGCGGTCTGGGGCGGGGCTGGAGACCGGCTGGTGCGGGTACGCCCGGGCGTGGGCGGCCTCCGCTGGCGGGCCGACCTTGTCGTAGAGGCCGGTGGCGAGCGTCAACAGCCCGAAGATCATCGACACGATGACGGTGGACATCGAGAAGTTGAGGAAGTTGGCCTCGGTTTGCAGGACGGCCATCATCAGCAGGGCCGTGGCCATGAAGATCACGCCGATGGTGAGGTTCATGTAGTGGCCGAGGTTGCTCCGCTGCGCCGCCCCGATGATGATCACCGCGCCGAAGACGACGGAGATCAGGGCGAAGGCGAGGTTGGTCCGTAGGCCGAGTGCCCAGTGGTCGCCCCGGTCGAAGAGGGGGTCGCCCCAGGTCTGGATTATCCCGATCACTCCGAAGATCAGGATGTAGAGCCCGATCAACGCGGCGAAGATCCGGTACAGCGTTCGCGCCGGATGATTGACGGGGATATGGACCATGGCTCCTCCTGCGCGGCTGGGCAACCCTTTTTCCGGATTGTCCCTGAGGAGAGCAGGGAGCGCCTGGTAAACGCCAGATCCTCGCGGTGGTGGGCGGCCGATCTCCACCGCCCGACCGGCGGATCAGCCGATCGGGCGGACCAGGCCGCGCCGGCCGATGCCCCGGGCCTGTAGCGCGGCAAGCCAGCCGGTCAGAGGAGCACCAGCCGGTCAGAGGAGCACCAGCCGGTCAGAGGAGCAGTCGAGCTTCCTGCCAGGCGCGGTTCTCCTCGTCGGTGCCGACCTTGCCGTACATGCCGGCCATCAGCAGGACCAGCCCGAGGATCATGGAGACGATGACGGTGGCCATCGAGAAGCCGAGGTAGTTGGCGTCGGTGCGCATCACGGCGAGCCCGGCAAGGCCCAGTGCCATCAGGGCATAGCCGGAGAGCTTGTTGATGGTCGCGTCGAGGTTGCGGCCGATCCCGGCGGCAACCAGCAGGATCACTCCGAGGATCGCCGAGATGACCGAATATCCCAGATTCGCCCCCTGACCGAGGACCAGGGTGTCATCCTGGGCGAAGAACTCGGCACCGCTGTTCTCGATCACCCCGAGCACACCGAAGCCTGCCAGGTAGAGGCCGGTGAGTCCGCCGATCGCGCGGTAGATGGGGCGTGCGGGGTGGTTGACGGGGTTGTGTGCCATGGTTTCTGAGTCTCCAAGGCTGTTGCTGATGAGGGGTCGGCGCCGATTGTCCCGTACCGGGTCAGGGTGACGCCGCACACCCCCGACCCGGCGCTACCGGTGCCCCTGTCGATCGCCGCCGCCACCCGGTTCGCGGGTCGGCTCAGCTCTCCCCGACCTGCTCGGCCAGGAGCAGCCAGCTCTCCTCGACCTGTTCCCGTTCGGCCCGTACGGCGCGCAGTTGGCCGTCGAGTTCGGCGACCTTGACGTAGTCGGTGGCGTGGGTGGCGAGCTGGTCGTGCAGCTGCGCCTCCCGCTGCTCCAGCTTGCCGACCTGCCGTTCGAGGCGGGTCAGTTCCTTGCGGGCGGCCCGCAGCTCGCCGCCGGAGAGCCCCGGTTCCGTACGCTCGGGTGCCTTGGGCCGGGCTGGGCCAGCGCTTGGGGCCGGCTCCCGGGTCTCCTGTCGGGCGGCGGCGCGGGTGAGGTATTCGTCGACCCCGCCGGGCAGGTGGACCAGCCGCCCGTCGCCGAACATTCCGTAGACCGCGTCGGTGACCCGTTCGATCAGGTACCGGTCGTGGCTGGCCACGATCACCGTGCCGGGCCAGGAGTCGAGCAGGTCCTCCAGCGCGGCCAGGGTGTCGGTGTCCAGGTCGTTGGTGGGCTCGTCGAAGAGCAGCACGTTGGGCTCGGCGGCGAGCAGCCGGAGCAGTTGCAGGCGGCGGCGTTCGCCACCGGACAGGTCCGATACCGGGGTCCAGAGCCGGCGGTCGTCGAAGCCGAACGTTTCGGCGAGTTGGGAGGCGGCCAGTTCACGGTCGCCGAGAACGACCCGGCGGGCCACCTCTTCGACCGCCTCCAGCACCCGAAGCTGGCCGGGTAGTTCGGCCAGTTCCTGGGAGAGGAAGGCGGGTCGGACGGTCGACCCGGTGGTCAGCTGTCCCTGTTCGGGTTGGGTGACCCCGGCCAGCATCCGGAGCAGGGTGGTCTTGCCAGCGCCGTTGGCACCGAGGATGGCGATCCGGTCGCCGGGGCCGACCTGCCAGGTGAGGTCCTTCAGGATGACCTTCGGGCCGGCGTTGAGGGTGACGTCTTCCAGGTCGTACACCTGTTTGCCGAGCCGGGCGGTGGCCAGCCGTTGCAGCGACATGGTGTCGCGCGGCGGTGGCACGTCGGCGATGAGGGCGTTGGCGGCTTCGATCCGGAAGCGGGGCTTGGAGGTACGGGCCGGCGGGCCACGCCGCAGCCAGGCGATCTCCTTGCGGAGCAGATTCTGTCGGCGGGCCTCGGTGGCGGCGGCGACCCGTTCCCGTTCCACCCGGGCCAGGGTCCAGGCGGCGAAGCCGCCCTCGTAGACGCGTACGGTCTGGTCGGCGACCTCCCAGGTGGTGGTGCAGACCGCGTCCAGGAACCACCGGTCGTGGGTGACCACCACGAGGGCACCGCGCCGGGTGACCAGGTGTTTGGCCAGCCAGTCGACTCCGGCCACGTCGAGGTGGTTGGTGGGTTCGTCCAGGATGAGCAGGTCGGTCGTGCGGACCAGTAGCGCGGCGAGTGCCACCCGCCGCCGTTCGCCGCCGGACATCGGCCCGACCGGCTGATCCAGTCCCAGGTACGGCAGGCCCAGTCCGTCGAGGATGGCGCGGACCCCGGCGTCACCGGCCCATTCGTGTTCGGCACCGAAGCCTTCGGCCAGCCAGGCGGTGCCGAGCACCACGTCCCGGACGGTGTATTCGGGGTCGAGTTGGAGGGTTTGCGGCAGGGAGGCGACCTGGAGGTCGCGTCGGTGGGTGACCCGGCCGCTGTCCGGTTCCTCGGCGCGGGTCAGCAGCCGCAGCAGGGTGGACTTGCCGGCACCGTTGAGCCCGACCACGCCGATCCGGTCGGCGCTGTCCAGTCCGAGGGACACGTCGGTGAGCAGTTGCCCGACCGCGCCGTAGCCCTTGGACGCGCGGTCCAGGTTGACGATGTTGGCCACCACACCTGCCTTTCCCATGGTCGAGGCGCCCGCCGGGCTGGGCGGTGCCGATCATTCGGGGATCGGCGGAGGCGTCGTACGGTGACGCCGGCCCGGGAGGGCGCCTGAGTCGACAAGCCTACGCGGGGTACGCCTCGGCCGACGGGTCAGACCACCGAGGCTCCGGTCAGAGCATCCGAGCCCCGGTACAGAGCATCCGAACCTTGGTCAGACCACCCGGGCCCCGGGGACCGGCCCGTACGCGGGGTAGGCGGTCCGGCAGACCGATGAGCTGGCCAGTTCGGCGGCGATCCGCCGGGCGTGGTTCTCGTCGGCGGCGAGGAAGACGCAGGTCGGCCCGGAGCCGGAGACGATGCTGGCGAGCGCCCCGGCCGTCTCGCCGGCCGCGAGGGTCGCCGCCAGGCTGGGGCGCAGGGACAGGGCGGCGATCTGCATGTCGTTGCCGAGCGCCGCGGCGAGCACCTTCGGGTCGCGCTGCCGTAGGGCGGCGAGCAGGGAGTCCGGGTTGCCCAGCGGATCGGGGGCGTCGTGTTCGGCGCGGAGCCGGTCGAGTTCGCGGTAGACGGCGGGGGTGGAGAGGCCACCGTCGGCGGCGGCGACGACCCAGTGCCAGGTGGTGGGTCGGGCGAGGACCGGGCTGACCGCCTCGCCCCGGCCGGTTCCCAGCGCGGTACCGCCGTGCAGCAGGAAGGGCACGTCGGAGCCGAGGCCGGCGGCGATCGCCGCCAGTTCTTCGCGGGCCAGGTTGGTGCCCCACAGGGTGTCGCAGGCGACCAGCGTGGCGGCGGCGTCGGCGCTGCCGCCGGCCAGTCCGCCGGCGAGCGGGATCTGCTTGCGCAGGTGCAGCCGGGCGTGGGCGGGCACCCCGGCGTACGCGGCCAGGGCTCGGGCCGCCCGGATGACCAGGTTCGACTCGTCGAGGGCCAGTTCGCCGGTGCCTTCGCCCGCCATGGTGAGGGTGAGGGTGTCCCCGCGTCGGGCGGTCAGCTCGTCATAGCTGGAGATCGCGTGGTAGACGGTGGTCAGTTCGTGGTAGCCGTCGGGGCGTACCGGGCCGACACCGAGGTGCAGGTTGATCTTTGCAGGTACCCGTACCTTGACCGGGCCGGCCGCGCCCCGTCGCTGCTGATCGTCATCGTCGTCCGGCCGCCACGCCTCGGTCACGGGACGATGCCCAGGAGCCGGGGCCGGATGTCGGATGGTTGCGCAGACCTCGTCATGGGCACCGCGACAGCCTACTCGGCACCTGACGTACCCGATGGAGCCGACGCGGCGATCGCGGCGAACTGCTCCACGGTGAGTGACTCACCCCGGGCGCTGGGGTCGACCCCCGCCGTGACCAGGGCCTCAGCCGCCCGGTCGGCACCGCCGGCCCAGCCGGCGAGGGCGGCCCGCAGGGTCTTACGGCGCTGCGCGAACGCCGCGTCCACCACCGCGAAGACCCGGGACCGGGGTACGTCCGGTCGGGGCGGCTCGCGCCGGGTGAAGGCGACCAGCCCGGAGTCGACGTTGGGCACCGGCCAGAACACGTTGGGCGGCACCTTCCCGGCGCTGCGGGCGGCGGCGTACCAGGCGAGTTTGACCGACGGAATGCCGTAGACCTTGGATCCGGGGCCGGCGATCAGTCGGTCGGCCACCTCCTTCTGCACCATCACCAGGCCATGCCGCAGGCTGGGCAGCTCGGCCAGCAGGTGCAGTACGACCGGCACCGCCACGTTGTAGGGCAGGTTCGCGACCAGCGCGGTCGGCGCCGGGTCGGCCAGGTCGGCGGCGGTGACCCGCAACGCGTCGGCCCGGTGCACGGTCAGCCGCCCGGCGACGTCCGGCCCGCAGTGCTCGGCCACGGTCTGCGGCAACGCCTCGGCCAGCACCGGATCGATCTCCACGGCGTGTACGTGCGCCACGGCGGGCAGCAGCGCCAGGGTGAGCGACCCGAGTCCCGGGCCGACCTCCACCGCCACGTCGTCGGGGCTCACTCCGGCGGCGGTCACGATGCGCCGGACCGTGTTCGGGTCGTGCACGAAGTTCTGCCCAAGCTTCTTGGTCGGGGTCACGCCCAGCCGCGCAGCCAGCTCCCGAATCTCCCCGGGGGTTAGGAAGGGCCCCTTCTTATCGCTTTCTGCAGGTAAAGGGTCCCTTCCTAACCCTTGTGGCGTCACCATGGGCCGAAGACCCGCTCGCCGGTGGCGGAGATCGCCGTACACAACTCGGTCAGGTCCGACCCGGTGGTCTCGGCCAACGACCGGACGGTGAGCGGAATCAGGTACGACCCGTTGGGCCGGCCCCGGTGCGGTGTCGGCGTGAGGTAGGGCGCGTCGGTTTCGACCAGCAGTTGGTCCAGCGGGGTGATCCGGGCGGCTTCCCGCAGTGCGTGGGCGCTGGCGAAGGTGACCGTGCCGGCGAAGCTGAGCACGTACCCCCGACGGACGCACTCAGCGGCGAACTCGGCGTCGCCAGAGAAGCAGTGCAGCACCACGGTCTGCGGGGCACCCTCCTCGTCGAGGACCCGCAGCACGTCGGCGTGTGCGTCCCGGTCATGGATCACCAGGGGTTTGTCGTACCGCTTGGCGATGGCGATGTGGGCCCGGAAGCTCAACTCCTGGGCGGCCCGCCCCTCGTCGCCGGTACGGAAGAAGTCCATCCCGGTCTCGCCGATGCCGCGTACCCGCTCCTCGGCGGCGAGCGCCTCGATCTGGCGCAGCGCCTCGTCCAGGTCATCGAGTCGGGGTGCCTCGTTGGGGTGCAGTGCGACGGTGGCGACGACTGCCCGATGTTGTCGGGCCACCTCGGCCCCCCAGCGGGACGAGGCCACGTCGACTCCGACCTGTACCAGTCGGTCGACTCCGACCCCGGCGGCCACCTCGATCATGGCGGCGACCGGGTCACCCGTTCCGGCCGCGACCGGGTCGCCGGCTCCGGCCGGTCCGCCAACCGGTTCAGCGCCAGCCAGGCCGCTGACGGACCCGGCCTCGGCCACGGTGATGTCCAGGTGGGTGTGGCTGTCGATCACCGTACGGGGCAGCGGCTCGGGTGGGGTGGGAAACTCCCCCGCCCGGCGCGCGGCGCGTTGGCGGCGGGACTCGGTTTGATCGCTCATCCCCGTCAGCATCACATATCCAGCTACGCCGTCCGGCGCAACCAGCCTTCAGCGGAGCTTGGCCGCCAATCGAAAACGGAATGGCGATGCCACGGGTCCACTGCACACATTGGTCGACGTTACGACAGATCGATATGTCAGCGAGCCGACACAGAGCGAGACGGTTACCGAAAGGCGCTGGCTGATAACGCTTTTCTCGGGTCGTCGGCGAAATAGATAGCCCACTGGGGTGTCGGGTAGGCTCGCTGGCGGCAATCGCCAGAAGGCACGATCAGGTGCCGGCGAGGCTGCCGCCTAATCGCCTGACCGGGCGAATCGGGGAACCGTGTTCGTGGGGTGAATCCGCAGTAGCGGTAGGGGCCACTTCCGCCTCGAACCCGTCAGCTAACCCGATCGGCGGCCGACGGAAGGAAGGTATCTTGACCGCACCCCTGCGCGGTTGGCTGACGACGATACTGGCGCTACTCGCCGCTGTGGCCCTGGTGGCACCCGCCGAGCGGGCCTGGGCAGAACCCAACGAGAACCCCAACGAGACCGAGACGCCGCTGCTCCGTGACGTGATCGAGTCGACCAACCGGGGATACATCCAGGCGAAGGCCAAGCTGGATCAGTCGAAGCGGCGGCAACAGGCTCTCAACCTCGAACTCCAGAAGGCCCAGGAGCGGCTCGATCTGCTCACCCCGCAGGTGGCGCAGATCGCGGCCCAGTCCTACCGCCAGGGCAGGCTTGGCGCGCTCGCCGTAATGCTGGAGAGTGACAGCCCCGACTCGTTCGTCCAGCGGGTGAGCCGGCTGGACGAGCTGAACCGGCTCAACGACCGGAAGCTGCGCGAACTCACCGAGGCCCGGGACATCGCCGAACGCGCCAAGGCCCAGCTCGATGCCGAGATCACCGAGCAGAACAAGCAGTTGACCATCATGACCAAGCAGAAGAAGGAAGCGGAGAAGGCGCTAGCGCTGGTCGGCGGGATGAGCCTGACCAAGGGGTTCGTCACCGCGACCTCGCCGGTGGCCAAGGCCGCTCCGCGTACGGCCAGCGGCGACTGGCCGAGCGAGTCGTGCAACCAGGACGACCCGACGACCTCCGGCTGCATCACGCCGCGCACGATGCACATGTACAAGGAGGTCAAGAAGGCCGGGTTCAACCGGTTCGTGGGCTGCTACCGATCGGGTGGCCCGTACGAGCACCCGAAGGGCCGCGCCTGCGACTGGTCGTTGATCAACCGGGGCTTCGTCTCGGCACAGAACCAGGACCAACGGATGTATGGCAACAACCTCACCGCGTTCCTGGTCCGTAACGCCGACCGGCTCGGCATCTACTACGTGATCTGGTACAAGCAGATCTGGATGCCGGCGACCGGCTGGAGTTCGTACAGCGGGGCGAGCGATCACACCGACCACGTACACGTGTCGATGCTTTGACTCCCGGCCGGGCGCGGCGACCGCGCCCGGCCGACGGCAGACCGAAACGTCAGCGGGACGAAGTATCGGTGGACCAAACGAAGCGGCCCGCTCCCGGGTAGATCCAGGGAGCGGGCCGCTTTCGTCGTAGCAGGGGTCGGAATGGTCAGCCGCCTCGTCGCAGCCTGGACTGTCGTCAGCCGCTGAGGCGGGCGAGTTCCTCCTCGACGATCGACGGGTCGAGCTTGCGGAAGACCGGCTTCGGTGCGGCCAGCGGTCGACCAGCCTCCACCGGTACGGACTCCCAGCGCGCACCGATCGTGTAGTCACCGGTCAGCACCGGGTACGCCGGCCCGCCGTCGAGGTCCTCGACCTCCACGATGGACGGCATCGGGGCGTGTACGCCGGTGCCGCCGAGCAGTTCGTGGATCTTCTGCGCGGAGTGCGGCAGGAACGGCGTGAGCAGCGTGTTGGCGTCGCTGACCACCTGCAACGCGACGTGCAGGATGGTGCCCATCCGGGGCTTGTCCTCGTCGCTCTTGAGCTTCCACGGTGCCTGGTCGGAGAGGTAGCGGTTGGCCTCGGCGACCACCCGCATCGCCTCGCCGATCGCCGCCTTCTGCCGGTGCTTGGCGATCAGGTCACCGACGGTGGCGAAGCCGGCCCGGGCGACGGCCAGCAGCGCCTCGTCCGCCTCGGTGAGCCCGGCGGCGTCGATCGCCGGGATCGCGCCGAAGTTCTTCGCCGCCATCGAGATCGACCGGTTGACCAGGTTGCCCCAGCCGGCGACCAGTTCGTCGTTGTTGCGGCGCAGGAACTCGGCCCAGGTGAAGTCGGTGTCGTTGCTCTCCGGGCCGGCGGCGGCGATGAAGTAGCGCAGCGCGTCGGCGTCGTAGCGTTCCAGGAAGTCGCGGACGTAGATGACCACCCGACGGGAGGAGGAGAACTTGCGCCCCTCCATGGTCAGGTATTCGCTGGAGACCACCTCGGTGGGCAGGTTGAGCGCCCCCAGCTGGCCCGGTTCACCGTCCCGGTCGCCGGCCCCGGAGTAGCCGAGCAGCAGCGCTGGCCAGATCACCGAGTGGAAGACGATGTTGTCCTTGCCCATGAAGTAGTAGCCGAGCGCGTCGTCGGCGGTCCACCACTTGCGCCACGCCTCCGGGTCGCCGGAGCGGCGGGCCCACTCGATCGACGCGGAGAGGTAGCCGACGACCGCGTCGAACCAGACGTAGATCCGCTTGTCGGTACGGTCCCGCCAGCCCTCCAGCGGAATCGGTACGCCCCATTCCAGGTCCCGGGTGATGGCCCGCGGCTGCAGATCGTCGAGGAGATTCTTGGAGAAGCGCAGGACGTTGGGGCGCCAGCCCTCCCGACTGTCCAGCCACCGGCCGAGCGCCTCGGCGAAGGCGGGCAGGTCGAGGAAGAAGTGTTCGGTCTCCACGAACTGCGGGGTCTCGCCGTTGATCTTCGACCGGGGGTCGATCAGGTCGACCGGATCGAGCTGGTTGCCGCAGTTGTCGCACTGGTCGCCCCGGGCGCTGCCGTAGCCGCAGATCGGGCAGGTGCCCTCGATGTAGCGGTCGGGCAGCGTACGGCCGGTGGACGGGGAGATGGCCCCCATGGTGACCTTGGGCACGATGTAGCCGTTGCGGTACAGCGTCTCGAAGATCTCCTGCACCACGGCGTAGTGGTTGCCGGTGGTGGTCCGGGTGAACAGGTCGTAGGAGAGCCCCAGGCCGTGCAGGTCCTCCACGATGATCCGGTTGTAGCGGTCGGCCAGCTCCCGGGGGCTGACCCCCTCGTTGTCGGCCTGCACCTGGATGGGGGTGCCGTGCTCGTCGGTGCCGGAGACCATGAGCACGTCGTGCCCGGCCATCCGCATGTACCGGCTGAACACGTCGGAGGGCACTCCGAAGCCGGAGACATGGCCGATGTGGCGCGGGCCGTTGGCGTAGGGCCAGGCGACCGCCGCGAGAACGTGACTCATGACCGTCAAGCCTAGTGACCGGCGTACGGCCGCCGCGAAGGGATAACCGGGCTGCCTCGGCGTACTCCCGTCCCGACGCTCTTTGCCCGGTTTACCGTCGACACGCGCACTAGCTTGCCGTATCGATCCGGTCACCCGTTGTGAAATGACGGGGTGACCGGGCGACCAGGCGAGCAGTATCCCCTCGGGGAGCAGGGCGAGGACACCATCCCCCTCATCGAGCCGACCACCGGCGCCCCGTTCACCGCACTCCCGCAACGGGCGCCGCTACGCGTACCGCCGGCCCGTTCGGTGCCCGGCCGGGCCGGGTCGGGCCCGTCGGTGCGGGCAGCGGTGCCGCAGCAGGTGTCGGCCGACGAGCCGGCGTTCTGGCTACCGATCGAGGAGGTCCACTGGGATGGGACCCCGGTGGCAGCGGACCGCCCCGCGGATCGGGATCGGAGCCGAAGGTTCCCCGCTCTGGGGCGACGGACCGGCCAGCCGGCCAAGCCGCCGCGTCACCCGATGGCGGGGCTGTCCGGCCTGCTCACCCTGACCCTGCTCACCAGCTTCTTCGCCTGGGTGAGCGCCGAGCCCCTGTGGCTGGCGGTGGGGCACGGCGAACGGGGTACCGCCACCGTGCTGAGCTGCACCGGTAACGGCATCGGTCTGCGGTGCCGGGGCACGTTCGTCGCCGATGATGGCATCGCCGCCGGGCGGGACCTGACCTCGACCGCGCCGGGACAACCTGTGCTCACCGGCCCGGGGACCGGGGCACCCGGCGACCCGGATCCGGTGATTTCCGACCACTCCGATGGGGAACCGGACGACGAGAGCGCCGCCCCGGCCGATCTTGTCACCGACGTACGGCTGGCCGGGGTGGACGGGTCGCAGCGGACACCCGGCAGCACGCTCGTCGCCCGCATGGTCAATCCGGACGCCGGTACGGCGTACGTCGAGGGGGACGCCGTCACCCGGCACCTGCGCTGGCTACTCGGACTGGCCCTGGTGGTGCTCTGCTCGGTCGGCATCGGGTGGTCGACCGGGGCACTTCGCCTGCCCGACCCAAGGTCCCGCAGGATCGCCGTACTGGCCGGGTTGACCGGCCAGTTCCTCATCCTCGTCGGGTTCCTGGTCGCCGCGTTCTGACCAAGTCGGCCCAAGTCTGGTGGCCGTCAGGCCTGGTGGACGATGGTGTAGACGTCGCGCCGCCGCAGCCCGTACTCGTTGGCGACGGCGGTGATGGCATCCCGCCGGGAGGTGCCATCGGCCTCCCACCGCGCCACCTCGGCCCGCAATTCGTCGTCGGCCGGACGATCGGCGGAGGTGGCCGGCGGCGCACCCGCGACGACCAGGGTGATCTCGCCGCGTGGCTCCCCGGTCGCGGCCCACTCGGCGAGCGCGCCGAGCGGCTGGCGCAGCACCTCCTCGTACGTCTTGGTCAGCTCGCGGCAGACGGCGGCCGGGCGGTCGGCGCCAAACGTCGCGGCCAGGTCGGCGAGGGCACCGGCCACTCGGTGTGGCGCCTCGAAGAAGACCAGGGTGCGGGGCTCGGCGGCCAGTTCTCGCAGCCGGGCCCGACGGGAACCGCCGGAGCGGGGCAGGAAACCCTCGAAGCAGAACCGGTCGCAGGGCAACCCGGACAGGGCCAGGGCGGTGGTGACGGCGCTCGGGCCGGGGGCGGCGGTGACCGGTGCACCGGCGTCGAGAGTGGCCCGGACCAGCCGGTAGCCAGGATCGGAGACGCTGGGCATGCCGCCGTCGGTGACCAGGGCGACGACGGCACCGTCGGCAATGGCGGCGACCAGATCGGGCGTACGACGCTCCTCGTTGCCCTCGAAGTAGGAGACGATCCGTCCGGCGATGGTGACGTCCAGGTCACGGGCGAGCCGGGCGAGTCGTCGGGTGTCCTCGGCGGCGACGATGTCGGCAGTGGCCAGACCGTCCCGAAGTCGGGGCGACGCGTCGGCGACATTGCCGAGCGGCGCACCAAGTAGGACCAGCCTTCCAGTACCGGACATTTCACCCACGAACTGACTCCCTATCGATGCCTTCGGCCGAGAACGCCCAATGGTGGACGCCGCTGCACACCTCCGCAGCCTACGATCACGGGGTGACCCTGGCGGCGACAGCACAGACCGACGACACAGCTCCACCCGGCCGAGTCCTCCCCCCGATCCTCCGACGCCGGCTGGCCCCGTTCGACGCCCGACTCGACCGGCGATCGTGGATCGCCACCGCCGTGGTCGTGGCGATCGCCGCCATCCTGCGGCTGGTCAATCTGGCCCATCCCAAGGGCAAGATCTTCGACGAGATCTACTACGCCACCGACGCGCACAATCTGCTCACCCGCGGCTTCGAGTGGGACGAGAAGAACAACACCGCCGCGTACGTGGTGCACCCGCCGCTGGGCAAATGGATGATCGCGCTGGGCGAATGGGCGTTCGGCTACAACGAGTTCGGCTGGCGCATCTCCGCCGCCGTGGTCGGCACGCTCTCCGTGCTGCTCGTCGTACGGGTCGGTCGCCGGCTGTTCCAGTCGACCGCGCTCGGCTGCGCGGCCGGGCTGCTGATGGCGCTGGACGGGTTCCACCTGGTGCTGTCCCGCACCGCGCTGCTCGACATCTTCCTGCTCTTCTTCGTCTTCGCGGCCTTCGGCGCGCTGGTACTGGACCGGGATGCCCGTCGTCGCCGCTGGCTGCGGGCCGTCGAGGAGGGCCTGGACCCGAGCCGTCCGGGCCGGGCCGGTCGCCCGCCCTTCTCGCTCCAGGGCGTGCCCTGGTGGCGGCTGCTGGCCGGGGTGCTGCTCGGCTGCGCCGTCGCCGTCAAGTGGAGCGCGCTCGCCTTCGTGCTCGTCTTCGCCGTACTCGTGATCTTCTGGGAGGTGGGTGCCCGCCGCTCGGCCGGGGTACGCCGCCCCTGGCGGGACACCTTCCTCGACGAGAGTGGCTGGCTCCTGCTCAGCGGGGTGCTGATCATCGTCACGTACATCGTGAGTTGGTCGGGCTGGCTGCTGACCGACGGCGGCTTCTACCGGGGTTTCAGGAGCGACGCCGACCCGGTCACCAATGCGCTCTGGAGCCTGTTCGAGTACCACAAGCAGGCGCTCACCTTCCATACCGGGCTGACGACCGCACACACCTACCAGTCCTGGCCCTGGCAGTGGCTGCTACTCGGCCGGCCGGTGGCCTTCCACTGGACGGCCGACAGTCCGTGCGGGGCCGCCAACTGCGCCGAGGAGGTGCTGCTGCTCGGTACGCCGATACTGTGGTGGTCGTTCCTGCCCGCACTGGCCGCGCTGGCCTGGCTGGGTATCGCCCGTCGCGACTGGCGGGGCGCGGCAATCCTGCTCCCGGTCGCCGCCGGCCTGCTGCCCTGGTTCTACTACGCCCTCGACAAGCGCACGATGTTCTTCTTCTACGCCGCACCGGCCCTGCCGTTCATGGTGCTGGCGGTGGTCTACGTACTCGGGGCGATCATGTCGCCGGCACCGGTTCCCGAGGTGGAGGGCAGTGCCCCGGTCAGCCGCACCAGTACGGTGGACCGCCGGATGATCGGTGCCATCTTCGCCGGGGCGTACGTGCTGGTGGTGGCGATCTGCTTCGCCTACTTCTATCCGATATACACCGGGGTGTCGATCCCGTACGCGGACTGGTCAGCCCGAATGTGGCTCGGCGGCCGCTGGATCTGACCGCGTGAGCCACCCGCGCTTTCGCTGCGGCACCCACCGGTACAGACAAAGATGCGCGCCCCGATCGCCTGCCACGGGGGAAGCGGGCGATTGGGGCGCGCATGATGAGCTTAACCACCCCTGGATCACCTGCACAACGGGTCACCCCTGGTCAGATTTCCAGCCGGAGCACCGTGGAACAGTCCGGACCAGTCCGACATAGCTCCCGAGACCCGATCATTCGCCCACTTCACCAGCTATGTGAGCCCGCGCCGCCCGCCCCGCTCCGGCCAGAGTGGCAGCGCTCCCAGTACTCCGTCCGTCCGCACCTTTTTTCGGTAGTCCGCGCCTTCTTCGGCGGTCCGCCTGACCGACCACGAAGCTGAGGCTAGGAACACGAAGCTGAGACTAGGAATGGGCCAGCTTCTCGAACTCGGTCCAGCCGCCGTTGAACAGGAAGTCGGTGTGCTGTGTCAGGGCGATGGCGACCAGGCCCCGAGCCGGATCGTTGGACCACGCCGTGCCGTAGCCACCGGTCCAGCCGTACCGGCCGGGCACCGGCGACACGTCGTCTGCTTGGGTCACCACGCCCAAGCCGTACCCCCAGCCGTTTCCGGCCAGCAGGAACCCGCTGCCAGCCGCCTGCTCCGGCGTCACATGGTTGGTCGTGATCAACTCGACCGCGCGCTCGGACAACAGCCGCCGGCCCTGATGTGTCCCCTTGGCCAGGAGTAGGCGAGCGAAGGCCAGGTAGTCGTCCACGGTGGAAACCAGCCCACTCGCCCCGGACGGAAAGACCGGCGGCACCGTCCACTCGCTCGGCACGGAGTACGGCTGCAACTCCGACCGCCCAGTCTCGCGGTTGGTCTGGTAGTACCCCGGTAGCCGACCCGCATCCTCGGACGAGACCGCGAAACCGGTGTCGGTCATGCCCAGCGGGTCGAAGATCCGGGTCCGGCACACGTCCGACAGCGACTGCCCCGCGGCCCGGGCCACCAGGACCCCCAACACCAGCGAGGCGACGTTGTACTGCCACCGCTGGCCCGGCTGGTACATCAGCGGCAGCGTCGCGAACCGCTGCATCCACTCGTCCGGGTCGTACGGCGTACGTGGGTCCGGCGCTCCCAGGGTCAGTTGCAGCTCGGCGGCAGCGGCGATCACCGGGTACGGCGGATCGAAGCTGGGCTCGACGACGAGGCCGTAGCCCATCCGGAAGGTCAGCAAATCCGCGACGGTAATCGGGCGGATCGCCGGGACCGTGTCATCGAGCGGACCTTCGATGTTCCGGAGCACCCGGCGGTTGGTCAACTCAGGTAGCAACCGGTCGACCGGCTCATCCAGGGCCAGTCTCCCCTCCGCCACCAGCATCATCGTCGCGACCGCCAGAACCGGCTTCGTCATCGACGCGATCCGGAAGATCGTGTCGCGACGCATCGGATCCCCGCTGCCGAACGACTTCTCCCCAAGCACCTCGACATGTACCTCATCGCCGCAGGCCACGAGATACACCAGCCCGGGCAACTCCCCCTTCGCGACCCGAGCCGTCATTGCCGCGCGTAGCCGGTCCCGCCCGGCCGACGATATAGCGTGCGTCATCCGTACTCCCTTGTGGTCGCGTCGATGCCCCGAGCTACCAACCGACCACAGCGTAGGTGCGGGGTGTGACCGGATCAGGGGTTTCCCTCCGGGCGGAGCCGAGCGAGTTTGTCGGGGTTGGTCACGGAGTAGACGCCACATACCTGGTCACCCCGTCGGGTCAGGTCCAACACGAGTACGGCAAACGGGGAGCCGCTCACGAACAGCACCGCCGACGGGTCGCCGTTGACCCACCGGTAGCGCACGTCCAGACCACTCGGGACGTTCGACGCGATCGCCACGAACAGCCGCGCCACCTCGTCGCGGCCGTGGACGGGACGCAGGCTGGTCGCGGGCCCCTTCCCACCGCCGTCGGTCCACAACGTGACGTCCGGCGCGAGGACCCGCAGGAGCGCTTCCAGATCGCCGCCGAGCGCCGCAGAAAGAAACCGTTCGGTCACCTCCTGCCGTAGCCGGGGATCGACCCGGTAGCGAGGGCGGCGGGCGCGTACATGCTCGCGGGCGCGGTGGGCGAGCTGACGTACCGCAGAAGGGTTACGGCCGAGAATGCCGGCGATCTCGGTATGCGCGTAGCCGAACACCTCGTGCAGAACGAACACGGCGCGCTCGGCAGGGGCGAGGGTCTCCAGCACCACCAGCAGCGCCATGGAGGACGACTCGGCACGTGCCACCACGTCGGCCCCGTCACTGACCGGGTCAGGCCCCGCCAACGACGTGACGAGTGGTTCCGGCAACCACTGTCCGACGTACGTCTCCTGCCGGCGGTTGATGGCGGCCCGCTGGGCCAGGGCCTGGTTCACCACGATCCGCACCAGGTAGGCCCGCGGATTCTCGACCTGGCCCGCACTCGTCGCCCGCGCCCTGGCCACCCACGACAACCAGGTCTCCTGGAGTACGTCCTCGGTGTCGGCGACGCTGCCGAGCATGTTGTAGACGATGGCGAACAGCAGTTCCCGGTATTGGAGGAACACCTGGGTCGCCAGGTCGTCGGCTACCTGCTCGGGCCGCCCCACCAGCCGGGAATCGCTGGCCGGTCCGGCTTTCTGGCCATCGGTCATCTCGTACCTCCTGTCACGGGTCACCCATGGAGAGGAGAACCAGCCCGGTAAGCGTGACCGGTATCGCGCAAATGTGATCCATACCGCTGCCGACGCCATTCGATGTCACACTCGCCGGCACGTCCGCCCTCCTGGGTTCCGTCAGCCGAGGCGATCCGCCTCTGCGATCAAGCGCAACCCGAGGAGATGTTGATGCGTACGCTGATCCGTGCCGTTCGAGTGTTCGACGGCGAGCAGACCGTGCCCCGCGCAGACGTCCTGATCGATGGTGACCGGATCGCCGTACCCGACGATCGGCGGGTAGACGTCGAGATCGACGGATCGGGAAAGACCCTGATCCCCGGGCTGATCGACGCACACACCCACACCTTCGACGGCAGCCTCGCCCAAGCCCTGAGTTTCGGGGTGACCACCGAACTCGACATGTTCTGCCTGCCCGGGAACCTGGTCCGGCAGCGTCGACTGGCCGCCGACCGGGACGACGTGGCCGACCTGCGTAGCTCGGGCATGCTCGCCACCGCCCCCGGCGGGCACCCCAGCCAGCTGATGAGCGCGTTCGACGAATCGGCGCGGGAAGCTCTCGGCGATGCTGCCGGCGCGTTCGACTCGGTGGCCGATGTCGGCCAGGCTGCGGCATTCGTCGAGGCCCGGCTGGCCGAGGGCATCGACTATCTGAAGATCGTCGTCGACGACGGCGCGGTGCACGGGACGCAACTGCCAGCTCTGCCGCCGGAGATCGTGGCTGCTCTTGTCGAAGCGGCGCACGCCGCCGGGCTCAAGACGATCGCGCACGCGATCACCGCGCGGGAGGTCGAGATCGCCCTGGACGCTGGCGTCGACGGCCTGGCTCACGTCTTCTCCGACCTCGGGCCGGACGATTCGACGGGCCACGAGTTGGCCGCCCGAATTGCCGCACAGGGTGTGTTCGTGGTCAGCACGCTCGCCTACTTCGAAGCGATCACCGAGCAGGCGAGGCAGGCAGCCGACCACGCCGTACCGGGCAGCGCGGACAACGCCAGGTACGCCGCCCAGGCGCTGCACCTGGCCGGTGCGCCGCTGTTGGCGGGCACCGACTCGAACCCGTTCGCTCCGGTACACGGCACCAGCATGCATCGCGAGTTGACTCTGCTCACCCAGGCCGGTCTCACCAATGAGGAGGCACTCGCGGCGGCCACCAGTGGACCGGCTCACTACTTCGGGCTGACCGACCGGGGTCGGATCGCACCCGGTCTCCGCGCCGACCTCGTCCTCGTGGCCGGCGATCCCACCTCTGACATCGCCGCTACCAGCTCGATCGTGGAGGTATGGCGCCGAGGGGTTCGCCAGTCCCGGTAGTCGACCTTGCCCAACACACCCAGTTGAACCGGCACGCGAGCCCGAACCAAGGAGAAATTCTGTGCTATCCACCGCTGATCCACCCACCCATCCACCCGTTGGTGGACGGGTGCGGACCTGGCCGTGGCTGTTCTTCCGCGCCATGACAACCTGCGTCGCCGGGCTGATCATCGTGCAGGCAAGCCTCGCCGGTGGCTTCCTGTCCGGCCATTACGAGGCGCTGGCCGCGCACGCCGGCACCGGCGGCGCGATCAGCATCGCGCTACTGCTCCAGTGCGTTGCCGCGCTACTCACCTGGCGGGTGGGTTCCGGGCCAGCCTGGCCGCTACGCACCAGCATCATCCAACTGCTCATCGCGATCGCGCTGATTCCACTGGGAGAGCAACGCGTCCTGACGGCCCACGTCCCGCTCGCGGTAGGGCTCACCGTTGGTGTGGCATTCCTGCTGGTCCGATCGTGGCGGGCAGCCCCCATCGGTGCCGCCGCGAAGGAGGACTGATGAACCGGAGCATGAATCGACGCCGTTTCCTGGGCGTGGGCGTGGGCGCGGCAGCGGTCGGCGCGACGGCGCTGGGCTCAGCCGGATGGCTGGCCGGAGGTAAACTCCTGACACCGGGTGAACCAGGAAAGTTGCTGCCCAGCCAGGTGCCGCTGCCCCGGCCCTACCAGGTTCAGCTACCGATCCCCACGGTGCTTGAACCCACCCGCAGCGATGCGACCACCGACTACTACGAGATCACCCAACGTCTCGCCTCGCTCAGCATCCTTCCGGGAATGCAGACCCAGGCCTGGACCTACCAGGGCAGCTTCCCTGGCCCGACCATTCGTTCACGGGCCGGCCGACGCACGGTGGTACGGCATCGAAACGAACTGCCCCAGCCGGTCGTGGTGCACCTGCACGGCGGACACACACCCGCCGACAGCGACGGCTACCCCATGGATCTGATCCTGCCGGTGGGCGGAGCCACCAACGCCGCCACACACCACGGTCACCACGAAACCTCCCAGCCGGTCGGAAAAACCACCACCGGCCACCGCGACTACGTCTATCCGTTCGAGCAGCGCGCGGCGACGCTCTGGTACCACGATCATCGACATGGCTACACCGGGCTCGCGGTATGGCAGGGGCTGGCCGGCTTCCACCTGGTCCACGACGACGAAGAGGACGCGCTGCCGCTGCCTACCGGCGTACGCGACATCCCGGTGATGATCGCGGACCGGTCCTTCGCCGCCGACGGATCCTTCCGCTATCCCCTCACCGACCCATCGCTGCGGGTGCCGGGTGTGACCGACGCCTACATGAACGGCGTACTGGGCGACGTGATCCTGGTCAATGGTGCCCCGTGGCCGGTGCTCCACGCCGAGCGCGCCCGCTACCGGTTGCGGCTACTCAACGCCTCCAACGCCCGTCGGTACCGGCTCGAACTCGACCCACCGCCGCCCGGCGGTCAGGGCCTCATTCAGATCGGCAGCGACGGTGGGCTGCTGGAACGACCCGTGGCCCACGAGACCCTGGAGATCGCGCCGGCCGAACGTTTCGACGTTGTCATCGATTTCTCCCGTTACCGTCCCGGCACCCAGGTACGTCTGGTCAACCGACTCGGCGACGGCCCGACCGCCCACGTGATGCGCTTCGATCTCGCCGGTACGACCATCCACGACGAATCCGCCGTGCCCGATCGGCTGAGCCACATCCCCAGGCTGGACCCGGCCGGTGCCGAGACGACCCGCACCTTCCACTTCCAGCTTCGACCCGACCACGGCTGGACGATCAACGGCCACCCGTATCAGCCTGGCCGGGCATTGGCCCGACCCCGGCTGGGAAGCACCGAAATCTGGCGGCTGATCAGTGACTTTCACCACCCGGTGCACATACACCTGGACCCGGGTCAGGTGATCAGCCGAAACAACCGTGCGCCCGGACGCTACGACTCCGGGTGGAAAGACACTGTAGACGTACGCCCCCGGGAGGCTGTCGAGATCGCCGTTCGGTTCACCGACTACCCCGGGACCTTCATGCTGCACTGCCACAACCTCGAACACGAGGACATGGCCATGATGGCCGACTTCACCACTATGGGATGAATGGCGTACCGCCGACAGGGTAGACCGGCTGACCGACGCGAGTGGTATCGAGTGTGCCCGGGACGATGGCCGTCCCGGGCCCCTCAGAAGGGCTAGCTGACCAGCTCGAATCCGTAACCGTAGGCCCAGGTCTCGTACGCGGTGGCACCCCAGCTGCCCACCGGGGCGAGCGTCCCGCCGCCACCGCGCATGCTGCTGACCGCACCGTAACCGCCGAACTGTTTCTCACCGATCGAGCTGATCAGGGCGTCCTGGCCGCCCGTACCGTCGAGATTCAGCAGCGTCAGCCGACGACCGAAATTCTCATCCGTGCCCGGAGCACCGAGATCGACGAACGAACGCTGGTCAAAGCTGCGTGCCGCCGACAGGTTGAAGCCGCTGCCCGTCCCGGGAACGAGCACGATTGCCCCCGCACCGGCGCTGCTCCCGATCTTCTTGCCAGCTGCGGAGATGAGCAGGTCAGGCCGACCGTCACCGGTGGCGTCACCAACGGCTATCGCTTCGCCGAACGCATCCTCGCCAGGCGTGCCGGGCACACCACCTGTCCCCTGCTTGATGATCTGACGTCCGGTGCCAGAGAGACCGGCTGCCCGGCCGGGCAGAATGTATACCGCGCCGCTGAGCACGTCGCCGATCTGCGTGGCCAGCGCCCCGGAGAACACCTCCCCGTAGCCGTCCCCGGTGACATCGGCAATCGCGAGGCTGAAGCCGAGAACCTGCGGAATCTGAAGCGGGGACGCCTGGTCGCGCAGCGTTTGATCCCAGGAGACCAGCGAAGTCATGCCGGTCATTGACAAGCCGGCTGCGGCTCCCTTGACCAGGACGATCCGTCCGGTGCCCTCCCGGCCGATAGCCCAGGAATCGTCGTTCTCCCAGGGCACGCCAATGAGCAGATCGGCATACCGGTCGCCGGTCACGTTCCCGATGGCCAGCGAATAGCCGAAGCTGTTGTTTCGCTGGGCTACGCCGGGCACCTCGGGCAGCGACTGGTCGAGCCGCACCGCGCCGTCGGCGCTGACCCCGGCTGGCCCACCGAACAGCACCGTGACGCTGCCGGCGCGTTCGAGCCCGTTCACCGCCTCGCCGTATGCCCCGATCGCCAGGTCGTCGCGGCCATCACCGTTGAGGTCACCTGCGGCCAGCTCGTAGCCGAACATGTCGACCCGCGCAGCGAATCCGGGTACGCCCGGCGACTCCTTGGTGAAGTGCTGGGCCGCATCCTGCCGAAGGCCGTTTGGCCCACCCCGGAGAACCCAGACGCCACCAGCGTTCTCCATCGGCGGGCCCAGGATGGGCTTGCCCTTGATCGGTGGGGCGAGTTGTCGCCGGATCTCCTCCCGAGGATTGCCGACCGCCAGGTCGTCGTAGCCGTCCCCGTCGAAGTCGCCCGTGGCAAGGCTCTCGCCGAAGCCCAGAGTGCTGTTGTCGACCTCGACCGGCTGAACCTTGTCGGTCACCCGCAGCCGGGAATAGTCGACGTACACCTGCGGCGGTGAGCTGGTGATTATCTCGTCGACGCCGTCGCCGTCGAGGTCGGCCTTGGTGGGGCCGCTGGGATTGGCCACGATGGCCGGCCGGGGCACGGTGATGTCCAGCCGGTTGAACCTGATCTCGTAGCGGCTCGGGTCGAGCGGGTCCGCGTGGGCGGGAGTGGCCGCCATACCAAGCAGGAGTACGGCGAGCCCGACGGCGGACACGAGGCGTGAGTTCTTGATCGGAGCCCTCCGAAGATTCGATAAACATCAATCGGACCGAATAGGCCAAATGCCGCTGTCCCATGAGGAGCAGCCGGCGAGAGTGGCCCTGGTACACGTGGATGGGTACCGATTCAATCACAGCACCACTGGTCCGCACGGACCAATATCAGGGCATGCCAGGACCGGCCCACCGCTTACGACGGTGGGTCGGTCCTGGCCGGTCCTGGCTGGTCCGCTACGCGCAGATGCCGTACGCGTCAAGGGCCCAGTTGCCGCTGTAGCCGTCGCTGTCCTCGTCCGCGCCGACACCGATCCGGTCGGTGGTGATCAGGTTCACCGCGGTCAGTCGTACCTGGCCGTTGCCGGCGTTGATGTCCGCGCCCGCGCTGTAGAGCGCCTTACCAACCGGGCACACCAGCAGCCGGGACTGACCGGCATTGCTGTTGCTGCTCGTCGGCGCGGTCGTGATCCGTTCCAGACCAGCCGGGGTGTTGGCGCACACGGCGAACGCGGTGACGCTCCAGCCTGTCCGAGTGGAGCCCTGCACCGGCACACCTCGTACGGTCACCGACTTCAGGTCCGACGAGGGAACAACCTGGTCCAGCACCACGTCCCCGAAGCCGCTGTTGACGCGACCACCCATACCGATGACGCTCTTCGTGCCGCAGCTCGCCGTAACGTACTCGGTTTCGGCAGCCCCGGTGGTCGCAACCACCTGGTAGCCGGCGGGCTGGGTGACGCAGGCCGCCACGGCGCTGACCATCCAGTCGTCCCCGTAGCTACCGGGCCCCGCCTCCCGCATCGCCGCCACGAATCCGGTGCCGCTGGCCAACGGCTCCAGCCGGTCGAGGGCGACGTGTGCCTTCGCTCCCGCCGAGGCGGCAAGGTAGCCACCGCCGCCGCTGACCACCTTGCCTGTCGGGCAGCTCGCCGTGATCGTCTTGTCGGCGCTGGTATCGGCCGAAGTGCTCGAGACGAGCTCCAGCCCGGGCGGGTCCGCCGAAGCCGGCGCGGCCGGACCGATCCCGACCACCACCAGGGCAGCCACGGCTGTGGCGAGCCCGGTAATCCCGTGCCTGCTTACCGTCGTACGCATTGCTGTCTCCCCCTCGGTTTCAGGCAGGACGGCGGCGGCTCGGGTAGCCGCTCTCCCCCGTGTCCTGCTGGCTGGGATCAGCGTGTGCGGTGGCGCTAGCCGTCCACTATCCGACCGCTAGGCGGGGGTCGCCGGGGCGGTTGCACCCCTACGATGACATCGGCTGGTCACGTCGAATGAGGAAGCAGATGAGGTGGCGCATCCTCGGGCCGGTCGAGGTGACCGCTGCCGGGCACGTACTCGGGATCCATCGACCACAGCAGCGTGCGGTCCTGGCCCTGCTGCTACTCAACGCCAACCGGGTGGTCTCCGTCGGGCAGTTGACCGACGCGCTCTGGGGCGACGATCCGCCGGCAAGTGCCCGTACCCAGATCCAGGTCTGCGTGTCCCAACTCCGCGCCGCCCTGCGTACCGTCGACCTGGCCGACGTGTTGGCGACCCGCGCGGGTGGTTACCGGATCGCGGTCGACGACGGCGAATTCGACCTGGCCGCGTTCAGTGCCGCACTGGACCAGGCCCGGGTGGCCGCTGACGCGGGACGGTTGCCGACGGCAGCCGAAATCATGCGGGCCGGGTTGGCCTTATGGCGGGGAGCGGCGCTGGCCGGGGCGGCCGGCGCGTTCGTCGAGGCGGCAGCCGCCACCCTGGACGAGCAGCACCTCGTCGGGCACCAACTGCTCGCCTCGATCCAGTCGGCGCTGGGTCATCACGACGCGGTGGTCCAAGCCCTGGAACCGCTGGTGGCCGCGCATCCGCTACGGGAAGCCCTGGTGGCCCGTTATCTGCTCGCTCTGGCCGGCAGCGGTCAGCAGGCCCGCGCGCTACAGGTGTACGCCGAGACCCGGGCCCGACTGATCGAGGAACTGGGGGTGGAACCGTCTGCCGAGTTGGCGGAGGCGCAGCTGCGCGTCTTGCGTAATGAGGTCGCCGCACCGGCTGATGTTAGGAAGGGCCCCCTCTTATCGCTTTCTGCCTTGGAAGGGGCCCTTCCTAACACACCGGCACCGGCGCAGCTGCCTGCCGACGTCGCCGGGTTCACCGGGCGCGAATCGGCGCTGCGCGAACTCGACGCGCTACTGTCCGGCGACGACGACTCGGCCGGCACAGCGGTGGTGATCTCCGCGATCGGTGGTACGGCCGGCGTCGGCAAGACGGCGTTGGCGGTGCACTGGGCACATCGGGTGGCGCACCGTTTCCCGGACGGGCAGCTCTACGTCAACCTGCGCGGTTTCGACATCGAGGATCGGGGGGTAACCCCCGGCGAGGCGCTGCGGGGGTTCCTGGAAGCGTTGCAAGTTCCCGCCCAGCGGCTCCCCGCCGACCTGCCCCGACAGGCCGCGCTCTACCGCACCCTGCTCTCCGGGAAACGGATGCTGGTGGTGTTGGACAACGCCCGCGACCCGGCGCAGGTACGCGACCTGCTGCCCGGTTCGGCGACCTGTCTGGTGGTGGTGACCAGCCGAAATCGGCTCACCGGACTGGTTGCCTCGGAGGGGGCCCGCCCGCTGACCCTGGACCTGTTGTCCGCTGCGGAGTCCCGGGAGCTACTGGCTCGCCGGCTCGGTCGGAAACGGGTCGCTGCCGAGCCCAGCGCCGTGGACGACATCGTCCGGCGGTGCGCTCGACTGCCGCTCGCGCTGGCCGTGGTGGGGGCGCGGGCCGCCGCCGAACCCGGCGCTTCGCTGGCCGCGCTGGCCACCGAGCTGGCCGACGCGCAGGGGGGCCGGCTGGCGGCGCTGGACGTGGGCGATCCGGCCACCGACGTACGGGCGGTCTTCTCCTGGTCCTACCGCGCGCTCGATGCCCCGACCGGCCGGCTGTTCCGGCTGCTGGGGCTCCATCCGGGCCCGGACCTGGCTGGGCCGGCGGCGGCCAGTCTCGTCGGCCTGCCGTTGTCCCGGGTACGTCCGCTGCTGGCCGCCCTGACCCGGGCGCATCTGCTCACCGAACAGCTGCCGGGGCGATACAGCCAGCACGACCTGCTGCGTAGTTACGCCGCCGAACTGTGCGACACCGTCGACGACGCGCCGGAACGGCGGGCGGCCCGACATCGTCTCCTCGACCACTACCTGCACGTCACGCAGACGGCCGACCAACTGCTCGACCCGTACCGGCTGGCGCATCCGGTGCCCGTCACCGAGCCGCGACCGGGTGCGGTCGTGGACGGCCCGGCGGACCACACCCGGGCCATGGACTGGTTCACCGCCGAGCACCCCGTCCTGCTGGCCTCGGTCGAGCAGGCGGCCAGGTACGGGTTCGACGGGCACGCCTGGCGCCTGGCGGCCGCGTCCACCACCTATCTGGACCGTCGTGGCCACTGGCACGATCTCGCCGCGGTGCAGCGTACGGCGCTGGACGCCGCACAGCGACGGGCCGATCCATTCGGTCAGGCGCAGGCGCACCGGGGGCTGGCCATCGCCGCCACCTGGCTGGGCCGACACCAGGACGCGCACCGGCACTACCAGCGAGATCTTGACCTGTACCGCGAGTTGGGTGACCTGACCGGCCAGGCGCACACGCACCTCGGACTGTGCTGGGTCTTCGCCCGCGAGGGCGAGCATCAGGCCGCCCTGGATCAAACTGGTCGGGCGCTCGCTCTGTACCGGTCCGCCGACTACCAGGTGGGGCAGGCCAAGGCGCTGAACAGTCTCGGCTGGTTGCAGGCTCGGCTCGGGGAACACCGGTTGGCGCTCGACTCGTGCCGCCAGGCGCTGTTGCTCCACAAGGAGACGGGTGACCGGCACGGTGCTGCCCTGACCTGGGACAGCCTGGGCTACGTGCACCACGAACTCGGCCAGTACGACCAGGCGATCGAGTGCTACCAGCGGGCGCTCGACCTGCACCGTGCCCTCGGTGATCGGTACGACGAGGCCGAGGTGCTCGTCAACCTCGGGGAGACCCACCGGGCGGCCGGTGACGTCGAGGCGGCCCTGATCGACTGGCGGGACGCCCTGCTCGTCTTCGACGAGTTGGGGCATCCGGACGCCGACCAACTCCGTATCAAGATCGCCGATCTGCTCCGGCCCGCCACGCCGACCGGGGTCGTGCTGTCGGAGCGAACCCATAGGGTCTGATCGCAGACACCTGGAAAGTGGAGCCGTGACGTGAAACTGACCTTGGACGACACTCTGGCTTGGCGGATGCGTCGGCACTACCTGGACCGCGCGGTGGAGGTCGACACCACGCAGGTCGTACGGCGGCTCTGTGGTCTGCAGGCCCAGGTCACCTCGGCAGCCGAGCGCGCGCTCGCCGCTCGGCTGCCGGTTCCTCGGCCCGGTCTGGTGGCCGAGGCACTCGCCAACGGCAGACTGGTCAAGACCTGGGCAATGCGTGGCACCCTGCACCTGCTCACGCCGGCCGACGCCCCCGCCTACCTGTCGCTGCTGGCCGCCGGGCGGACCTGGGAAAAGGGTTCCTGGCAACGCACCTTCGTCACCACGGCACAGCTGGACGCCATCGCAGCGGCGACCGCAAAAGTGCTGGATGGCCGAGTGCTTACCCGGGAAGAGTTGACCGCCGAGATCGTCGAGCACACCGGAGACGTCACGCTCCAGGCACATCTCGGTTCTGGCTGGGGCGCGGTACTCAAGCCGCTGGCCTGGCAGGGGTTGCTGGTCAACGGACCCAGTGAGGGCAACCGGGTCACCTTCACCCGGCCCGACACGTGGCTGGACGGCTGGTCGGGGCTGCCCGCCCCGGAGGTTGCGGCGCGGACCGTCATTCCGAACTATCTCGGCGCATACGGGCCAACCACCCCGGAGGTGTTCGACCAGTGGCTCTGCCGGGGCGCCACGAAGAAGGTGACGTTGCGGGGCTGGTTCGGCAACCTAGTCGACACTGGCACAGTGGTACGCGTCGAGGTGGATGGTCAACCGGCGTACGCCCGGACGGCCGACGTGGACGAGATAGCCGGTGCCGAACGGTTCGACGACGTACGCCTGCTCCCCGCCTTCGACCACTACGTGCTCGGCCCGGGTACGAACGACACCCGGCTCATCCCGGCCGCGCGCCGAGGTGCGGTCAGTCGGGCGGCCGGCTGGATCTCCCCAGTGGTGCTGCACCGGGGCCGGGTGGTCGGCACCTGGGACGTCGAGGACGGAACGCTCGACGTCGCACTGTTCGCCGAGTCCGGCCCGGTGCCGACGGACGGGATCGAGGCCGAGGTTGCCCGTCTCGGCGCGTACGCCGGCACCGAATTCCCAATATCGATCAGGACGGACTGAGGACAGGGCATCCGGCGCGCAGCGGCGTCGCGCACTACGGCGGTGAGGGTGCCCGGTGCGGAGCAGCATCGCCCCGCGCCGGGCACCCCGGTAGGGCTATTGCTTGGCCAGCAGTGCCCGCATCTCCTGGATTTCGGTGTTCTGCGCGCTGATGATCTCGCCGGCCAGCTTCTTCGCAGCCGGGTTCTGGCCCTGCTGCTGCTCGGTGGTGGCCATCTGCACCGCCCCCTCGTGGTGGCGGATCATCATCTCCAGGAACATCCGGTCGAACTTCGCGCTGGTCGACGCCGTCAGTTCGGTCATCTCCTGCTCGGTCATCATCCCGGGCATGCCCTCCTGGCCGCTGCCGTGCGAGCCGTGCCCATCGCTGGGCTGGCCGTGGTGCCCGTCGGCCGAACTGGATGGCAGCGGGGCACCCCACTGGCGGAGCCAGTCGGTCATCTGCTGGATCTCTGGCGCCTGTGCCTGCTTGATTTTGGCGGCGAGCGCCTTGACCTCGGCGCCGGCCCGGGTCTCGGCCAGGTTCGACATCTCGACGGCCTGCTGGTGGTGCGGGATCATGCCCTGCGCGAAGTTGATGTCGGCCTGGTTGTGCTGCTCCGCGCCGGCCTGTGCGGATGCGCTCACGGTGGGGCTGGCCCCGCCGTCGTGCCCGCTGTCGTGCGAGTCCTCGCTACAGCCGGCGACGAAGGCGAGGGCAGCCACGGCGGCTGCCACCGCGCCGGTGGCACGACGGATCATCGGAAGGTTACGCATGGTGGATCGACTCCTTGGTCAACTCGAATCGGGGTACGAGCGCGTTGGCGTACGCCGCCGCGAGAACGCGACGGTGTGCGCCGGCAAGGAGTCGGCCTATATCCGGAAGACGGAGAGCTGGGGCAACGAAGGTGGCCCGCACCCGGACCCGTTCGCCGCCTGTGCGGCGGCGGTCCGGGGCGAGATCACCGGCGGGGCGGTGGCCACCGCGCCCGGCGTGACGACGAGCGCCGGTACGGGCACCGGCCCACCCGTCGGTGGGATGAACTGGCAGACCTGACCGGCGTGTCCGTGCCGAGGGTCGTTCCGGTCATGCTCCCGCTGGTGGTCCCGGCTGACGTTTCCACTACCACCCGGGTGCTCGTCGTCCGGACACCCGTCACCAGGTGTCGAACAGTGCCCATCGCCGGCCTCCGCGACGGCCATCGCCCCCGCGTGGGCAGTTGCCTCGGCATCGGGGCCGCCGGCGAGTTGATGCATCACCACCAGCCCGGCCAGGGTCGCCACCAGCAGAGCCCACCGCATCCACCACCGCACAGCCGATCCGCTCGTACGGCGGCTCGGGTCACGGCGGGTGACGGTCACCTATGGGATGCTACGCCGACGAGCTGGGCGACACCTGGCAAGTCTGCCCGGTGTGCTCAGCGCCCAGCTTTGGCGGTCGCACTTCCGGTATAGACCGTGATGCCGAGGGCGCCGGTGTCGAGCTGGCCGTCCGCGGCGACGGTGAACCGCCACCGGTCGTACCGGGTCTGGCCCAGCACGATCACCACCCACGCGGCATCGGGACGGTTCACCAGGGCTTGTGCCCGCTCCAATTCGCGGCTGCCGGGGGCCGAGCCGAGGATCAGCACGCCCAGTCGGCGGTCTGCGCCGGCGCCGCCACCCCGGAGGGTGTACGCAGTGTCGGCCCCCTCGCCCTCGGCGAGGGTCAGCGCGTCGCGAACGCTGACCCGCTCGCCGCCGGTCAGGTGCGGCCGGATATCGCCAGCAACGACCTGGACCCCGCCCGCCCACGGGCTGCTACTCAACTCCTCCGTCCACGCCGCGACGAGTTCCCGGGCGGCGGCACTGTCACCCTGCAGGCTGATCACGCCAGTGGCCTGGCCAAGGTCGATCAGTTCCCGGACTCCACCGGCCGTACCGAGGGTGACCAGGCGCGGGCACGGGGCCGCGAGGTCGTTGTCGACGGGTAGCGACTGCACGTCGCGCAGCGAGGCCTGCCAGACCCGGCCGTTTTCGACGGCCTCCCACGGCTCGATCGGTTCCTCGTCGGGTGCGGCGAGGCGCAGCGCGACGCGGCTCTCCTCCAGGGACACGCCGTACACCGGGGGCACCGGACGGCCGACGGCCTCGGCACCGGTGACCAGCGCCTGTAGCGCGCGGTCGATGGTCCAGGCGGCGGCAGTGTCGAAGGTGCGGGTGGGTACGGCGTCAGACGTGCCACCCTTGGCCGTCGCACCCAGAGCCGCAGCACCGGCGGATCCCCCAGCATTGCGGTGCCGCAGAAACCACCAGGCACCGGCACCGATGCCGGCGAGGGCCAGCAGCCCGATGACGATCGACACGACGAGCCCGGCCGAGCCGCCGTCCTCCTCTGCTGCCGGCGGGCCAGCGGCGGGAGCAGCGGTTGCGGGAGCGCCGGTCGCGGCCGGCCCACCGTTGGTCGGTGCCGGGCTGGGAGCGCCGGCAGTGGGCAGTGGTCCTGTCTGGACGCCCTCGCCCTTGGCATCCGCCGGTAGGACCAGGATCCAGCCGGCGGTGATTCGCGTCGGGTCAGTCAGGCTACCGCCATCGGGCTGCACCCGTCCCTTGTTGAGATCGAAGATCTCCTGCCACCGATTGCCGTCGCCCAGGAGGCGCTCGGCGATGGCAAACAAGAACTCCGGCTGGCCCTGGAATGCCGGCTTGACCTCATACCACTTCGTCTCGGCACGCTGCTCGAAGAGCGCAGCCGCGTGCCGGCCTGGCGGGGCTGACAGGGGCGCCGCGACGGCTGGGGCAGCGGTCGTGCCTACCGCCGCGCCGAGCACCAATCCCAGCAGAACAACGCCGCGGTGACGAAGTTGTGGACGGTCCATTGGGCATCTTCCTCACGCAGAGCTGATTGCAACACCGACACCCTACATTCACGCTGTGCAATACTGTTGGGCGACCGTCCACGCGCATCGCGCCCCTGCCACCTCCATTTTGAAGGACCGCGACCGCGCGGACCCCCCTGCCCGGAGGCACTGTGCAGCTATTATTGACAATTGTCGACCAAAAGACGGACGACGCTGCGGATGTGGCGCTAGTCACAGACGGTAATGCCACCGTAGGCGCACTCGGTCACGCTGCGCAACAGCTCCTGCGAGATGCGAGGCAACGCACCGGCGGCCCCACCGGATCGGCCACCCTCTATGTCGACGGCAAGGCGATCGACCCCGCTCTGCCGCTGGTCGCCTCCCCGGTACGCGACGGTGTGGTCATCGGCCTGGACGCCCCCGCCGGGTGGCCACCGCCGGAGCAGTCCGGCCTGCTCGAGGTCCGGATCATCGGCGGGCCCGGCACCGGAACCTTCGTTCGCCTCAGCACCGGCGGCGGTGACCTTGGCAGCGACCCCGAGGGCTGGGTGGTGGTCGACAACCCGGCGCTGCCAGCGGTCGCTGCCACGGTCAGTGTGGACGTCCGGGCCCGCTGCACGATCGAGCCGGCACCGGGCGTGCCGATGACACTCGACAGTGAAGAGGTCACCGGCACCATCGAGTGGCGTCCCGGCCAGGTGCTGCGCATCGGTGACGCGCTGATGGAACTCGTCGAGTACACCCGGCCCGACGCGGCGCTGGAGCTCTCTGCGGACGGCACCGGCCTGGACTACAACCGACCGCCGCGGATCCGGCCCACACGTCACCAGACCCGGTTCCGGCTGCCGATGCCGCCGAAGGAACCGCAGCGCAGCCCGCTGCCCTGGCTGATGGCCGTCATCCCGCTGGTCGGCGCGGTCACGCTGATGCTGATCACCGGCAACAAGACGATGCTGCTACTCGCGCTGCTCAGCCCGCTGTCGCTGGTCGGCAACTGGATCATGTCTCGGCGACAGGGCAAGCAGTCGTACGCCCAGCTGCGCCGCGAATACACCGAACGCAAGGCTCGGATCGAGCAGGACGCCCACGACGCCCTCGAGGTCGAAAAGATCGAGCGGCGCGACCTCTGCCCCGACCCGGCGCTGATCGCGGTGATCGCCACCGGCCCCCGCCGCCGGCTCTGGGAGCGGCGCCGCCGGGACGAGGACCACCTGCTAGTGCGGGTGGGCAGCGGGGAACTGCCCGCCGAGGTCGCGCTTGACGACCCCGAGCAGGACGAGCATCGGCGTACCGTGCACTGGTCCATCCCGGATGTACCGGTGACGTTGCCGCTGCGCGAGCACGGGGTGATCGGCTTCGCCGGCCCCGGTGACAGCGCCCGCTCCCTCGGCCGGTGGGCCGTACTGCAAACTGCGGTGCTACACAGCCCCACCGACGTACAGGTGACCGTGCTCACCGATCCGGCGGGCCGGCAGAGCTGGGACTGGCTGCGGTGGTTGCCGCACGCGCGATCGAACAACCCGAGCGCGCCGCCGGTGCTGATCGGCCTCGACGCCGACTCGGTGGGCCGCCGGGTGGCCGGGCTGCTGGAGCTCATCGAGCAGCGTGCCGCGGTGCGCAAGGAGACCGGTTCCGCCGGCTTCCGCGAACCGGACATGCTGGTGGTGTTGGACGGCTCACGCCGGTTGCGGTCGCTGCCCGGCGTGGTCCAGTTGCTGCGCAACGGCCCGTCCGTCGGCGTGTACGCGATCTGTCTGGACACCGACGAGCGCCTGCTGCCCGCAGAGTGCCAGGCAGTGGCCGTGGTCGAGGGCAGCACGCTGCGCATCTCCCGTACCGGGGTGGACGAGCTGACCGGAATCGAACCGGACTTCCCGTCGGTGGCCTGGTGTGCCCGGGTGGCCCGGTCCCTCGCGCCGATCCGCGACGTGAGCGACGACGAGGACGACGCCGCGTTGCCCGCCTCCAGCCGCCTGCTCGACGTGCTGTCGCTGGACCCGCCCCGGGCGCAGGACATCCTCGCCCGCTGGTCGATTCGTGGCGCAAGCACATCGGCGGTGGTCGGCGAGTCGTTCGACGGGCAGTTCGAGATCGACCTGCGGCGCGACGGCCCGCACGGCCTGATCGCCGGGACCACCGGTTCCGGCAAGTCGGAGCTGCTACAGACCATCGTGGCCGCGCTCGCCGTGGCCAACCGCCCGGATGCGATGACCTTCGTGCTGGTCGACTACAAGGGCGGCAGCGCCTTCGGCGACTGCGTACGCCTACCGCACACCGTCGGTATGGTCACCGACCTTGACGAGCACCTGGTCCGTCGGGCGCTGGAGTCGCTCTCGGCCGAGCTGCGCCGCCGCGAGCACGTGCTGGCCGCAGCCGGAGCCAAGGACATTGAGGACTACACCCGGGTCGCCGCCCGACAGTCCGATTCGGTCGCCCTGCCGCGGCTGCTGATCGTCATCGACGAGTTCGCCTCGATGGCCCGGGAGCTGCCGGACTTCGTCACCGGTCTGGTCAACATCGCGCAGCGAGGCCGCTCGCTCGGCATCCACCTGCTGCTCGCCACCCAGCGGCCCAGCGGCGTGGTGTCGCCGGAGATCCGGGCCAACACGAACCTGCGCATCGCGCTACGGGTCACCGACGCCTCGGAAAGCCAGGACGTACTCAACGCTCCGGACGCGGCGCGCATCGCCAAGAGCACGCCGGGCCGGGCATACGTACGGCTCGGGCACGCCTCGCTGGTGCCGTTCCAGTCCGGCCGGGTCGGTGGCCGCCGCCCCGGGACGAGCGGTCCCACTGAGACCGCCCCACCGGAGCTGCGCATCCTCGACTGGGCGGACCTGATCCGGCCGATCGAGACGAACCGGCCGACCCAGCAGACCCGGCAGGAGGAGGTCACCGACCTTCAGGTCCTGGTGGAGGCGCTACGCGAGGCCGCCGAGCAGGCCGGGGTGCCGGCACAGCACAGCCCGTGGCTGCCGGCGCTGCCCGCCTCCGTGATCGTGGACGAGCTGGCTGCCGCTGCGGCCGAACCGGGCGCGCTCGCGCCGGTGCCGTACGGGGTGGAGGATCTGCCCGCCCAGCAGTCGCAGCGCACCGCTGCGGTACGGCTTGAGCAGTTCGGTCACCTGATCGCCGCCGGCGCGCCCCGCACCGGCCGCTCGCAGTTGCTGCGCACTCTCGCGGGCTCGCTGGCCCGTACGCACTCCAGCGCCGACGTACACCTCTACGGACTGGACTGCGGCAACGGCGCGCTGCTGCCGCTCAACGGCCTGCCGCACTGTGGCGCGGTGGTCACCCGTACCGAGGTGGAACGCGCGGTCCGCCTGATCGACCGGCTCGGCGAAGAGATCCGCCGCCGGCAGGGGGTGCTGGCGGCCGGTGGCTACGCCGACGTCACCGAGCAGCGGGCGGCGGTCGACGAGGCGAGTCGCCTGTCGCACATCTTCCTGCTGCTCGACCGCTGGGAGGGGTTCCTCTCCTCGCTCGGCGAGCTGGACGCCGGCACCCTCACCGACAAGGTCTTCACGTTCCTGCGGGAGGGTGCCAGCGTCGGCGTACACGTGGTCATCACCGGCGACCGGTCGGTGCTCAGCGGCCGCATCTCCAACCTCACCGAGGACAAGATCGCGTTCCGGCTCGCCGACAAGACCGACGTGGCGATGCTCGGTCTGCACCCGCGCAACCTGCCGGACGAGATCGCTCCGGGTCGGGCGTTCCGCTCGGAGAGCGGCATCGAGGTCCAGGTGGCGTTGCTGACCGCCGACCCGAGCGGCGCGGCGCAGGCTGCGGCGCTCGCGGAGATCGGACGCCAGGCGACCCAGCGCGACGCTGCGGTCCCCGGCTCGCTGCGGCCGTTCCGGCTGGGCGAGGTGCCCAACCAGATCGGGTACGCCCAGGCCGCGGCGCTGCCCCGCGCGGCTGCCGGTGCCGGCTGGCTGCTGGCTGGGGTCGGTGGGGAGAACCAGCTCCTGGGGTACGGGCCCGACCTGGCCACCGGTGTACCGGCGTTCGGCATCGGCGGTCCGGCAAAGTCGGGGCGCAGCACCATGCTGGCGAGCATGGCCCGCTCCGCTCTGGAGAACGGTCAGCAGGTCATCGTCCTGGCACCCCGAACCTCGCCGCTGCGTGACCTTGCCGGTACCCCCGGCGTGATCACCGTCCTCACCGGTACGGACGTGACGCCCGACGAGCTCAACGAGGCGCTGGCGCAGGTCACCGGGCGGGCGCTGATCGTCGTCGACGACGCGGCCACGCTGCGCGACGCGGCCGCGTCGGGCGAGCTGCGCGACATCATCCAGAAGGGCGAGGCGAGGCAGCTCGCGGTGATCTACGCGGGCGACCCGGAGGACCTGAGCGTCGGGTTCAGCGGCTGGCTTGTCGACGCCCGCCGGAGCCGGCGTGGCGCGCTGCTCTCGCCGCAGAACCGCACCGACGGGGATCTGATCGGCCTGCGGCTGCCCCGTACGGCGGTGGGACAGCCGGTACGGCCGGGCCGGGCGATGCTGCACCTCGGCGACGGCGAGCCGATCACTGTGCAGGTGCCGGAGTAGTCCGGTGATCCGAAAAAGGGCGGGCACCTCGGTGCCCGCCCTTTTTCTTCGGTTCCCACCGTGGTCAGTTGCTGCGCAGCGCCTTGGCCAGCTCGTCGTCGGCCTGCTGGAAGGTGTCCGCGGCGGTGGTGAGGTACTTGCCCATGCCCTCCAGGCCCCCGATCACCTTGCTGGCACCCTCGTTGAACTCGGTGTACGACTCGTCGAACTGCTTGCTGGACGCGTCGGTCACGTAACCGCCGTTGACCAGGTTGTTGACCATGTTCTTCAGCTCGGTGAGCTTGCTGAGGATCTCTTCCTTGCCCTGCGTGAGCCGATTGGCCGCGTCACGCATCTCCTGGTAGGTCACATTGACGTTTGCCATGTCGTACCTCTCCTGTCAGCTGCTGGTGAATCGGAACGTGCCGGTGACGGCGTCGAAGACCTCGAAGAACTCCGTCTCCAACGCCAGCACTGGGGAACTGCCGGTGATGAGTGCCACCCGGGTCGGCTCGGGTCCGGGGAACGGCACGAAGGTCTGCATGATCAGCGAGCGGACCCAGCCGGCCCCGTCGGGGAGCGTGACGTCGTCGACGCCCCGCGTGCGGGGCACTCGACCGGCACCGGGGATCTCGACGGACTCGACCTCGCGCCAGAGCGAGTCGATGCCCCGCTTGGGGCGGGCGGTCAGATGTGGGGTGATCGCGTCTGCGGCACCCTGCTGGTCCGGGGCGTCCACGATCGTCACCGTCACCGTCGCGGACATGATCGCCCCGCCGACGGGGGTGACCATGGTGCCGCAGAACCGGGCACCGCTGTCGTACGCACGCCGCGATGTCTCGCGCAGCACCTTGGCCAGCGCGGACCGGTGCTCGTAGAGGTCCGGGACGTCCTTGAGACGCGCGTTGACAAGCGCGTTGATCGCGGCATTGCGGGCGTCCGGGTGCAGCTCGACCTCGAACCACGAGTCCGGGACGGTGATCGAGAACCCGGTGACGGCCGGGGCGGGTGTGCTGGTCATCGGTCAGCCCTTTGTGCTCTCACGTAGTTCCGCAGCCAGGTCGTCGTCGGCTTTACGCAGGTTCTCGACGGCCTGGTTCGCCATCTTGATCAGTTGCGCGCAGTTCTCGTCGACACGGCCTCGACCGTCTCGCCAATGTGACTCAAAGTTACTTATCGCGCTGTCGACCTCGGGGCCGCCAAGATCTCCGGAGAATTCGTTCATCCAGGCCTTGGCCGAGTCCATACCGACCCGAATGCTCTCCAACTGGGCAGCAAACTCCGCCAGTCCGTCCAGATTGACCGTTAAGCGGTCGGCAGCCATGCAATCCCGCCTCTGTCGTATCGGCCCGTCGAACGCAGCGTACGTGCCCAAAGCGAGATCATCCAACCTCACGACCTCAACACTGAGTGACGGAGCACGTTAGACTCCCGGCGTCCACACCGAGAGCGGAGGCATCCATGGCTAGGCCGACTGACTGGTGGGTCCTCGACCTGGACAGCGATCCCACGCCCGGTGATCCCGAACGAGTCCGGCTACTCGCATCGCGCTTCCATGACTTCGCCGACAACGCGTACCGGGCAAAGCTCGCCGTCGACTCGCTGCAGGGCGACGGTGCGCTACTCACCTGGGTGGGCAAGTCTGGTGACGCCTTCCGGGAGCAGTTCGGCGAGTTTCCCAGCCAGGTGAACAAGTTGTACCGCTCGCACCTGATGGTGGGTGACGCGCTGGAGGCGTACGCGCCGATGCTGGAGAACGCGCAGGCGCAGGCGGACCGGGCGCTGGCCGACGGCCGGGTCGCGGCCGACAGGCTGAGTTCGTTGCAGGGTTCCCTGAGTCTCGCGGAGCTGGACTTCACCGGCGCGTCCCACGCGGCCGAGAGGGCCCGGTCGGAGACCCAAGCACCGGACCCGGAGCAGGTCAAGCAGGCGGTCCGGGACGCCGAGTCCGCACAGCAGAAACGTGATCAGGCGCGCAGCGCGGTCGCCGGCGCACAGGGCGAGCTGGACCTGGCCAAGCAGCTGGCGGCGCAGGCCAAGGAGCTGCGCGACGGCGCTGCGCGTACCTGCGCCCGGGAGATCGACGAGGCGTCGGACGCGGGCATCCAGCCGCGCTCCTTCTGGGAGAAGCTGGCCGACGCGTTCAAGGACCTGTGGGAAATCATCTGCGAGGTCGCCAAGTGGGTGGCGCTGGTCGCCGGCGTCATCGCGATGATCATCGGTGGCCCGTTGGCCTGGGTCGCCCTGGCTGCGGGCGCGATTCTGCTGATCAAGGCGGTGGTGGACTTCTCGCAGGGCAAGGGCTCGGTGATGGACCTGGTCTTCGGCCTGCTCGGCGTCATCCCCGGCGTCAAGGGGCTGACGTCGCTGTCGAAGCTCAGCTCGCTCTACAAGGCCGGCGGGCTGAAGGAGATCGGCAAGGCCGCTCTCACCGGCATGAAGAACCTGGCCAACGACATGGTGAACCTGATCAAGGCGGGCGGGTCCCACGCGCTGACTCTGATCAAGAACCTCGGCGGCCTCGCCAACCTGGGCGCGGCCAAGCTCTCCGACCTGTTCCACGTCAAGGTGCCGGTGGTACCCAAGGACGTGTCCCGCTCGATCGACATCCGGACGTGTGTGAGCGACCCGATCGACGTCGCCACCGGCGAGATGGTGCTGCCCGAGGTCGACCTGGAACTGCCTGCGCCGCTGCCCTTCGCGCTGGAGCGCACCCACCTGTCGTCGTACCGGGCCGGCGGCCTCTTCGGCGCGTCCTGGGCCTCCACGCTGGACCAGCGGATCGAGAGCGACACGCAGGCGACCCTCTTCTTCGCCGCGGACGCGATGGTCCTGGTCTACCCCGCTGGTGAGCCGGGTACGGCGGTGCTGCCCGAGGAGGGCCCGCGCTGGCCCCTGACCGTCGCCGCGGACAACAGCGCCCGGCTGGAGACCGGCGAGCAGGTGCTCACCTTCGACGCCGCCGGCCGACTGAGCACAGTTACCGACCCGGTGGGCAACCAGCTACACATCGAACGCGACGCGAACGGCACCCCGTTGGCCCTGCACCACCCATCCGGCCGCCGGATCCGGCTCGCCGTCGAGGAGGGCCGGATCACCGGAATCACCCTCGCCAGCGGCAACGCGGAGACCGCGATCGCCGGTTTCCGGTACGACGACGATGGCCAGCTGACCGAGGTGACGAACATCTCGGGGCAGCCGGCCCGGTTCCGGTACGACGACGATGGCCGGATCACGCAATGGATCGACCGCAACGGCTTCGGCTACCGCTACACGTACGACGAGCAGGGCCGCTGCGTCGGCACCATGGGCGAGGACGGCTACCTCAGCGCGACGCTCGCGTACGAGCCCGAGCGCACCACCTACACCGACTCGCTCGGACACGCCACGGTCTACACCTTCGACGAGTACCACCACCGGACCAGCACCGTCGACCCGCTGGGCAACACGACGCGCTTCACCTGGGGACGGCACAACCAGCTGCTCTCCCGTACCGACCCGCTGGGGTACACCACCGGGTACGTCTACGACGAGCACGGTCGGCTGACCACGGTGACCCGGCCGGACGGCAGCGTCATGGACGTCTCCGACACCGGGCTGGACGTCCCCAGCAGTGTCGTGGCCGTTCCCGGCAGCGGGGAGAGCGTGCCCAGCGTGGACCTGCCAGGTACCGCGGCCCGCCTCGACCTGGACCGGCTGCGCGGTTCGCGGCCCGCACGGCCGGAGCGGGCCGAAGGGTTGGCGGGCTGGGCGGTACGCAGCGAAGGCGAGACCGTCCACTACGACCCCGAGGGCTACCCGGTCGAACGGACCGACGCCGCAGGCAATGTCCGGCGCACCGAGTACGGGCCGTTCGGCGTGGTGCTGGCGACCGTGGACGCGGACGGGCTGCGGACCACGTACACCTATGACACCGAGCTGCGGGTCACCTCGGTCACCGACCCGGGCGGCCTGGTCTGGCGGTACGCGTACGACCCGGCCGGTCGGGTCGTCGCGGAGACCGACTTCAACGGCCGTACCCGGCACTTCACCTACGATGCGGCCGGCAACCTCAGCGCCGCCACCAACGGCGTCGGCGAGCTTGTCGAGTACGTCCGTGACCCGCTCGGCAACCTCGTCGAGCGGCGTACCCCGGACGGCAGCACCCACTTCACGTACGACCGCGACGGCCGTCTCGTCGCGGCCCGCAGCCCTGGTGCGGAGCTGACCGTCGCCTGGGACGAGACCGGACGCCGCAGCGCCGAGACGGTCAACGGCCGGACCCTGCGCCTCGACCGGGACGAAACCCGGGGCACCGTCACCCGGCACACCCCCGCGGGCGCAGTCAGCGTCTGGGCGGCGGACCCGTTCGGTCGCCCGTTCGCGCTGAGCAGCGGCGGCCACGAGGTGCTGCTGCGGCACGATGGGCCGGGCCGGGAGACGCACCGGGCGGTAGACGGTCAGCCGGTCCTGTCCCAGCGGTACGACGCCGACGGCCACCTGCTTGACCAGGATCTGCCTGCGGTCGGCGCGCGTGGTTTCGCGTACCGGGCCGACGGCGTGGTGACCACCATCGCCGACTGGACCGGCCGGCACGAGTTCGGCCTGGACGAGACCGGACGGGTCACCCGGGTGCAGGGCCCGGGCCGGGACGAGACCTACCGCTACCCGCAGGGACGCCCCGACGGCGAGTACGACGGCACGCTGCTGGTCGGCGGCGGCACGGTCTCCGGCAGCTACGACGCGCACGGCCGGATGACCACCCGGACCGTGACCGGCGTCGGCACCTGGCACTTCACCTGGAACGCCGACGACCAGCTGGTCGAGGTGCTCACCCCGGGCGGGGACCGCTGGCGCTACGGCTACGACCCGCTGGGCCGCCGGATCTCCAAGCAGCGCCTGACCGGCCCGGTGACCGTCGAACGCTACGACTTCACCTGGTCCGGCAGTGCACTGGTCGAACAGGCGCACACCGACGTGGACGGCACGCTACGGGTCACCACCTGGGACCACCACCCGGTCGACGGCCGTCCCGTCGCCCGCGTCGTCCGGATCGGCGCGGACCTGGACTACGCCACCGTGGTCACCGACCAGGTCGGCACCCCGACCGAGCTGCTCGGTGCGGACGGCACCCTGCGCTGGCAGGGGAACGCCACGCTCTGGGGTGCCACTGACACCTCGGCCGCAGCGCAGCCACTCGCCTTTCCCGGCCAGTATCGGGACGACGAGACCGGTCTGCACTACAACGTCTACCGGTACTACGACCCGCTGACCAGCCGCTACCTGAGCCAGGACCCGCTCGGCCTGGCACCCGCCCCTGACCCGGCCGGCTACGTCAGCAACCCCCTGTTGCAGGCCGACCCGCTCGGCCTGGTCTGCTCCAGCCCCACCGGGTCGAGCGTCCCACACGTCACTCCCGGCGGTGGCGACAGCGCGGCGCTGTTGGACTCGTTCGACGAGTTGGGCGACATCGGACTAGCTTGGCGGGATTCGGTGCCGCCGGTGACGTACAAGTTACCGTTCGACGTCATTCCGGACCGGCAGCCGAACGACGCGCTGCCCGACTGGCTCTACCACGGCTCGGACGTGCGGCCAGAGGTCATCTTCGAGAGCGGCCTCAAGTCGAACGCGATGTTCAAGAACAGCGACGCGCACTACGACATCAAGCTGCACCAGCAGAACAGCTCGGTGATACGGGACGGGGACACGTACAGCGGTTTCATCTCCACGACCAAGGACCTCAACACGGCGCTCTACTTCGTCCGGGAGAAGGACATCGCGTTCCAGCTCGCGGAAAAGTCGCTCGACGGCGTCGAGACCTCGGTCAAGATCGGCGACCAGACACACAAGATCCACTACGGCTACGTGTACGTGGTGCGAGGCAACAGCCAGCCCTTCGTCGACCTGAACAGCCAGCTCACCTCCGACATCACCAAGGCGTCGCAGTTTGAGTGGGCGGCGCTGGACCACATCCCGAGTCGCAACATCAAAGAGGCTTGGCTGATTGACGGGCCGTACAGCGTCGGGGTGAAGGACGGCAAGCAGGCGTTCAACTTCCCACAGGGTGTCCCCATAAAGGAGACGATCCCGAACCCGAACTACGTGCCGAATAACTGAGAAGTGAGGAGTCCGGATATGCGTTGGATGTACGCGGTTGACCCGGCCTACGAGGGCATCGAGAATGTGCCGCCGTACGCCATCGCTGGGGCCTATCCTGTCGGCGCGGACGGCACGGTCGCCGAAGAAATGATCCCGAACCCGGACTACCGGCCGTCGCCGCGCGTACTCGGCCTGCCGGACCCGGCGAACGCCATCGAGGCGGCTATCCAGAACGCGGCCACCGGTCACGGCGACGACGCTGCGGTCCGCGCCGCCCTGCTGGCCGGCACGGTCTTCGTCGATCCCGCCAATCCCGACGACGGCTTGGACGTACGCGCCTGGACCTCGGACCGCTACCTTCCGGCCGCAGACGAGGGCCGCGACTGGCGGCGGCTGCCGATGGCCCAGCTGGCAGCCGGGCTCGGTGGCCGGGCGCTGCTACTCAATCCCGGCACCGACCTGGAGGTGCGCCTGCCCGCCGCAGCACTCGCCTGAACATCGCCGAACAACCACCCGGTGGCGCTCAGGCACGCCACCACGATCATTTCGGGCGGGCAGCCAGGGAAAGGCACGGTACGGCGTCAGCCCAGGGCGGCCAGCAGTTCCTTGCAGGCCTGCTCGCAGGCCCGACACGCATCGGCGCACACCCGGCAGTGCTCGTGCATGTCGGCATGCTTGGCGCACTCGTCTCCACACACCTTGCAGGCCGTGATGCACGCCTGGAGCATCGCCCGGGTGAGGTTGGCGTCGTAGCCGGTGTGCCGGGACAACACCCGCCCGGTGGTCTCGCAAATGTCGGCGCAGTCCAGGTTCGACCGCACGCACTTGATCAGCTCGACCACACCGGTATCGCTCAGACAGGCGTCAGCGCAGGCGGTGCAGGTCTGCGCACATTCGAAGCAGGCCTCGATGCACCGGGTCAGCTTGGCCCGGTCCACGTGGCCCAGATCGGCCGGGTAGGTCTCCAGCATCGCGCCCACGTTTCCCATGATCGTCCTCCCGCTGCCGGCTCGACTCGACTCGGACAGTTCGTCACGATTGCTCGTTCTCGTGCTGGTACCCCCGAGGGCAGCGGGCTAACGTGTGGGCGACGGATCCGGCTCGCCAACCCTGACAATCGTTATGTTTAAGACTTGCCTTTCGTGTCATGGTTTGTACGGGCACCCCCCGTACCGTCGTCGAATGGCGAAGCGTGTTGAATTTGGTTCGATGCGGAACAGCAATGTGGTGAGCGAGCACCCTGCGCAGCAGCGGCTGCTGGTCCCGGGGCGCCTCCTGGCGGCCCTGGCGGTGTTGGCGGTGGGTGCCGGCGTCCTATTTTGGCTGACCCCGGCCGGGTGGACCGGTCCCCGCCCGGTGGAGGTCACGAACGGCGCCTCGGCTGCGACCTACCGCCTGATCACCGATCTGGTGGGGGAAGGGCCAGACTGGCTGCACACCTTCGTGGAGTTGGCCACCGAGGGCAGCGTGCTGCTCCTCGTCTTCACCCTGGTCTGGACCTGGTGGACGGGCCGGCGGCGGGGTGCGCAGGTCGTCGGTGGCACGGTGCTGGTCGGCCTCGGCATGACCTCCGCCTACCTGATCAGCGAGGTGTTCAAACTGATCGTGGACGAGCAGCGACCGTGTCGCGCCCTCTCCGGGATCGAGACCGTGGTCGCCTGTCCGGGCATCGGGGACTGGTCGTTTCCGAGCAACCACACCACCATCGCCGCCGGGCTCGCCGTCGGACTGGCGGTGGTGGCCCCCCGACTCGCGGCGTTGACCCTTCCCCTGGCTGCCCTGGCAGCGGCACTGCGGGTCCTCGCCGGGGTGCACTACCCGCACGACGTACTCGCCGGTTTCGTCCTCGGCGGTGCAATGACCGCAGCCACCGTGATCGCCCTGACCCCGCTGGCGACCTACGTGATCCGCTGGATGGGCTCGATCCCGGCCTTCCGGTTCCTGGTGCTGGCCAAAGCGCCTCGGACGACCGGTAAACCGACGACGAACCGCTGAGCCCACCGGGCCGTCGCACCCGAACGCTGAGCCCGAACGCTGAGCCCACCAAGCCGTCGCAGCTCAGCGGGCGACCTTCAGGCTGCCTGCGGACCACTCGGGTACGCAAAGAGGGCGGCCCCTGGTCAGGGGCCGCCCTCTGGCTTACCGACCGGCGTCAGCCGCGCTTCATCAACCGCCCGACGGCGGCCATCATCTCGGTGGCCACCTCGTCGGCGCGTCCTTCGACGGCAGCCTCGTGCATACAGTGCCGGGCGTGGCCGTCGAGCAGGCCGAGTGCCACCTTGTCCAGGGCGGCCTGGATCGCTGAGATCTGGGTGAGTACGTCGATGCAGTACCGGTCGTCGTCGACCATCCGCTCGATCCCGCGGACCTGCCCCTCGACGCGCCGCAGCCGGGCGAGCAGCTGATCCTTGGTGGCTGTGTAGCCCCGGGTCGGCTTGTCCGTAGGTGTCGTCATGCCAGCAATCATACCCAACCCCCCGGGGGTATGGTATGGTCCTCGACGTCCGATACCCCTACAGGGTAAGAGTATTAAGGAGCCTCTCGTGAGCGGTTGCGGTTGTGGTTGCGGTTGCGGCACCACCCAGACCATCGAGACCCCGGCCACCGACGGTCGCGACTACCTCGTCGCCGGCATGACCTGCCAACCTTGCGCTACTCGGGTGAGCACCGCAGTGACGGCCGTCCCCGGCGTCACCGGCGTCACGGTCGACCTCGCCGCCGGCCGTATCACTGTCGAGGGCACCGCCAGCGACGCCGAGATCCAGGCCGCCGTCACCGACGCCGGCTACCAGATCACCAACTCATAGCCCACAAGCAAGAGCAATCCAGCACACATCCACCTTGCGGATACCCCTAGGGGGTATATAGTGAAGCGGAAGAACGAAGGGAGTCGGTCATGGTCACCGAGAAGTACCAGGTCAAGGGAATGACCTGCGGGCACTGCGTGAGCGCGGTCAGCGCGGAGGTGGGTGCCATCTCCGGTGTCAGCGAAGTAAAGGTCGACCTGGCCTCCGGCGAGGTCACCGTCACCAGCGCTGCGGCACTCGACCCGGCGGCGGTCGCCGCAGCCGTGGACGAGGCCGGCTACGAACTCGTCACGGCCTGACAAACAGTCACATCAACGACAAGCCGAGGTAACCGCGATGAACACGGCGACGAAACTGAGTGCCTTCGCACTCGGCCTAGTGGTGGTGTTCGGCGGCGCGTACGGGGCTGGCCAGCTGGTCGGCCCCGGTGCCACCGTCGACCCCAAACCCGACAACGACTCCGGCGGACACAGCACCGACCACACCAACCCGACCGAGCCGGGTCCGACCAGGGACATCCTGCCCGGCGGGCTGCTGGTGTCCGACCGTGGTTACAGCCTCACCCCGGTCGCCGCCACCGAGGGCGAATTCGCCTTCCGGATCACCGGACCGGACGGCCGGCCCGTCACCGCGTACGACGTCGAACACGAGAAGCGGATGCACCTGATCGTGGCCCGACGGGACCTGTCCGGCTTCCGGCACGTCCACCCCGAGCTGACCACCGACGGGGTCTGGCGGGTCGCCTCCCCGCTCGGCGAGCCGGGCAGTTGGCGGGCGTTCGCCGACTTCAAGCCGACCGGTGGCGAAGCGTTGACCCTCGGCGTCGACGTCGCCGTACCCGGCGCGTTCACCCCGAAGCCCCTGCCCACCCCCGAGACCACCACCACCGTGGACGGCTACACAGTCGCCCTCGACGGCACGCTGACCCCGGGCAGCACCAGCAAACTGACCCTGAACGTCAGCCGGGACGGCGTACCGGTCACCGACCTCCAGCCCTACCTCGGTGCGTACGGGCACCTGGTCGCCCTGCGCGACGGTGACCTGGCCTACCTGCACGTCCACCCGGACGGCACGCCCGGCGACGGAAAGACCCAGCCCGGACCGGCCATCACCTTCCACGCCGAGGTGCCATCGGCCGGCACCTACCGGCTGTTCCTGGACTTCCAACACGGCGGTGTCGTGCGTACCGCCGAATTCACCCTGACCGCCGGGCCGGCCAGCGCACTGCCGCCCAGCCCGACCGGCACGGTTCCAAGCCCGGCGGGCCCGACCACGCCGGCCCCCTCTGGCCACTCGCACAACTGATCAGGAGAAAGAGCCATGTCATCAGTCACCCGGCCGTTGCAAACGGCACCGAACCAGATCGAGTTGGCGATCGGTGGCATGACCTGCGCCTCCTGCGCCTCACGGATCGAAAAGAAGCTCAACCGGCTCGACGGAGTCACCGCCACGGTCAACTACGCCACCGAGAAGGCGACGGTCAGCTTCGACGAAACGGTCACCACCGAGGACCTGATCACCACGGTGGAGAAGACCGGCTACACCGCGAAACTGCCGCCACCACCCGCGCCCTCGGGCACCGCTGCGGGTGCCGATACGCAAGCCGCCGAACCCGTCGACGAGCTGCGCGGACTGCGTACCCGACTGTGGGTGTCGCTGGTGCTGACCGTACCGGTGATCGCCCTGGCCATGGTGCCTGCCTGGCAGTTCGAATACTGGCAGTGGCTCTCCCTGACCCTGGCCGCACCGGTCGTGGTCTACGGCGGCCTACCGTTCCACCGGGCCGCCTGGGTCAACCTGCGACACGGCGCCGCCACCATGGACACGCTGGTCTCGGTGGGCACCATCGCCGCCTTCGGCTGGTCGCTGTGGGCACTGTTCTTCGGCACCGCCGGCACCCCCGGCATGACCCACCCGTTCAGCTTCGACATCACCCGTACCGACGGTGCCGGCAACATCTACCTCGAAGCCGCCGCCGGGGTGACCCTGTTCATCCTCGCCGGTCGCTACTTCGAGGCCCGCTCCAAGCGCCGGGCCGGCGCCGCCCTGCGCGCCCTGCTGGAACTCGGCGCGAAGGACGTCGCGGTACTCCGCAACGGGGTCGAGACCCGCATCCCGGTGGCGGAACTCGCCGTCGGCGACCGGTTCGTCGTACGGCCCGGGGAGAAGATCGCCACCGACGGGATCGTCGAGGACGGATCCTCGGCGGTCGACGCCAGCATGCTCACCGGTGAGTCGGTACCGGTCGAGGTCGGCCTCGGTGACCAGGTCGTCGGCGCCACCGTCAACGCCGGCGGGCGGCTCGTCGTACGGGCCACCCGGGTCGGCGCGGACACCCAACTCGCCCAGATGGCGACCCTGGTCGAGCAGGCCCAGACCGGCAAGGCGCAGGTGCAGCGGCTGGCCGACCGGATCTCCGGAGTGTTCGTACCGATCGTCATCGCCCTCGCCGTGGCGACCCTCGGCTACTGGATCGGCACCGGCAACGGCATCACCGCCGCGTTCACCGCTGCGGTGGCCGTACTCATCATCGCCTGCCCCTGCGCGCTGGGCCTGGCCACGCCCACCGCGCTGCTGGTCGGGACCGGTCGGGGCGCCCAGCTCGGCATCCTGATCAAGGGGCCGGAAACCCTGGAGTCCACCAAGAAGATCGACACTGTCGTGCTGGACAAGACCGGCACCGTCACCACCGGCAAGATGACCCTGGTCGACACCATCACCGCCGATGGCCAGGAGACCGACGAGCTGCTGCGACTGGCCGGAGCGCTGGAGGCCGCCTCCGAGCACCCCATCGCCCAGGCCGTCGCCACCGGTGCCGCCGAGCGGGTCGGGCAACTGCCCACCGTCACCGGGTTCGCCAACGTCGAGGGACTCGGCGTCACCGGCACCGTCGACGGTCACGCCATCACCGTCGGCCGGGCCCGGCTGCTGACCGAACGTGGGCTCACCCTGCCCGTCGAGGTGGAACGCGCCGCTGCCGCCGCCGAAGCTGCCGGTCGTACGGTGGTCTACGCCGGCTGGGACGGCACGGCCCGGGGCGCGTTCGTGGTGGCTGACGTGGTCAAGCCGACCAGCCGGGCGGCCATCGCCGGGCTGCGGGCCCTCGGCCTGACCCCGGTGCTGCTCACCGGCGACAACACCACCGTCGCCAGGACCGTGGCGGCCGAGGTCGGCATCGACGAGGTGATCGCCGAGGTCATGCCGGCCGACAAGGTCGACGTGGTGAAGCGGCTCCAGGGCGAGGGCAAGGTGGTGGCGATGATCGGCGACGGGGTCAACGACGCCGCCGCACTCGCCCAGGCCGACCTGGGCCTGGCGATGGGCACGGGCACCGACGTGGCCATCGAGGCCAGCGACCTCACCCTGGTCCGGGGCGACCTGATGGCCGCCGTCGACGCCATCCGGCTGTCCCGAGCCACCCTGGGCACCATCAAGGGCAACCTGTTCTGGGCGTTCGCCTACAACGTGGCCGCCCTGCCGTTGGCCGCGACCGGCCTGCTCAACCCGATGATCGCCGGGGCTGCCATGGCGTTCTCGTCGGTCTTCGTGGTCAGCAACTCGCTGCGGCTGCGCCGGTTCAAGCCGTACGCCGGCACCGCGCGCTGAGCACTCGGCCCACCGTCGGCCGGCCACCCACACCCGGGTGGCCGGCCGACGTGTGTAGCACCGGCATAACGGAAGGCGGATCAGCCCCGCCGGTTGGTGTCTTCGAGGTACTGCAGGACGGCGGTGACCCGACGGTCGGCGCGGTCGGTGGGCGCGAGGTCCAGCTTGGCGAAGATGCTCCGGATGTGCTTGTGCACCGCACCATCGGTGACGAAGAGCCGTTCGGCGATGGCACTGTTTCCCAGCCCCTCAGCCATCAGCGCCAGCACGTCACGTTCCCGAGGGCTCAACCGTTCCAGGCGATGGCCCGGCCGGTGCCGGGTCAGCAACTGAGCGACGATCTCCGGGTCGATGACGGTGCCGCCGCCCACCACCCGGTGCAACGCGTCCAGGAACTCCTCGACCCGCCCCACCCGTTCCTTCAGCAGATAGCCGAGGCGGGAGCCGCCATCGGCGAGCAGTTCGGTGGCGAACGCCTGCTCGACGTACGCCGACAGCACGAGTACGGCCAGCTCGGGATGCCGCCGCCGGGCCTCGACCGCTGCGACGATCCCCTCGTCGGTGTGGGTCGGCGGCATCCGTACGTCCACGATGGCCACATCTGGCCGGTACGCGTCCACGGCGACCAGGAAGTCCTCGGGGTTACCTGCGGTAGCCACCACATCCAGGGACTCCGCCCGCAGCAGCAGCGCAAGCCCTTCCCGCAGCAGTGGGTCGTCCTCGGCGATCACAATCCGCATGGCAGGCTCACGGTGAGGGTGGTGGGCCCGCCGGCCGGACTGGCCAGCGTGAACGTTCCATCGTGCGCTTCGACCCGGCGGCGGATACCGGCCAACCCTGACCCACTGTGCTCGCCCGCTCCACCTTGGCCATCGTCGGTGATCTCCACGAACAGTTGATCCCCACGACGACGAAGCATAACGGCGGCCTGCGTGGCGCGACTGTGGCGGGCAATGTTGGTCAACGCCTCGGCTACGACGAAGTAGGCGGTCGCCTCGACGGACGCGGCACACCGGTCGGACGCATCGGCGTCGATCCGGCAGGGCACCGGCGAACCTGCGGCCAGGGCGGTAAGGGCGTCGGCCAGACTGCGATCGGTCAACACCGGGGGCAGGATGCTGCGTACGACGGCCCGCAGCTCGGCCAGCGCCTGCTCGGCGGCGTCCTGAGCGCGGTCGATGATGGCCTCGGCTTGGGCCGGGTCACGGCCCACCGCCCGCCGGGCCGCGCCGAGCAGGACGTTGACAGCGACGATCCGGTTCTGGGTGCCGTCGTGCAGGGCTCGTTCGATCCGCCGCAGCTCGGTGGCGTGCGCGTCCAACACGGCCGCCCGGGTCGCGGTCAGTTGGGCGACCCGCAGGGTGAGATCGGCACCAGGGGCTGGTGACAGCAGGCGGCGCCCCGGCCACGCCTGTAGCCAGGCCATGCCCGGCGCGATAACGACACCGACGACGAGCCAGCCCAGGCCCATCAGGGATACCAGTAGAGCGCCCTGCGCATCGTGCACCGTCACGATCCCCAACGTGTCGGTGGCTTCGATTGGCGGCACCAGGTACCACCACAGCGGGAAGCTACCGTTTATCGCCACGTACAGGGGCAGCGTCGCTCCGAACAGGCCGAGGAACAGCCCGTCGGTCGCATGCCACGCCACCCAGCCCAGCTCTCGCTGCACCGTACGGTCTCGCAGGGCATCTCCCAGCCGAGCCGGTACCGGCTCCGGGCCAATGATCTCCGGCCCCCATCGGGACAGCCGGGCGCGTTCCCGATCGGCGATGACGCGGAGTACCCGTAACGCGACCGGCATCAGGAGCAGACCCACGCCGACCAGACATGCCAGTGCCGCGAGCACGAGAAAGACCAGTGCCATCAGCGCGAGAATCGCCGTGCCCAGCCCGCCAACGAGGTGTTCGAGTGCGTCCAGGGCGACCCGGGCGCGGTCGGCTACCCCCCACCGGCGGGCTGGCTTATGGCTATCAGAGCTCATCAGTTCCCGATCGTCAGCCTCGGTTCAGGGCGGCGGCGGGAGCGGTCCGCAGCGCCTGCCGGGTGGGCAGCTCGATGGTGAGGAAGGCGATCGCGGCCACCACGATCGCGACGGCAGGCAACAGCCAGTAGGGGCCGGCCGGCCAGGGCTGACCCAGGAGGCCGATGGCGAGCAAGACCAGCGGTACGACGGCGAGCAACACACCGGCACCGAGCGCTACCGCGCAGATCAGCGCTGCCTCCCGGCGCATCATCGCGCGGACCTGGCCGGGCGTGGCACCGACCAACTGGAGCATGGCGATCTCGTTACGGCGTTGGGCCGTGGTCGCGATCAGCTTGTTGGCGATCCCCAACAGGAGATAGCCCAGCAACACCCCGAGCACCACGATGTTGATCCACAGCTCAGGCGGGATCGCGCCCACCCCGCCCGGCCCCGATCCCGCGTCGTTGTCGTCGAGGACCAACCCCGGGCGGGCGGCGACGAGCGTGGCAAGGTTGCGCCGGGCGGTGTCGGTGTCGTCCGCACGGACCAGGATGCTCTGGTCGAGTCCCGTGGTGAGGTGCCCGACCACCAGGTCGCGGGAGAGCACCACCGGGCCGAACCCGAGACCGCGTCCGTAGACGGCCACGACCCGGGCGGTCACCTCGGCACCGTCGCCGAGGATCAGCTCGATCTCCCGGCCCACCGAGGCGTCCCGGGACCGGGCGACGTCGGCGGAGACCGCGACGGTGTTGCCGCTGAGGTCGGCGAGGTTGCCGGTCTGCACGTCGAGGTCGAGCACGGCCGGGGCGTCCGCGGTCAGCACGAACGCGGTGCTGGCTTCGACCTCCGTCTCACCGAGCATCCGGTACGGCCACAGCACCGTGGTCGAGGTGACCGGGGCGGCGGCCCGTACCCCGGGGGTGGTCTGGATCGTCGCGGGCAGGTCGGCGGGGAGTCCGCCGAGTTCGGGGGCGCTCAGGCGCAGCTGGGCGAGGGTGCCGTCGCGCAGGTCTCCGGTGGTGGCCGCCAGCATCGTGGTCTGGGTCAGGGTGTAGGTGAGGGTGAAGACCACGGCCATGGCGAGGGTGGTGACCGCACCGGCGACCCGCAGTGCGTAGCCGTGGCTGTTGGCCACGGCGAGCCAGGTCGGCGCCGAGGCCCGCCCCGGCAGGCGACGGGCCAGCACTCGGCTGAGCCAGCTGATCAGGGTTGGGCCGACGAGTGCGAGGCCGATCGCGGCGAGGATGCCGGCGAGGGCCGTCACCGCCACCCCGGCCTGCGACCGGGTCAGCAGCGGCGCGACCGAGACGACGTTCGCCCCGACGAGCACCAGTACGCCGGCGAAACCCCGACCCTTCGAGGGGGTACGCGGTTCGCTCTGCGACTCGGCGACCGCCTCGGTGGCCGGCATCCGGGAGGCCCGCCAGGACGCGCTCCAGGCCGAGACGAGTACGACGCCGACCAGTAACAGCGTCGCCGCCAACGCGGGCAGCGGGCTCACCGTCAGCGGCAGTACGGACGGGAGCATTCCGACCGATACCAGCAGCTGCCGAAACTGGTCGGCCAGCAGGTATCCGAGGGCGAGACCGGGCGGCAGCGCGATTCCGGCGACAATCATGGCCTGGGCTGCGGTGAGCCGGCGTACCTGCCGTGGGGTCGCCCCGACGGCCCGCAGGAGGGCGAGGTCCCGCCGCTGGGCGCCGATCGACACGGCCAACGCGCCGGCCACGATGAACCCAACGACGAGCAGGGTGACCCCGGCGAGCGAGCCGGCCAGCAGCGGCAGGAGTCCACGGGCGGCGACCGTCTCCGGGGCCTCCACGTCGCCCCGGGCCGCTCCGGTGGAGACGACGAGGCCGGTGTCGCGTACCAGTTTGCGGATCTCGGCGGCGACCGAGTCGCCGGATCCCGGGGTGGTACGGACCGCGACCAGGTCGACGCTGCCGGCTGTCGGCCCCTGGTCCCGGCCGGTCAACCGCAGCGCCGTGGAGTCGGTGAAGAAGATCCCGCCTGCGGAGACCACTGCCGACACCCGGTACGTGCTCCGGTGGCCTGCGGCGATCACCGAAACCTGGTCGCCTGGTGCCACACCGGTGGCGGCTGCGGTGGCCTGGTCCAGGGCGACCTCGTCCGGACCAGCCGGTGCCGCACCGGCCACCTGTGCCTGGTCCAGCAGCGCGGTCGAGGACCAGCCGTGGCCGGCGCTATCCGGGTCCTTCGCCGGGACGACCCCGCCCTGCGCGTCGAGGACGGCGGCGGGAAAACTCACGTCACCGATGGCGGCGGTGACACCCGGCAACTTCGCCATCCGGTCGACCAGGTCGCCCGGCACCTTCACCCGTTCCGGCAGCGCGATCGGCAGGTCCCCCGCCGGCCGGTACGTCTGACTCGCTGAGACGACGACGTCGGCTGCGGCGAGCCGGTCGACCGGTGCGTGTGAGCGCCAGCCGGACTCGGCCAACACGCCGATACCGGTGACGAACGCGGCACCGCCCAGCGTGGCGCACGCTATGGCCAGCAGCGCGGCGATCCGATGGCGGGCCATACGCAGCGCCAGGTACAGCATCGTCTACTCCGTTTCGAGCGTGGCGATACGGTGCGCCAACTCGGCTGCGGTGGGTGCCTCCAGCGTGTCGACGATCCGACCGTCGGCCATGACCAGCGTCCGGTCGGCCCGTGCGGCAGCGCCTGGATCGTGGGTGACCATCACCACCGTCTGGCCGAGGCCGTCGACCAGGTCACGAAGCAGGTCGAGCACCTCACGTGCGGTACGCAGATCCAACGCGCCGGTCGGCTCGTCGCCGAAGACGACCGCCGGTTTGGCCGCCAGTGCCCGGGCGATCGCGGCCCGTTGCTGCTGGCCGCCGGAGAGTTCGGCCGGACGGCGGCCCAGTCGGCCGGTCAACCCGACCCGCTCGATCAGCATTCCCAGCCAGTCCCGGTCCGGTGCCTTGCCGGCCAGCCGCAGCGGAAGCGTGATGTTGTCCGCGATGCTGAGCGACGGCACCAGGTTGTAGGACTGGAACACGAAACCGACCCGCTCCCGCCGTAGTTCGGCGCGACGCGTCTCGTTCAGCCGGCCGACCTCGGTCTCGCCAATGAAGGCACTTCCGCTGGTCGGGGTGTCGAGGCCGGCGGCACAGTGCATCAGTGTGCTCTTCCCCGACCCGGACGGACCCATCACCGCGACGAACGAGCCGGGTGCCACGGTGAGGGAGACCTCGTCCAGCGCCCGTACCCCACCAGGATAGAGCTTGGTGACCTGCTGCAGCGACACAGCGGATGCCTGCCGGGTCGCCGGGCCGGGCCGTTGCGCGATGCTCGCGGTGCTCATCGACGCCGTTGCCGATAGTGGTGGACGACCAGGCTCACGCCGCTCGCCAACGCGATCAGCCCGAAGCCGGACCCGATGAAGACGTTGACGCCGATGGCCGAGCTGACCACGTTGGCGGCGACGCTGACCACCAGCACCAACCACAACAGTGGGCGCAAGACCTTGCCTCGGGATTCCGCTGGTGGACGGGCGCCTGACGACTCGGACGCCTCAGAAAGTCGGTACGGATCCGACACGATGTACTCCTTACGCGATCGACCTTGTGGTGTCTTCCACGCTAGGAGCGATGACCGGGGTAGACGATCCAGCCACCCGGCCAGTTCGAGGTATAGCAGGCTGTACGTGCGGATCAGCCCCTGGTCGCTGCTGTGACCAGACCGGTCTCGTACGCGCTGATCACCAACTGTGCGCGGTCCCGGGCGTGCAGCTTCGCCAGTAGCCGGCCGATGTGGGTCTTCACGGTGGCGACGCTGAGGTGCAGGTGAGCGGCGAGCTCGTGGTTCGACAGCCCGTGTGCGATGAGGGTGAGTACCTCGCGTTCGCGTTCGGTCAACCCGTTCAGCTGGGAAGCGGGCGACTGGGCGGGTTCGGGCCGCCGGGTGAACTCGGCGATGAGGCGTCGCGTCACGGACGGGGCGAGCAACGCTTCCCCCTGCGCCACGATCCGGATCGCCGACAGCAGTTCGGTCGGCGGAGTGTCCTTCAGCAGGAAGCCGCTGGCACCGGCACGCAGCGCCGCGTGGACGTACTCGTCCAGGTCGAACGTCGTCAGGATCAAAACCCGTACGCCGGCCGTCGCGGAATCGTCGCAGATCTGCCGGGTGGCCTCAATACCGTCCAGCTCGGGCATCCGGATGTCCATGAGGATCACGTCGGGCCGTACCCGACGGGCCAGTTCCACAGCCTCGGTGCCGGTGCTTGCCTCGCCCACCCCGGTCAGGTCGGGTGCGGTTTCCACCAACAGTCGGAAGCCACTACGGACCAGCGCCTGATCTTCGGCGACCAGTACCCGGATGGTCACGCGTTCTCCCTGCTCAGATAGGGAATACGGGCGGACACGGTAAAGCCATTGCCCGGACGTGGTCCGGCGGTGAAATCGCCGCCGTACATCGTCACCCGCTCGCGCATGCCGATCAGGCCGTGCCCGCCGGAACTGGTCCTGGCCGGTCGTACCCCATCGTCGGTCACATTCACGGTCATCGCCTGGTGGTCAGCAACCACCCGTACCGTGCAGTGGGCCGGTGCCGCGTGCGTGACGACATTGGTGAGGGCCTCCTGCACGATCCGGTACATCGCCAACTGCGCTCCGGGCGGCGGCGTGCCGATGGTGGTGACGTTCAAATCGACGGTGACTCCGGCGGCGGTGGCCCGGTCTGCGAGTTCGGGCAGTCCGGCTAGCCCGGGGGCGGGATCGCGTACAGCGGCCGACTCCACCGGATCGACCCGGAGCACCCCAAGCATGCCGCGCATCTCGGTGAGCGCGCCGCGACTTGTCGTCTCGATGACTCGGAGCGCCTCGCGCGCCTCGGCCGGATGCTCCTCGGCGACATGATTGGCGATGCCGGCCCGTACCGCGATGAGGCTCAGGTGATGCGACACGATGTCGTGCATCTCCCGTGCGATACGTAGCCGCTCCGCCGCCTGGATCTGTTGCTTGTCCCGCTCACGCTCCCGTTGTGCGGCCTGATCGGCCCGGGCCCGCCGATGGCGTACGACAGCACCGGCCGCCCCGCCGACAGCGACCACGAGCCAGACCAGGCCGATCAGCAGCATCGCGTCGGCGACGCTTCCGCTGGGCGTGATCACCGCCTCGCCCAGGTACACCCCCACGGTGCTCACCAGCAGGGTGGCACCCAGCACCAGCATCGACCGGCGCGGCGGTTCCCGCAGTGCGACGAGGTAGAGCGCGAGCGCGACGGCGACGTACGGCTCTCGGGTGAGATCGAGCAGGGTGGCGGTGGTCGAGGCGGTCACCACCACACCCAGCACCATCCGGGGCCGGAACCGTCGGACCGCCACCGGCAGGCCGACGGCGGCGGCCAGCAGCCATCCAAGCCAGGACGGACCGGTGAAGAGCGGCAACCCGTCAGTCCCGTCGAACTCGGCGAAGGTCAGGTACGCCGCTGTGATCAATACCCCGGCCACCAGGTCGACAAGGAGCAGACCGGCGCGACGCAGGTTGATCGGGAGCACGGCACGACGGTATCCGTACCGGCCACGGTCGGCGTCACACCACGGCCCGTCATACCTGAGTCTGACCGCGAGGTCCGGTCCGCAGTCCGATGGCAGGCCACCCGCTCTGGATGATCGTTGTCAGCATGACCGACAATCGCTTCCCGGGTCGCTGGCTCGGCGGCTGTGCTCTGATTCTCGGGCCGATGCTCATGCTCACCGGCGTGCTGCTCCGCTCCGGACACCACTTCTTCTTCCCCGACCAACTCGCCGCCTACGACCGGCAGCCGACGCTGATGTTCGCTGCCTACAGCGCCTTTGTGGTGGGCAACGTCATGCTCTGGCCTGCCGTCGCCACCCTCGCCCAGCGCATTGGCGTCACCCACCCCGGCTGGGCGTTGGGTGGTGGGGCGCTCGCCACGTTCGGACTGTTCCAACGCACGTTCCACGCCGGCGTCGACCACCTCTCCTTCCAACTGGTGCGGCTCCAGGGAGTGGACATGGCGACCAGTACGGTGTCCGCCGCCTACGGCGCGTACTACGTGCTCAGCGCGCTGTCCGTTGCGATCATGGCAGGTTGGGTGGTGCTCGCGGTCGGAGCCTGGCGGGCTCGGGTCTTTGGTCCGTTACGCGCGATCGCCCTGGCCGCGATGAGCGCCCTGCCGCTCGGTGTACTCAAGGGCACGACACCACTGTCCGTCGTCGCGGTCCTTGGCCTCGCCGCCGCCCTGATGCCGTTGGGCGTACGCGTGCTCCGGGACGGACCGGCACCGTCAGCCGCAGCGGTGGCCCGCTGGGCAGTTCTGCTTCCCACCGCGCTCGGCGTCATGGTGCTGCTCGGCACGGTTGGCTAACCCGGGGCGTACGGCGCGATCTCCCGTGCCGGGAGCCCGGCTACGGGCCGGCTGATGCCGACGGAAATCAACACCGGCACGAGATCTGTTGCCTGCTGCTGTTGGAACGTAGCGATCGCTATCGGGGCCGCACCGGGATCTGACGGGCTGGCTCAGTCTCGGTGCGGGTGAACCGCACATCGGAATCGGGATCCACTTCGAGCCCACCTAGACCCGTCAACGTCACGGACCGGTCCTACATCCTGTGGCGGTGGTCGGCGAGCCAGGTGTCCTCGGCGGGGTAGTCGAAGAGGTCCATCGAATAGTTGCGGGCCAGATCGGGGAAGACCTCTCTCCAGTCCCGGTCCCGGGCAGCGGCCACCAGCCAGGCCACCGTTTCCGGTAGCGAGTCCAGATAGCTGTTGACCGGCTGATAGCCGAGTTCGCGCTCGGCCGCCGTCATGTCCAACACCACCGGCTCTGGCGTCGTCCACGGTGTGATGCCGACCGGTGATACCGGCGACGGCCCGTCGATCAGGATCTCGTCGGCGTCGTGGTCGAGTACCGCATGCACGGCCGCACCGATCTCCCGTACGGTCGGCACCTGCGGATCGGCGGCATTGAGCACCCGGGCTCCGGGCTGAGCAGCGGCAAGCCGGATCAGCTCTGCCAGGTTGGCGGTCGACACCGGATGGAACCGGCTCTGGCCACGGTAGGCCATGATCCGGACCGGCCGATCGTCGAGCGCTCGCTTGACGAAGTACCACTCCCGAGGATCTGTGGTGTGTGGACCGTGAATCGCGCCCGCCCGGAGCAGGGTCGTCGGTAGGACGGCTCCGGCAGTCAACAGTTCTCGCTCCACCGCGGACTTCTCGGTGGGATAGCTACCATCGGCCGGCTCGACGGTCGGCTGACTCTCGACAATGGGTACGGGGAACCGGACCCCTTCCTGGCCGAAGCCGCGGCCCTGGTCGTCCAGGTAGACGGCGGCGGTGGAGATCACCACCGCCGAGCCGATCCGATCGGCCATCCGAAGCAGCTGGCCGGCGTGCGAGGCATTCATCGCCACGGTGTCGACGACCACGTCGACCCCGTCACCGAGTGCGTCGGCTAGCTGAGCGTCGTCGTTCCGGTCGAGCCGGACCGACTCGACACCCCAGTCGGCCGGCCAGGGGGCACTGGCCCGTACGCCCCGGGCCCCGGCTCGGACCTGCCAGCCGTCCTCGACCAGGGCGCGTACGGCGGCACAGCCGGTCTGTCCAGAAGCGCCGATCACCAGTGCGGTTCTCGTCATCGGGCAACGGTAGATCCGGATAAACGACTAGTGGTGTGTTGTTCACGGAGAGCGGAAGCGGACGGCGCTATCCGTAGAAGCGGATCACTTGGGGCCGGCCACCGGTCGGGTCGGTGCGTTGCACCCCGGGCAGGTCACCCAGACCGCCTGGGTACGACCGTCGACCAGGGCGTATCCCCACACCTTGCGGGCCCCGAAGCAGGTGGTGCAGAGGTTCGGCGCGGACGGTCGCTGTTGCTGGTCGGCCATGACGTGAGCCTAACGCCCACCGCCGTGGCGGTGGCCTGCGTCGCGGCGGCCCGGCTCGACCTCGGAGAATGCCCCTGTAGCCCGTCGCACGACTGATCTGCTCCCCTACAGTGCTCAACCATGAGTGAGTTCGTCGGCATCATCGGGGCAGCGGTCGGCGTGTTCGCCGCCACGAATGTCGACGACATCATCGTGCTGACCGTGCTGTTCCTATCCAGCCGTGCGACCGGCAGGCCTCGGCCTTGGCAGATCTGGACCGGGCAGTACGCCGGAATCGGTCTGCTGGTCGCGGCCTCCGCTCTGGCGGCACTCGGCCTGACCATCGTGCCGGACCGGTGGGTGGGACTGCTGGGGCTCATACCGTTCGCGCTCGGGGTCAGGGGACTCATCGCAGCGGTCCGCGCCAGGGGCACCGATGAGCCGCCCAACCCGGCCGTGGCCACCGGACTGGCCTCGGTGATGGGCGTGACCGTAGCCAACGGCGCGGACAACATCTCCGTCTACACCCCGTTGTTCCGCAGCATGGGCCTGACCAGCAGCCTCATCATGGTCGGCGTGTTCGCCATCGGGGTCGCCGCCTGGTGCCTCGCTGCCGCCTGGCTCGGCTCCCACAAGAAGGTCATCGAGGTCGCCCAGCGGTTCGGACACTGGATTGTGCCCAGCGCTTTTCTGCTCATCGGTGCCGTCATCGTCATCGAGTCGGGCGTTCTCACCACAGGTTCCGGCCACTGACTCCGCGACATCGTCGGTAGAGCCACGGAGTAACGGGGGCCAGCGCCCATCGACTTACACCAAGCGGAGTCAGGCCAAGTCCGCCACGCCCGCTGATGGATTTGACAGCGCTATAGCTACCGGTTATCTAATAGCAACCTGTCTGTCCAAAGGGGTGTGTCCGGGTGCAGGATGTGGTGCTGGCCATGCTGGCGAAGGAGCCGGCGCATGGGTACGAGCTGCGCAGCCGGATGCGTGACGCGCTCGGCCCAGTCGGCGACGCGATGAACGCCGGGCAGATCTACGTGGTGCTGGCCCGGCTGACAAAGGCTGGGCTGGTGACCTCGGAGCGGGCCGATGGCCTGCCGGACCGGCCTGACCGCCGGGTCTACGCGTTGACCCCGGCCGGACAGCAGCGGGTCGCCGGCTGGCTGACGGAGGTGAGCTGGCCGAAACCGGACCTTACGGAGTTTCACCTGAAGCTAGTGGCCGCTGCGGCTGGCCGGCTTGCTGATCCCGTGGCGCTGATCGACGCGCAGCGGCGCGAGGTACTGCGCCGACTGCGCGACAACCAGCGCGCGGCGCTGGACCGGTCGGTGGATCCGGTTGCCGGGCTGCTGCTGGAGGGCGTGGTGTTGCGACTGCGGGCCGACCTGGAGTGGCTGGAGGCATGCGAGCGCATGTGGGCCGAGTGTGATCGAACTGGACGGAAGGCGGAGGCATGACCGGATCGATGGCGTTACGGACACGCGGGCTGACCAAGCGGTACGGCTGGAACAACACGCTGGTACGCGCCGTCGACGAGGTCGATCTCGACGTGCCCAACGGGCAGACGTTGGCGATCATGGGCCCCAGCGGCTGCGGCAAGTCCACCCTGCTGCACCTGCTCGGCGGGCTGCAACGCCCGACCGACGGGCAGGTGTGGCTGGCCGACCACCGGGTCGACACGATGAGCGAACGGGCCCTGGCCCGACTGCGGCGCCAGCACATCGGCCTCGTCTTCCAGTCCTTCCATCTCATGGACGAACTCACCGCCGTGGAGAACGTCGAGATGGCCGCGCTGCTGGCCGGTCAGCCGCCCGGCCGGGCGCGCCGGCGCGCCATGCACCTGCTGGAGCGGGTAGGGCTGGCCGACCGCACCGCGCACCTGCCCTCGGCGCTATCCGGCGGCCAGCGCCAACGCGTCGCCATCGCCCGCGCGCTGAGCAACGAGCCGCTGGTCGTACTGGCCGACGAGCCCACCGGGAACCTGGACAGCGCCGCCACCCTGGATGTGCTGCGGCTGTTCGAGGATCTACGCACCACGGGACAGACGCTGGTGGTGGTTACCCACGACGCCCGCATCGCGGCGATCGCCGACCGGGTGATCGCCATGCGCGATGGGGCGTTCGCTGACGACAACCTGCTCGCCGGCGCCACCACCGGCACCGTCTACGACGGGCGGCGCTGACGTGAACGGCCGCCTGCTGCTCGTCTGCCGACTGCTGGTCCGGGACCTGCGCCGACGCCGGACCGAAACCGTACTGCTGCTGGTCGCCATCGCCACCGCGACCGCGACGCTGACCCTCGGCCTCGCCCTCAACGAGCTCATCAGCCGCCCGTACCAGCAGACCCGGGCCGCCACCGCAGGCCCGGACCTGGTCATGGAGCCGGGAAGCACCGGCCCGGAGGCCCTGGCCGCGCTCGCACCGCTGGCAAGCGCCCCCGGCGTAACCAGCCACAGTGGGCCCTATCCCCTCCTTTTCAAGACGCTGACCGCCCGCGACCTGACCGTCCGAGTCGTCGTCGAGGGCCGGGACGTCGGCCCGGCTGCGGTCGACCGTCCGGCGGTCACCGATGGCACCTGGGTCCGCCCCGGCGGCGTGGTCATCGAGCGCGCCTTCGCCGACGCCCTCGGCGTACACGCCGGCGACACGGTCAGCATCGACGGCCATCCGCTACAGGTGACCGGAACCGCGGTGACCGCCGCCCGGCCCGCGTACCCGTACGTCGGATGGCACCTGCCGAGCACCATCCTGCACGAGGCGGGCGGCCTGGTCTGGGTCGACCGCAGCGACATCGCCACACTCGCCGGCACTCAACCGCTGACGTACACCCTGAACCTGAAACTGGCCGACCCGCAGGCCGGCATCTCGATCTTCGGCCCGTCGCACAAGAACCCCGAATTCCGAGGCTGGCACATCAAAACCTCACCGCAGATCGCAGACGTCAACGGCCGTCTGAACAAAAAGGCGCAGGAGACCCTGCTGGTCGGCAGCTGGATGCTGACCGTCCTCGCGCTGGCCGGCGTCGTCGGCATCGTCGCGGGCCGAATCATCGGCCAGCGACGCAGGGTAGGGCTACTCAAGGCCGTCGGTGCCGGGCCCGCCATGATCGCCGCCGTTCACCTCGCCGAGTACCTCGTGATCGGGCTCGCCGCCGCCGGCATCGGCCTGGCTGTCGGCTGGCTCGCCGCGCCACCGCTGTTCCGCCCGACCGCCGGACTCATCGGGTCCGTCGGCGTCCAGCCACCGATGCGCATGGTGGCCGCCGCCATCGCGCTCGCCCTCGGTATCGCCGTCGCGGCGACCCTGGCACCGGTGGTACGCGCCGCCGCCACCAGCACTATCCACGCGCTGGCCGACGCCGCCACGCCACCGCGCCGCCGGGGGTGGGTCATCTGGCTGTCCCGCCGGCTGCCCACCGCCCTGCTGATCGGGGTACGCATCAACGCACGCCGGCCACGCCGTGCCCGGCTCGTCACGGTGAACACCCTGGTCAGCACAGCCACACTCGCCGCCGTGCTCATGGCACAGGCGCAGGATCACACCCCAGTACCACTCGGCTACTCGACGCTTCCCGACCGCCGCGACGAGCGAATCATCCAGGCCATTTTCCTCGTCGCCGTCGTGGCGTGCGCCCTCGCGCTCCTCAACACCATCGTGAGCACCTGGACCGCAGTCCTCGACGCCCGACAACCGCTGGCCGTCGCCCGAGCGCTCGGCGCCACGCCCGGACAGGCCGGCACGGGCCTGGCGATAGCACAGCTACTACCCGCCATACCCGGCATCGCCGCCGGAATCCCCGTAGGCATCGGACTATTCATACTCTTCAGCAACGGCGATCTTCGGTATGCGCCCGCCTCCTGGCTGCTCGCCATGGCACTCGGAGTCCTGCTCGCCATCGCCGTGCTCACCGCCCTCCCCGCAATGGCCGCCGCACGCCACCCAGTCGCAGACGCCCTCCAGGCCGCACCGGCCTGAACGGCCTGCCCGGGATCATCTCCTGGCGCGAGGATGGCACTCCGCTGTCGGTGCTCGCGTGCACCGTCGTCGACATCCGGATCACCGAGATCACGGTCGTGATCGACGCGACCCAGTTCGCGCAGATGGACCTGCCGGCTCCGCCGTGAGTCCCAGCCGGCGCTTACCATCTCTGACTGTGATCTCGACCGTGTGGCGGCTGCTCACCCGCCAGATCGATACGAACCAGGCGCAGGACGACGCCGTGCTGCGCGAGGCGTGTACGCAGGCGCGGTACGGCTCCGACACCGGACCGGCCCAGAAGGCTTTGGCTGCCACCCGAGGCGACTACGACCGTCGGGCGCGGTACGTCCGCGTGCTGGCCGAGTCGACCGCTGGTGGGCTGGGATCCCGAGTCGACCGTACGACCGGCCGGGTCGACACCGCGGCCGCCTGGACCGATCGCTGGGCGGCGCATACGCCCACCAATGCGGATGCTCAGCTCGTACGTGCTCGTTCCCTGATGGCACGAGCCTGGGAAGTGCGCGGCGGGGGCTGGGCCGCAACCGTTCGCCCAGAACAGTGGACCGAGTTCAACCGGCTGCTGCACCTGGCCCGACAGGTGAACGACCTGGCAATGCGGCTCGCCCCTGAGGACCCCACGCCGTGGGTGAACCAGCTGGACCTCATGATCGACCAGAGCGCACCACGGGAGGACGTCGAGGAGACGTGGCGTGAGCTGACCCGGCGGGACTCCTGGCATCGGGAGGGGCACGGACTCAAGCTGACCTACCACTGTAGGAAGTGGAGGGGCTCGCACGAGGCGATGTTCGACTTCGCCCGGTCGGTTGCCGCCGCAGCGCCCGCGGGCTCGCCGCTACACGTGCTGCCAGTACAGGCCGCCGCCGAGTGGGCGCTGTGGGAGCAGGAGCGCGCATCCCCAGGCAACGCCGCCGATGAAATCAGCCAACGGTGGCGGCAGGATCCGGTCATGCAGTCCGATCTCGACAACGCGCTGTCCCGGTGGTTCCACCAGCCGGCCACCCGGCACGCCAACTGGCTCAACGACGCGAACTTCTTGGCGTACGGGCTGGCGCGCACGGGCCGCGACGCCGACGCCGCGCCGGTCTTCGCATCGATCGGCCGGTACATGACCAGCGTTCCGTGGTCCTGGTGGGACCGCACGCGTGGCGATACAGCCTTCATCCGAGCCCGCCGCCGCGCCCGCCGCGCTGCCTGACTGCCGACGACACCTGACTACCTTCAAGTTCACCCTTCGGGGGCGGCACGCGTGCACTGCGGCAGAACTGGCCAATACTTCCGCTACCGTCGGTGATTCCTGTCCGGTTAGGAGCAGTCAAACCGGTGGTCGCGGGGATGCTCCGGGCATAAGGCACAGACTTCGAGACACGCGCGGCTGACATTTCAGGCGTCATCATCCGGGGATGGGCGCGGCCGGAGGAGATCGTGGGCCAGCCCATCCACCGTTCGTTTCGAGGTGCGGGCCGAGGGTAACCCAGCAACATGGCTAAGGGTGACAAATTCCGCAAGGGTGACCACGTCTCGTGGGCCAGCCACTCCGGTCGGGCATACGGGACCGTCCAGGAGGAAATTACCGAACGCGTGAAGGTCCGGGGGCACCCAGTCAACGCGTCACTGGAGCACCCGCAGTACCGGATCCGCAACGACGATTCCGGGAGGGATGTCGCGCACCGGCCGGAGGCGCTACGCCGCGAACAAGAGTGAAGACGGCGGCGCACTACTCGTTGATGAGCTGCTCTCGAAGAATGTCTGCGTGCCCACAGTGCTGGGCAAGCTCGCGCAGCACGTGGAGATACACCCACCGCAGCGGCAGCGGGCCCCGCCGGTGCCCGTGAAGGATGTCGTCCAAACCCAGGGATGACGTCGCGTGGCGTGATGCTTCGCAGGCTTCGCGGTGTGCGTGCTGGACGGTGGCGATCGTGTCTTCGTCATCGAGGATGAACGACTCGTCCGACCTCGCAGGGATGCCGATCTCAGCGCGCGACCGGCACGTGACGGCTTCGTCGAACCAGACCTTCTCGACGAAAGTTGCGTGCTTCACAAGACCCAGCAGCGTGGTCCCGGAGGCCACCAACGATCGGCGCACCTGTTCCTCTGTCAGCCCGCCCAAGCAGCCATTGAGCGCGTCGCGGTGCTCGTCAAGGAACGCCTCGAACTGGGCGTGGGCTGACTGTGCGACGACCTGGTCGGCGAAGGTAGGCGGATAGGAAGGCATGAACGAAGCATTCCAGACCGTAGCCATGGGCAAGTAGCGGACATCGACACGAGCGGACGCCAAGCGTTGGTTCCGGATCAGGACCGCTGGCGAGCTACGGGACAGCGACCCTCGTGATAGCCAACTACACCAGTCGACCCGTGAAGTCCACGTTCGCGGTCACTCAGTCGAGGCAGAACTCGTTGCCCTCGATGTCCTGCATCACGAGGCACGACTCGTTGTCCTCATCGGCGAGCAGCAGTCGCACGCGCACCGCGCCGAGCGCGACCAGTCGCGCGCATTCGGCCTCAAGCACGGCCACGCGCTCCTCACCCACGAGCCCGGTGGCGACCCGCACGTCAAGATGCAACCGATTCTTGACGACCTTGCCTTCGGGAACGCGCTGGAAGTACATGCGCGGGCCCACACCCGAGGGATCACTGCACACGAACGCCGAACCCTGATCCTCAGGCGGCAGCGAACCGTTGTAGTCGTCCCAAGTAGCAAACCCCTCCGGTGGCGGCGGTACGACGTACCCCAACACCTCACACCAGAAACGAGCAACGCGCTCAGGTTCTGCGCAGTCGAAGGTGATTTGGATCTGCTTGACCGATGACATCGGTCCACCATAGAGGCGGGGTCTTCCGTCGTCTCCACGGGTCCGCCTGGCGAGGGTTATGGCGCATGCGGCACGCGGGAGACCCGAGGTGCACTGGGCGGCAACAGGTCGCAAACAATCAAGATCCGCACTGATTTGTGCCGGATCTGTGCCAGATGATCAAAGCCCGGCGTTTTTGCTGGTCAACGGTGTTACTGGTGGAGCTGAGGGGATTTGAACCCCTGACCCCCTCGATGCGAACGAGGTGCGCTACCGGTCTGCGCCACAGCCCCTCGACCCGCCACCAGAACTCGTTGCGGGCCGGCGACAAGGCTAACAGGTCGGGGACCGCCAGGGCGAATCCACCCCGCCACCCCGCCCGCGACTCCCCATCCCTCCCCGTTGATCATGGACTTAAAGTAGACAAAAGGGGCATGCCATTGTCACAACTTCATGATCAACGAGGGAGGGTCGAAGGTGGGGCCATGGAAAGGGTCAGGCGGAGTGGGAGCCGCGACCGGCCTCGTACGGTCGACCCCGCAGGCCACCGGAGCGGCGGTACGACACCGAGCCGCCTGCCCGTCTGCCGCCGCCACCCGAGGCGGCCGACGGAAGGTCGCCGGCCCCGTCCAGGCCCATGGCCGCCCGACGTACCACCTCGCGCTGAGCCGCCAGCCGCCGCTGCGCCTCCCGGCGGGCCGCCGCCCGGCGGGCCTGCTCTCGGCGTACCTCGGCCTGCCGCACGGCCAACCAGGCCGCCTCCCGGGCCTGTGCCCGCCGCCGACGGCGCTCGGCGATCGCCCGCCGCCGCAGGTGTACGACGTAGGCGACCAGCAGCGTCCCGGTGACCAGGAACCCGACCCAGAAGCCGGGACCGACCACCGCGACACCGATCAGCTCGACCACGTTGAGCAGCAGCAGCGCGGCGAAGACCCGTCGCCGCCGGTAGACCACCGGGGTGTGCCGGTACGCGTTGGGTCGCCGACGCCCCCTCGACGCGGTTCGGGGCACCGAGCGGAGTCGACCAGCACGTCGGCCGGCCGTCGGTGCGCCGGAGACAGGTCTGGCGGAGACGGACCCGCCGGCCGCTCGCGCGCCAGCAACCGATGCGCCAGAAACAGACCCGCCAGCAACCGATGCGCCAGACGCACCAGAGGCGGCGGCTCCGGGTTCCGCCACGGTTCCATCGCCGCGGCGGGTCACCACCCGTACCGGGCTGGGATTGACCGGGGCCCGGCCGGGAACAGTACGACGTCGCCGGCGGCGCTGTAGCACCCGCGCCGTCGACTGCGCCCGCTCCGCCACCAGCCGCTCGGTGGCGTCGTACCGGCGAACCAGCGCCGGCGCGAGGGCGAGCAGACCGGCTGCGGCGAGGACGGCGAGGAGCACCGAGGTCGGCACCCTCACCCCTCCCGTCACCACATCGGGTAGCCCACCGGCTCGGCAGACCTCCGCACAGTTTCGCTCAGCACGCAGATCGGCAGGTCCGGTGTGGTTACCGCACGTTCCAGTTACTTGAGGTTACGGGCCCTGGACCAGGAAAATCGTGCGCCGCGCCGACCATCGGGGCAGGAAGAAGATCAAGTAGCGAGGGCGCGGAGCCGGTGCCAGCGGGCCAACAGCCCACCTTCGGGCACGATCTCCTCGCTGGTCATCGCGTATCCAATGTGATCGCGCCAGGCACCGTCGATGTGCATGTATCGAGGGTGGTAGGCCTCCTCCCGGAAGCCCAGCTTCTCCACGACGCGCCGTGAAGGTCCGTTTTCTGGCCTGATGTTCACTTCGATGCGATGCAAGCCGCCCGGACCGAACGCGTAGTCGACAACGAGCGCCAAGGCGGTCGGAATGATGCCCCGGCCGGCCACCCGGGAGTCGACCCAGTAGCCGACGTACGCCGAACAGAACGCCCGCCGCACGATGTTGCCCAGGTTGAGATGGCCGACCAGCCGTTCCCGGCCCTCCTCGACCAGGCACACCGCGAACGGCATGCCCTCGCCCCGGCGGGCCGACTGGCGCTGGTCACGGTAGACGTAACGGAATGCGGCCGGGGAGTTCAGCTCGGCCCAGTTGCCGACCGGCGACGACTCCCAGGGTGCCAGCCACGCCTGGTTGGCGCGCCGGACCTCGGACCAGGCCGCCGCGTCCGACCGCCGGTACGGGCGCAGCAGCACCGGCCCGTCGGCGAGCATCACCGGCCAACCCACCGCTGCTCTGAGTCTCATGACACCGCCTCCAGCTATCGATCCGGCCGGACCAGCTGCCGCATACACTGCGGCCCCGCCTGCCCCATGGCAGTCGAGCCGGACCGATCACCGTACCGGTTCATCGACGACGGTCCAGTAGGAGGACGTCCACGGTGGAGCCGGCTGTCGCGGTGGTCACCCGTTCACCGAGGACCAGCAGCCCGTTCGCCTCCGCCAGCCCGGACAACGTGTACGGGCCACCGCTGAGCGGCTGCACGGTGTAGCCACCGCCACGCCGCTCGGCGACGTGTGCGGGGCGAAACTCGCGCAGTCCCGCCGGGGACGGCACCGTCTCCAGTAGATGTGCCCGGACGCTGGGCCGGAACACCGGTTCGGCACCTGCGAGCAACTGGATCGCCGGCCGGGCCAGCACCTCGAAGCCGATCAACGCGGCACCGGGCTCACCGGGCAGGCAGATGACCGGCACCTCCTCCGCGCCGACCGTACCGAAGCCGAGCGCGGCACCCGGGTAGAGGGCGACCTTGGTGAAGGCCACCGGTCCGGCCCGGTTACCGTCGCGCCGGGACAGGATGCGTCGCACCATGTCGCCGGGTCCGGTACCGGTGCCCCCGGTGGTGATGATCAGGTCGGCCCGCAGGGTCTGGTCCTCAAGCAGCCCGCGCAGCCCCTCCGGGTCGTCATCGCAGATGCCGATCCGATAGGCGACCGCCCCCACCTCGGCGGCGGCGGCGGTGAGGGCGTGCGAGTTCGCGTCGACCACCTGGCCGGGCTGGCTGGCCCGCCCGACGTCGACCAGTTCGTCGCCGGTGGCCACAATCACCACCCGAGGACTGGGCCGGACCACGACGTGCCCGATCCCGGTCGAGGCGAAGACGGCGACCAGGGCGGGTGAGACGTACGTGCCGGAGCGCGCGAGCAGGGTGCCCGCCGGCAGTTCCTCACCGGCCCGGCGTACGCCGTACCCGCGCTTGGGCGCACGGAAGATCTCCACCGTTGCCATGCCCTGGTCGGTCCACTCCACTGGTACCACCACGTCGGCGGCGAGCGGCAGTGGTGCCCCGGCAGCCACCGAGAAGCAGCAGCCCTGGGTCAGCCGGACCGGCCGCCAGCTCGCCGCACCGAGGTCGCCGACCACGTTGAGCTGGACCGGGCGAGAGCCATCCCGCCGAACCGGCCGGTAGGCGCCGGCCGAGGCGTAGTCGCCCCGGCCGGCACCGCCGATGTCCTCCCAACGGGCCGCGTACCCGTCGATCGCGGCCTGGTCGAAGGCCGGATAGGAGTTCGGCGCGACGATGTCCTCGGCGAGCACGTTGCCGTACGCCTGGGTCAGGTCGAGGTCGAGCGGTGGCAGCGCGCGTAACCTGCGCAGCACACTGCCCAGGTAGTCGGCGAGCGGCGTCAGCTCGTTGGCGGCCGCCTCGGCATCGGCCGTCGCGGTCACACCGTCACCTCACCCGATCCGGTGTCGTGGTGAGCACGATCGGTGTGCCCGGCGCGGACGGTGTGCCCGGCGCGATCGATGTACCTGTCGCGGCCGGTGTCCGGGGGCCGGTTCTTCGGCCGGTCATGTACCCCGCCCGAAAGTGCCGACGAACTCGCCGAGCCACTGCCGGAACTCCGGACCCAGGTCGTCGCGCTGGCAGGCGATCTGTACGACCGCCTGGAGGTAGCCCAGCGGCATGCCGGTGTCGTAGCGGGTGCCCCGGTAGACGATGCCGTGCACCGGCACCCCTTCCTTGAGCAGCAGTCCCATCGCATCGGTCAACTGGATCTCCCCGCCGCTGCCCGGCCCGGTCCGCTTGATCGCATCGAAGATGCGGCTGGGCAGGACGTACCGGCCGAGTACGGCGAGGTTGCTCGGCGATTCTGCGGGGTCCGGCTTCTCCACCAGCCCGGTCACCTTGACCACTTCACCGAGGTCGGACAGGTTGCCGTCGGCCGGCTCGACGGAGGCGATGCCGTACCGCTTGGTTTCCTCGGGCGCGACCTCCAGGAAGGCGAGCACGATGCCGCCGGTCCGGGCCTGGATGTCGAGCATGGCCGGCAGCAACGGCTCGGCGAGGTCGACGAACTCGTCACCCAGCAGTACGGCGAACGGCTCGTCGCCGACGTGCGACTCGGCGTACGACACCGCGTGCCCGAGGCCAAGCGGCTCGCCCTGCCGACAGGTGTAGATCTCGGCCAGTTCGCTGGGGCGACGGATGGCGGCCAACCGTTCGGTGTCGCCCTTCTCCTCCAGTCTGGCTTCCAGGTAGGGCTGCCGGTCGAAGTGGTCGATCATGGAGGTCTTACCCCGGCCGGTGACGAGCAGGACGTCGCCGATGCCCGCCGCGGCGGCCTCCTCGACGATGTACTGCAACACCGGTCGATCGACCACGGGCAACAGCTCTTTGGGCACGGCCTTGGTAGCCGGCAGGAACCGGGTGGCGAGGCCAGCGGCCGGGATGACCGCCTTCACCGCCCGCTGTCCAGCCGCTGCGGTGGACGTGGCTTGGGTCGTTGAGGCATCCGACATGTCGCGAGACTATCGGCCACGGCTCTGTCGTGGCGGGTGTGGCCCGGAAGACGCGCCGCCCCGGGGGCCACCTGGCGGTTTGCCCGCCCACGGCAGGCCGTCCTCGGGCGTGGCGGCACCCGCCCGGACCGGGATCTCCTCACCCACCGGACGTTCGGCGGCAACCGCCACCCGGTACGTGTCCCGACCAGCCGCCTTCGCGGCGTACAACGCGTCGTCGGCGGCGTCGAGCACCTGCGCCCCGGTGGTCGCATGGTCGGGAAAGACGGCGATACCGATGGAGACGGTGACCGAAATAAGACAGCGGGCGGCGGTCATGCCCGGGCCGGGATGCGGGTCGACGGCGATCGGGCTGTCCCGGATGGCGGCTCCGAGGCGTTCGGCAACGGTGGCGGCACCTCGGGCATCGGTTTCCGGCAGCAGCACCACGAACTCCTCGCCGCCCTGCCGGAAGGCAAGGTCGACCTCGCGCAACGCACCGCGTACGCGACGGGCGAACTCGGCCAGCACGGCGTCCCCGGCCGGGTGCCCGTACGTGTCGTTGACCTCCTTGAACCGGTCCAGGTCGAGGGCGAGCACGCTGAGCATGCGGCCGAAGCGGCTGGCCCGTTCCACCTCCCGCCGAATCGACTCCTTCAGGTAGCGGTAGTTCCACAGCCCGGTCAGCGGATCGGTCAACGAGAGTCGTTGGGCCTCCTCGTGCACCCGTACGTTGTCCACCGCCACCGCTGCGTGCCCGGCGAAGGTGCGGAGGGTGACCAGATCGGCGTCGTCGAACTCGTCGGAGCCAAGTCGGTCGTAGAGCGCCAGGACGCCGAGCGCGACGATCGGGGTGGCCGCCCCCGGCTGCCCGCCACCGGAGCGGGGCTGCGGTACGGGCACCGCCTCGGCCATGGTGGCGGCCGGGGCCGAGAAGGGTACGGCCACATAGGTCTCGCAGCGGGGCTCGAATCCGGACAGTGGGCTGCTGTCCCGGCCGACCCGTCCCCGTTGCGGCTCGCCAGTCGCGGCGACCATCCCGAGCAGGCCGACCCCGATCGGGATCCGCAACGCGGTCGGATCGCCGGCCGCCGACCCGATCGCATCGTCAGCGGGTGGCGAGCCGGTGATCGACCCGGCAGCAGCCGCCCCACCACCAGCTGGCTCGACCCGGGCCGGCCAGCGTTCTTCGAGCCCTTCGGCGCACTGACCGATCAGGGTGCCCGTGGCCTGGTCCAACAACAGCACCACGCCGGCCCGGGCCCCGGTCGCGGCGAGTGCGGTCTGCAGGATCACCTGAAGGATCCGGTGCAGGTCGTGGGTGCTGGAGAGGGTGTCACCGAGCACGGCCAGGTGACCGCGCAACTGGTCTCGACTGGTGGTGAGGGCCTGCACGTACGCCTGGGTCTCCCGGGTCATCCGGTTGAAGGTGCTGGCCAGCCGACCGATCTCGTCCTGGGTCCGGACCGGCACCCGGACGGTCAGGTCCCCGCTGGCGACCCGGGTCACCGCGCGGGCAAGTTCGGCCAGTGGCCGGGTGGTGCTCCGGGCCAGTCGCCACGCGGCAAGCACCGCCAGCAGGCCGGCGAGCAGGACGGCCATGACGAGGACGGCGTACCGGCCCTGTGGCTGGTCGTACGGCACCGACAGCACCAGCGACAAGGGTTGGCCCGGTGCTGGGGTGACCCGCCGGACGTACCGGTCCCCCTCGGCGGCGACGATCCGGTCGCCCCGGATCCGCCGGGCGGCGGCGACCACGGCGTCCCGGTTTCCCGGTGTCTCGGTGCTGGCATCCACCCCGTCGGCCGGGTCGGGGCCGCCGAGCAGGGTCACGGCAGCCCCGACGGCCCCCGCGAGCCGGGACACGAACGCGGCGTCGATGAGTTGGGTCGCGATCACCGAACCGGTGCCGGCCCCGGCGGCGTCGCGCAGTTCGATCCGCGCGGCGAGGGCGCGTACCCGCTGGTCGGCGGGGGCGGGGCTGGCACAGTCCACCCATGGCCCGGGCGGCGCGTGGAGTGTCTGCTGGATGATCGTCCCGGTGACGTCGGTCACCGAGACGGAGGTCGCCAGTCCTCGGGCGACCACCTGGTTGGCGATGCCGGTCCGCGTCGTCGGGTCGGTCACCGCCGCAACCGTGTCGGCGGCGGCGTGTAGTTGTCGGCAGAGTGCGCTGATCGAGGTGCGGACCGCTGCTGTGGCGAGCCTGAGCTGCTCCTCGGAACGGTTGCGGCTGACCGTGGCGATGGTGCCGCCGACGAAGATGGCCCCGAGCAGGACCGGGCCGAGTACGACCACGAGGAAGGCGATGGTCAGCCGTCCACGCAGCGTCACTCGTCCCCCCGGAGGTTCCGCATCGGATGCTGCGATGCTGACACAGCTCCATCGATTAGCCAGGATTTGTTCCAGGAGTGTTGCGTGCCGGATTTTTCGGATGAAGCGGAAGCGGTCGTGGTGGCCAAGACCGAACTTCGCGCCGTACTGCTCGCCCGCCGCCGATCGCTGCCCGCGGAAACCCGGGCCGAGGCCGCCGGGCTCGTCCAGGCTCAGCTCATCGACCTGGTACGCCGGCTGCGTCCGCGCCTGGCCGCCAGCTACGTTCCGGTGGGCTCCGAGCCCGGTGGGGAGGACCTGCCGGATGCCCTCCGCGGGGTGCTCGAACCGGCCGGGCGACTGCTGTTGCCGGTGCTGCGCCCCGACCTGGACCTGGACTGGGCCGCCTATACGGGGCCAGGATCGCTCGTGCCGGCCGGTCGCGGGCTGCGGGAGCCGAGCGGCCCACGCCTCGGGGTGACCGCCGTCGGTGCCGCCGACCTGATCGTGGTGCCGGCGGTGGGGGTGGACCTCCGGGGCGTCCGCCTGGGCCGAGGCGGGGGCTCGTACGACCGTGCGCTGGCCCGGGCCGACGTGGGTACGCTGACCGTGGCGCTGTTGCACGACGGCGAGTTGATCGAGGAGATTCCTGCCCTCCCCCACGACCAGCGCGTACAAGCGGTGATCACCCCGACGGCCGGCCTGCGGCTGTTGACCGCCGACTGACGGCCCGGATGACGGGTCCGGCTGGACGAAATGGGCGACGATGACGCACCATTGGCACTCGGATACGTCGAGTGCCAACCAGGCTTGCAAGATCCGGAGGAGAGCGTGCCCACGTACCAGTACGCATGCACCGAGTGCGGACACCAGCTGGAGGCGGTGCAGTCCTTCACCGACGAGCCGCTGACCGTGTGCCCGTCGTGCGAGGGCCGGCTGCGGAAGGTGTTCAACTCCGTCGGCATCGTCTTCAAGGGGTCCGGCTTCTACCGGACCGACTCCCGGTCCTCCGGGTCGGAATCCAGCACCGGCGGGAAGAGCAACTCGGTCAAGTCGGGGTCGTCCACCACGGGCAGCACCGACTCGGCCGCCACGACCAGCAGCGGTACGGGCAGCACCAACGGATCCGGTACGAAGGAGAAGGCATCCACCGGCACAAGCGGCTCGGGCTCCTCCGCGTCTTCGTCGTCCTCTTCCTCCTCGGCCAGCAGCGCGGCCTAACGGCGTAACAGCGAGGCGGCCCAGCGCACCCAGCCGCTGGTTTTCCAGCCCAGCGCACCCAGCCGCTGGTTTTCCACAGGCCGCCGAGTTATCCACAGGCGGGTCGCTGGCGGCTGCGTCAGCGATCCTCGGCCAGCTAGCCTCCGACGCACCGGACGACGCCCCGAGCCACCACGGCGTCGCCGGCCCGCGAGGAGGCTGGCCATGACCATCGAGCGCAGGGCGCGACGGCGCGAGCCGACGCTGCGGCCGAGCCGCTGGCCGCCCCTGCCCCGCCGAGCGACCTTCCTACGGGCGACGCTGGTCGCGGGTCTGCTCGCGCTGGCAGCCGGCATCCTCTACACCCAGGAGCCCCGGCAGTCATGTCCCGCTGCCATCCCGGCGACGGGCGGTTCCGACCCCGAGGTATCCCCGTCGACCAGCAGCTCCGCTACCCGGGTAAGCCCGACGAACAGCGATCCCGGCCTCGAACTTGACCCGACGTCGGCTCCGGACCGGCTCGCCGTGCCCACGGGCACGGTCGGGGTGCCGGTTCGGCTCGCCGAGCCCGCCGCCCTCGCGGTCGTACGCCCCGGGGCTCGGGTGGACCTGCTGGCCGTACCGGACGGCACCGGGTCAGCTGCCCGATCGTCCGAGCCGACTTTGCTGGCCGCCCGGGCGTTGGTGCTCGGCGTGATCGGCTCGGCATCGGCCGCCGACGGGACGAGCGCCCTCTATCTGGCACTTCCGCCGGATCAGGCGAACCGGGTGGTAGGAATGCCGGAGGGCGTCCGCTTCTCGATCATCGTGCGGCCCTGACGGCCATTATCGTTCAGCCCTGACGACGCCCACCGCTACAACCCTGAGGCGATCACCGCTGCGGCGGCAGGACCACCGTTGCCTCGGCCGCGCGGGGCTGTCGTCGTTGCTGCCTCAGTCCCAGTGCGGCGGACGATCGGCCAGCAGCCGTTCGTCGTTGGAGTACGGGCGTTCGCCCCAACCCTGGTCGGTGTCGTCCCGAGACTGCTCGGGCAGCACGAACCTGTCGTCGGCAGGGCTGACCCGTCGGCCGGCAACCCGGCCCGGTCCCGCATCCTGATCCTGCGGCTTGTCTACCCTGCTCACAGCAGACCAGCCTAGCCGACTCGACGATCTGGGCGCGCCAGTCGGAGTCCGCGCCGAGCTTGGTTGGTAGCGTCGGACGGCGTGACGACGCCCAGCGGTGCGACCCCCGACGACAGCCTCTGGCGCCGACCAGCCGACCCGGCGGCTGAGGCACCCCCGCCAGCGGCCCCCGTACCGCCACCGCCCAGCTATCCGGGGCCGCCTCAGGCCGCCCCGCCGCCACCGGGCTGGCGCCCGCCGGTCCACCTCCAGCCGCCGCCACCACGTCAACTGCCGGCCCAGGACCTGTCGGCACTGGACGAGGCGGAACGCGGCGCGCGCACGGTGACGTACGGCGTCGGCCTGATCGCCGGGGCGGCGCTGGTCGTGGTGGTCTGCCTGCTCTGTTCGCGGTTGCTGTTCTGATCCCCGACTCTGCTCCCGGTCCGGGGACGGGGCGGTGTGCCGCCGTCCCCGGCTTACGTCAGAGGACGCCCTGCCATACCGCCTGTGCCCCGCTGTCCCCGGTCAGGTAGACGTAGACAGCGGTGAGCACGCCAAGCACCACGACGATGCCCGCCAGCACCAGGCTCACCCAGGTCGGCAGGGCGCGAGCCCGGGAATGCCCACTGGCAACGAAGATCAGCAGACCGGTCGCCACAGCAAGGCCCAACGCGTACCAGAACATCAGGTCGCCGTACTCCTGGTGTTCGGTCACCTGGTCCAAGATCGACGGCGGGTAGCCCTTCTCCACGAGCGCCTGCTGCAGTTCCCCGCCGGAAATCTTGGCCACCAGCGCCGATATCGGGGCGACCACGGCGAGAATCGCCGCCACCCAGCCGATCCGGGCCCGCAACCGGGGCAGGACCGCGTAGCCGATCGCGAACAGCACCAGCAGCGGCACGAACACCACGGCCGCGTGCACCAGCAAGGCGTGCGCGGGGATGCCCATTATCTCCTTGAACACCGACACCTCCTGTCACAGCTGGCGACAAATGCCAGCGTACGGACATTGCTCATGGGCGGTACAGGATCGCGATCGCCACGGATCCCTGATCCCCTACACGAAGACCCGGCCGACAAGGTTCAATCCGGTTTCCCAGTGATGATTCGCCCCCGCCTGGGACAGATTGTCGCTGTGGTCCGGGCCACGGCATCGAGTCGCCGACTTGTTGGCTGGTGGGACCCGTGCTGTTATTACGTCATGTCCAGGGGTGAGGAGCTGCTCCGGTCGAGGGGCCTGCGGGTCACCCGGCCGCGCCTCGCCGTGCTGGAAGTCCTGGCCAGTGGCGGGCACCTGGAGGTCGACGAGATCACCCGGCAGGTCCGGCAGCGCCTCGACTCGGTCTCCACCCAGGCGATCTACGACGTGCTCGGTGCCCTGTCCCGGGCCGGGTTGTCCCGCCGGATCGAGCCGGCCGGCAGCCCCGCCCGCTACGAGTCCCGGGTCGGGGACAACCACCACCACGTCGTCTGCCGTGGCTGTGGCGAGATTGCCGACATCGACTGTGCGGTGGGCAGCGCCCCCTGCCTCGACCCGAACATCGCCCACGGCTTCGATGTCGATGAGGCCGAAGTGACTTTCTGGGGGCTGTGTCCGGCCTGCCAGGTCCGGCGCACCGCCGACGTGTGATCACTCCGGCCCAATCGCTGCTGTGTGATCACTCCTGCCCAATCACTGCCGTCGATCTAGTGACCGGCTGACGCCAGCGTGTGATCGGCTGCCAGAGTGTGATCGGCTGCCGACGGGTGGTTGGCTGGCCTGCGGCCCGTGGCACCCTTGGGCAATGGACTCCGACGAGGCAATGGACTCCAACGATAACGATCTCGGCCTATTCGGCCCCGACTCGGTCACCTGGAAGGTGCACGAGGAACCGATCCTGATCGTCGCCGGCCTGCGCTCGCTCTATCTCCAGGCCCTTCATCCCCGGGCGATGGCCGGTGTCGCGCAGAACAGCAACTACCAGACCGACCCCTGGGGCCGGTTGGCGCGTACCGCGACCTACGTGGCCACCACGATCTACGGAACCACCCGGCAGGCTGAGGCGGCCGGTCGCCGACTCACCGCGCGGCACGCCCGGCTGAGCGCCACCGATCCGATCACCGGGGAACGGTTCCGAATCGACGAACCGGACCTGCTGCGTTGGGTGCATATCACCGAGGTGGAGTCGTTCGTCGACACCGCTCGGCGGGCCGGGCTGGCCCTCACCGCCGCCGAGGTCGACACCTACTACACCGAGCAGCGGCAAGCCGCCGCCCTGGTCGGCCTCGACCCGTCGACCGTTCCGGGTACGGCAGCCGAGGTGGCCAACTACTACCGGGAGATCCGCAGTGAACTACGGATGACCCGGGACGCCGCCGAGACGGCGCTGTTCCTGACCGCACCGCCAGCGCCCGGGAAGCTGAGCCTGCCGGTGCGACTGAGTCTCGACCTCGGCCCCGCTCGGCTGGCCTACTTCGGTGTCGCCGGCACCGCGTTCGGGCTGCTCCCCGCGTGGGCTCGCCGGATGTACGGCACCCTGGGCCTGCCGACCACCGCACTGTCGGCGCAGTTGAGCATCCGGGCCCTGCGGCTCGCCCTGGCCACGGTCCCCCGCCGATACCTCGAAGGCCCGCTCTACCAGGCGGCCAAAGCCCGAGCCGCCCGGCTCGCTCCAGCCAACTGACCGATACGGCCAGCCCCGGGCATCCCGGTTACCGGCCGGGCATCCCGCTTACCGGCCCTCGCCCGAGGCCGGGCCCTGCCCACCGAGGGCCGGAGGCGGAAGCAGCGTACGCTCGACCGCCGCCCAGGGCTCCTTCGCCGAGGTCTGCGCACCCGCAGGACATGACGCCCGAAAATCGCACCAGCCGCAGAGCGTGCCCGGAGTCGTAGGAAACGCCTCGTCCGGGTCACCGCCGGCGGCCACCGCCTTCTCGGCAGCGATGATGTCCCGAGCGGTGTCCTCGGCGCGACTCACCTGCCGATCGATCGACTCGGGAGTGTGGTCGTACGCCGCCACGGTGGCGGTCGGCAGATGGTGCAGCTCGACCCGGCGACAGGGCCGGCGGAACACCCGCTCGGCGGCGTACGCGTAGAGGGCGAGCGCCTGCGACCCCCGGGCGTCGTCGCTGTCCAGTCCGGTACGGCCGGTCTTGTAGTCGACGATCACGAGCTGCGGCCCGTCCGGCCCGGGCCGGGAGTCGATCCGGTCGGCCCGGCCGTTGAACGCCAGCACCGAGGTCTTGGCCGCGACGACCCGTTCCACCCCCATCGGCTCGTCGGCCGGATCCAGGCTGTCCACATAGGTTTCGAGCCAGTCCAGGGCCCGCCGGTAGGCGGCCCGTTCCTGCTCGTCGTCGCGGTAACCGTCGCGCACCCAGGTGCCCTTGAGTAGCATCGGCAGCGCCTCGGGGCGGCGACGGTCGGCGGCCATGCCGTACCAGTTGCGCAGTGCGGTGTGCACGCTGGCGCCGAGCGAGTTGTGCGCCCAGGCCGGGCCCTTCGGGGGCGTCGGCCGGTCGACGTAGGTGTAGCGGTAGCGGCGCGGGCAGTCCGCGTAGGCCCCGAGCTTGCTGGGGGTACACACGAACAGCCGCTCCGGCATGCCCTCGAACCCCAACTGCTCTGGCTGGCTGGCGGCACGGGACCGTGGGGTCCGGTTGCCGGAAGAGGTCGGCCTTCGCACGGCCCAGATCCTGCCATCCCGGTACGACGATCCCGGGGCCGCCACCCCGACAACCCTGCTCTCCGGTACGACGGACATCGGCCGCCATCCCGGCATCCGGCAGTCACCGCCGGGGACGGGTCAGGACGGATGGATGTACGCCGTGACGAACGCCGCCACCGCGTCGGCGATGAGCTGCACCGCGATCGCCGCCAGCAGCAGCCCGGCGATCCGGGTCAGCACCTCGATGCCGCCGGGCCGGAGCACCTTCACGATGCCCCCGGAGAACCGCAACACGATCCAGACGGCGGCCATCACGGCGATGATGGCGGTGGCGATCGATACGTAATCAGCCATCCCGTCGGCCTGCTGCACGAAAAGCATGGTGGCAACGATCGCGCCAGGTCCGGCCAGCAACGGCGTACCCAGTGGGACAAGGGCGATGTTGGAGGTCGTCTGCTGCTGGGGATCATCCGACTTGCCGGTCAGCAACTCCAGCGCGACCAGCACCAGCAGCAGCCCACCCGCCGCCTGAAGGGCCGGCAGGTCGACGTGCAGGTAGTCGAGCAGGGTCTGACCGGCCACCGCGAACACCACGATCACCCCGAGCGCGAGCGCCACCGCCTGCCATGCGGCACGGTGACGTTCCCGGGCCGCTAGCGGCCCGGTCAGGGCAAGGAAGATCGGCATCATCCCCGGCGGGTCGGTAATGACCAGCAGGGTTACGAAGACCTCCCCGAACAGCTTTAGATCCACTCGGTCACGGTAGCCGCGCCACTGGTCAGGCACGCTCCGAAGCGATCGGAGTCACGCCGGTCGCGGCCGCCACGATTCCCTCATACGACTCGCGCGAGGTAGTGAACGCCCCCAACCGGACAGTCTTGTGCGTGCCGTGGAAATCCGAGGAGCCGGTGATCAGCAGACCCAGTTCGGCGGCGAGCCGCCGGACGTGTTCCCGTTCCGTCGGGGAGTGGTCCTCATGGTCGGCCTCCAAGCCGACCAACCCCGCCGCCGCCAACTCCACGATCAACTCGTCCGGCACGATCCGGCCGCGTCGACTGGCCCGAGGATGAGCGAAGACCGGTACGCCGCCAGCCTGCCGCACCAGCCGCACCGCCGTGAAGACGTCGATGTCGTCCTTGGGCAGCCGGTAACGTTCGCCCAGCCACTCGGGCGCGAATGCCTCGTTGGTGGTCGCCACCAGACCGGCCCGGATCAGCGCCTGGGCGATGTGCGGACGGCCGACCGTACCGCCCTGGGCGCTGTCCCGGATCTCCGTCCAGGTCACGTCGATACCGTCGGCCCGGAGCCGCTCGACGATGCGCTCACCCCGGAGTTCCCGGGCGAGACGGATCCGGGTCAACTCGGCGACCAGTTCGGGTTCCGTCGGATCGAACAGGTAGGCGAGCAGGTGCAGCGGAATCGACGGCTGCGTGCCGTACCAACGACAGGACAGCTCAGCACCGCGTACCAGGGTGAGGCCGGGTGGCAGCGCCGCGGCGGCCGGAGCCCAGCCGGCGGTGGTGTCGTGGTCGGTGATGGCCACCACGGCGAGGCCGGCGGCTGCGGCAGCCCGAACGAGTTCCGCCGGGGTCAGTGTCCCGTCGCTCGCCGTCGAATGCGTGTGCAGATCGATCACCGACCCGAGGCTACCGGCCACCGGGCCGGTGGCCCGCTTAGTCAGTGGACCGGGCCGGTGACCAGGATCGGGCGACTCCCGGAGGGCACGCTCGGGCCGGGGAACCGTTGCACCGCACCGTCGAGACCGGCGGCGGCCCAGTCCAGCGCCACCCGCACCAGTTCGCCCTGCTCCCCGAAGTGGACCACGGTCTGGGCGTCGCTCCAGACCGTGGCGTCCGCGACTGGCGGACCGGCGGGCCGAACCGTCGGCGTCCGCTCGAAAGCAGTACGGAGGTCGACGGCCAGTGCCGTGCTCTGAGTGCCTGACGTGGGTTTCCGGTTGACCAGCAACCAGCGCCCATCCGGTGACATCGTGCCCCGGCCATCGGGGTTCAGCGGCAGGGCACACGTCGTCCGGACCAGTGCCAGGTCCCGGGCAGCGTCGAGCAGCCCCAGACAGGGCTCGGTAGCCCCGGCCACCGATACCTGCCCGACCACGGTATGGCCGTCTTGCAGTACGCCGTAATAGCCAACCATCCTGGTTTTCCACGCCGCCTGGTGCGGCTCCGAGCTGGTCGGCCGCCACAGGTCGTATCCGGCGACACCGGCGTCGCCGTCGCGCCGCAGCAGGACCGCGACACCAACGAACCCGACCGGTGTCGCCTCGTCCGGTGCCGAAATCCCGACCCAGGTGATCATTTGCCCGTTGGCGACGGTCGCCGCGTAGAGCTGGGCCTGCTTCCGCCAGGCGATTCGCTGCCCGTCCGAGGACAGCACCACCGCGTCGACGTCGGCAACGATCACCTCGGGTGGTCCCGACCGAGTGACGAACCAGAGCGTCCGTGCGGTCCCGGAGGCGGCACCAACCACCAGCCAGCCGCCCGGCACCCGCTGGGCCCGGACGACCTCACCGATCGCGGACAGGTCGAGCGCCTCACCGCCAGCGGTGCTCAGATCCGTGGCGACCACGATGTCGACCAGCGGCGCTTCGGTGGATATCGTCCCTCGCCGACCGTCGGGGCCCGGTGTCGAAGGGGTGGATCGGGTCGGAACCGCCGACTCGGTCGCCGTGGGCGGATCTCCCAGTACGACGATCGGCTCCAACCGATCGGCCGAGCCACCGCCGCCGACCTGGGCCATGCCCGCGCTGCCGGCCACCGTCGCCAGTATTGCCAACGCCGCACCCGCGAAGGACCGACGTCGACGGGTCCGGTTCGCCCGGCGGATCGCTGCACCGGCCAGGTCGGTGGTGCCGGGCGGCGTGGCAACCTGTCGGGACAGGCTGTCCCGCAGTGCCTGCTCCAGCTCGTCGGGGCTCACAGTCATTGAACGCCCGAGCCCCGGTCGCAAGTTGTCTTCCATCGGCCTGATCACCGGGTTTCCAGTCCTGCGGCGGGCAGCGCAGGTGCCGGTGCCGGGTTCGCCGGTCGCGGCCGCATCGGGGTACGGGCCGACGGCAGTCGCCCGCCGGCGGTCAGCGGGCGCTCCCCACTCGCTGGCTGCGGGGCCGGTGTGGGAGTGGCTGCCCGGCCAGTCGATGACAACGCCGGACGGCTGGTCGGCGACGAATCGGCGCTGGCCGCTTGGCGGATGCCGCCAGACGAGATGATCCCGTCGGTTGAACCGTCCCCGATCCGCTGCCGGAGGGTCTTGAGGGCCCGCGCGGTCTGGCTCTTCACGGTGCCGACCGAGATGTTGAGCATGGCGGCGGTCTGCGCCTCGGACAGATCCTCGTAGAAGCGCAGTACCAGAACAGCACGTTGCCGTACCGGCAGTGCCCGGACGTGTCGCCACAGGGCGTCGCGTTCGAGCTGTTCCTCGATCCGGTCCGGGCCGGCGGACTCGGGCAACCTCTCGGTGGGGCGTTCACCGTGCCATCGCCGCCGCCACCAACTGGTCGCCGTGTTGACCAGGACTCGCCGGGCGTACGGCTCGACCGCCTCGATCTCACCGAGCCGCTTCCAGGCCAGGTAGGTCTTGGTCAGGGCGGTCTGGAGCAGGTCCTCGGCGGTCGCCCAGTCACCCGCGAGCAGATAGGCGGTACGCAACAGGGCAGCGGATCGGGCCACGACGAAGTCGTGGAACTCCTCCTCCATGGCGTGCCTTGCCGCCACCCCGGTCGCCTCCCCCTGCCCTCCGTGTCCCTGGAAGGCTGTCATGGTGGAGATACAAGGTCTATGCCAGAACGGTGGCGAGCCTCATCCGATGTTCGGACAGAGTTCTCACGCCCCGTCGTCGTTGGCCTCGTCGGCTTCCTTGCCCAGCCGGGCCTCGACCGCCTGCGGCTCGTACATCTCTTCGACGACCCGGAGGTAGAGCTCGTTGGGGTTCGGGAGGTGCTTGATCTCCCGCAACGCCTGTTCCTGACCGGCTGATTCCAGCACGAACGTGCCGTAGTTGAGGGTCCGCCCCAGGGGAGACTGTTCGTACTTCATGTCGGTAACCCGGGCCAACGGCATCATCGCGACGCGCCGGGTGATGATGCCGTTGACCACCATCACGCGTTTGTTGGTGAGGATGAACCGGTCGTAGTACCAGTCCGCCACCCGCCAGGCCACCCAGCCCATCACACCGAACCAGATGATCACCGAGATCGAGGTCAGGGCGCTCGCGTCCGTACCGGCCAGGAACCCGGACAGGTAGCCCAGCACGAAGGTGGCGGCAATGCCGACCAACAGGGGGGTGGTCAGGTGAACCCAGTGCCGCTTCCACTCACCCCGGTAGCGTTCAGTCGGGAAGAGGTAGCGGGCCACCAGGGAGGTCGGTTCGTCCTCCAAGGGGAGCACTCGACGGGTACCGGTCGGCATGCCCGAGGCATCCACCCGGAGGCCAGCCAGCTCGTCCTCGGAGATCTGCGGAGGGATGTCGTCGTCCGGGTCTCGGACCCAGGCCCGGGTCCCGGAGCGGCGCTCTTCACGCCCGTAGATGTCGTCGTCCGGATAGGAGGGACCGGCATAGGACGGACCGTCGGTGTAGGAGAGTCCATCGTCGAAGTCCGGCCCCAAATCGGGACGGGTACGTGGGATGGGTTCGGTATCGCGTTCCCGGCGCCGGCGTTCGGCTTCGTCGTCGGGCTCGGGGGGTTCGCCTGACGGATTACCCATGGGACGCTAGGCGACGAGGTTGGTGACGAACTCGCCGAAGCCCTGCGCGATGTCCACGATGCCGCCACCCAGCGACTTGAACACGTCAGCGGCGGAGTTGGGCCGGAACGCGATGAAGAAAATTAGGAAGGCGATTCCGCCCCAGGTGAGGACCTTCTTGACCATTGCGGGCCATCCTCTCCGTGCGGCGCCGGGTCCCGTACCGCAGCAGTACCCAGAGTATCAGTCAGATGTCGTTTGGTGAATCAACTGCTTCGCGCTCTCTGCCGTCACGGGCCGGGGGTCAGACCTTTCCGTGGAGGTACGGAGAGGGCGCGCCGTACACGAGCTCAGGCGGCAACCACTCGGTCAGGTCGTGTAGGACGACCTCCGCCAAGAGGAGGTAACCCGCGCTCGCAGGCCAGGCTATCGCATAGAGCCACATTCCCCGAGCCTCGCCGGCGTACGCACTTCGATCTGTCGGAGATTTTACTGCCCAAAGTGGAGTGGGATGGCCGCTGACCCGGATCTTCGCGTGCGGCGGCTGCTCGCCACGACCAGGCATGGGACGGGTCATCACGTCGGTCAGGAGCACTCCCGGGTCGGGACCGGGGATACCGGCGTACCGGGTGCCGAGGCCGACACCCGGCTCCTCGGCGACGAAAACGAAGTCGGCCGGGCCACCGCTCAGCGGGGCCGGGCCGCTACAGGCCACCGCGGTCGCCCGTACGCCCGTACGGTCGTCGCCGACCCAGGCCACCCCGGTCGTCGTCCAGCCCGGCGGCAGCGGCCAGGGGCACCAGAGCGGTACGGCCGGCCGCTGTGCGGCAGCGGGCGAGGCGCTACCTGTACGAGTGGTGGTGGTGCTCGTACGGGAGGTGGTGGTGCTCGTACGGGCGATGGCGGTCGCCATAATCTCGGGGCTGATGTGATCCGGCGCGTACAACGGCGACACCGAGCCGCAGGCATCGCATCGCCAGTCGGTGTGCATCAGGTCCGGTGCCCGTACCGGGCCACCGCACTGCGGGCAACTCGCCGTGATCCCCACGAGAACCAGACTTCCCGGACTACCGCCGCACTGTCCAGCGAACCGGCCTTTTCGGTCACCTCTTTACGGGATTGTCCTGAACATCGGATTCCCAGCCATTGACCGGATATCCGACATATTTCCCCTTCAGAGCCTTTTCGCCCTTGACAGGCCGAGTGGCTGCTTCCGGGGCTATTTCCCGTCTTCGGTCGGGGGTGGACCTGCGTGCGCCCGGATCCAGGCGTGCATCGCGATGCCGCTGGCCACCCCGGCGTTGATCGATCGAGTCGAGCCGTACTGGGCGATGGAGAAGAGCTGGTCACAGGCGGCGCGGGCCGGCTCGGACAGGCCCGGCCCCTCCTGGCCGAAGAGCAGCACGCACCGCCTGGGCAGGGTTACCGTCTCCAGCGGGCGGGAACCGGGCAGGTTGTCGATCCCCACGATCGGCAAGTCATGGGTACGCGCCCAGTCCAGGAACGCCTCGATCGTTTCGTGGTGCCGTACGTGCTGGTAGCGATCGGTCACCATCGCGCCCCGCCGATTCCACCGACGCCGACCGACGACGTGCACCTCGGCGGCGAGAAAGGCGTTGGCGTTGCGTACGACGGTGCCGATGTTGAAATCGTGCTGCCAGTTCTCGATCGCCACGTGGAACGTGTGCCGCCGCTGATCAAGGTCGTCGACGACCGCCTCCCGGCGCCAGTACCGGTAGCGGTCGACCACGTTGCGCCGATCTCCGTTGGCGAGCAGTTCCGGGTCGTAGCGCGGGTCGGTCGGCGGATCGCCCGGCCACGGCCCGACCCCGACCTCTTCGCCAGCTTCAGGGTTGTCCCGGACCATCGACGCCTCCACGGTCTGCAGAGCGTACGGCCCGGTACTGGGACGACTCAGCCCAGGCCCAGGGCCGTTCCCAGATCGTCGAGGAACCGCCGATCCGCCGGGTCGACCAGATCCGTGGTCGGCGACGCTGGCCTGGCGAGGCCGGTCGCCTGGCAGACCCGGGCCGCGACGGACTGCACCCACTGCCGGTACGCCGCGGAGTCGGCCGGATCGGCGCGTCTGGCCAGGATCCGCACCGCCGCCCGGCAGGCCTCGAAGAGTTCGCTGATGCTGGTGGCCGAACCCGGGTAACTCGGCTCACCCGGTGGTCCCGCAGTCCTCCCCAGGGGACCGCCCCGATCGTCGTCCGATTCGGCGTAGATCTCGGCCACCACTGCCCGTACGAGTTCGCTGTCGAAGGCCCGGCCGGCGGCGATGCCCTCCAGGCCGGCCAGCCCCTCCCGCACGGTACGCCCCGGACGGTCGATCTCGGTCGAAAGCGCGGCGGCGATGACCCGACCGGGGAGTCGGGTGAGCAGCCGCCATTCGGTGGCCGGAAATGTCGCCGTGTCCAGTGCACCGAGGCGGTGGCCGGTGGTGGGCGGCTCGCCGGAGGCGGAGTGGCTCATCGGACCTCCCGGCCGCCAGCATATGTGCCCAGCGGCAGCCCAGGGGTTAGGAAGGGCCCCTTCCTATACAGAAAACGATAGGAAGGGGCCCTTCCTTACTTCGGGTTGGGGAAGCTGGGGCGTTCCGGGTCGACTCCGTCCGGCACCGCGTCGGCGGCGTACGCGCGGGTCGGGACCATCACCCGGCGACGGAAGACGCAGACCAGGGTGCCGTCCTGCTTGTAGCCCCGGGTCTCCACGGACACCACCCCCCGGTCCGGCTTCGAGCTGGACTCCCGCTTGTCCAACACGGTGGTCTCGCCGTAGATCGTGTCCCCGTGGAAGGTGGGGGCCACGTGCCGCAGCGACTCGACCTCCAGGTTGGCGATCGCCTTGCCGCTGACGTCCGGCACGGACATGCCGAGCAGCAGGGAGTAGATGTAGTTGCCGACCACCACGTTGCGCTTGAAGTGACTCGACGTCTCCGCGTAGTGGGCGTCCATGTGCAGCGGATGGTGATTCATGGTCAGCAGGCAGAAAAGGTGGTCGTCGTACTCGGTGACCGTCTTGCCCGGCCAGTGCCGGTAGACCGCACCGACCTCGAACTCCTCGTAGTAACGCCCAAACTGCATCCTGGTGCCCTTCGACAGATGGCGATGGAGTACACCCAGGATGCCTTATGGGCCGTTAAGGCAATACAAAGGGCGAGCACAACCCAGGTTTGTCACATTGCTTGACTCAGGATAGATAAGGGCACTCGACACCCCGGCCACCTCGGCAGCACAGCAGGTCACAGAGGTTCGGACCGCTCGGGCGGAATGGCGGCCGAAGCCGAGCCGGCAGGTCGAAACGAGCCTGGACGCAATGAACGGCGGGGCCCTCCCCGGCACCCGCCGCCCACGCTCTGATATCCAGAGATTCTGCCCGACCAGAAGCGCACACAGGAAGGGGTCGCCAAGCAAAAACTCATCAGCGTTACCCCTTTGTAACGTTACTTAAGGTAAGAGCTGATCTCGTCGTAACCGATTGTCACTAGAGCGATTCTCCCTAGTCGCCCGCGCGATTCTCGGCAGCCACCAGTTGGCCGCCCAACACCCCATGGGAACGCTCTCGTCACCAACGGTGAGCAGACGACACAGCGCCCGCAACCTCGGAGCACCCAGGATCACCGGCGCGCATCGGCGCTGTCGGATGACGCTGAAGGGCTCAGGCTGGGCGTTTCGGTGCTGGATCGCCGGGAATTCCACGACCGACGCAGAGGTTCTCCCAGGCGTAGGCACTTCCGGTGATCGGAGAGAGATCAATGGCTTCCGTTGAACTGACCACGGCCAACTTCGACGAGGTAACCGGCCAGGACGGCATCGTGCTGGTCGACTTCTGGGCAAGCTGGTGCGGCCCGTGTGTTCGGTTCGCCCCGATCTACGAACGCTCCTCGGAGAAACATCAGGACATCGTCTTCGGCAAGGTGGACACCGAAGCACAGCAGGAACTCGCCGCCAAGTTCGACGTCCGGTCCATTCCGACGATCATGGCGGTCCGGGACGGCATCATCGTCTTCGCCCAGCCGGGAGCCCTGCCCGAGTCCGCCCTGGAGTCCCTGATCGAGCAGGTCCAGGCCCTGGACATGGACGACGTCCGCCGGCAGCTCGCCGGCCAGAGCTGACCGCCCTCCACTCCTGCCCGCACCACCCCGGCCGGACCCATCGGGTCCGGCCGGTTCATCTGACCGCTGTCCTGCTCGTCGGCACCTTCTGGGGACAGGACGACCACTTCCCGTTCGGCCCGTTCCGGATGTACTCCACTTCGAACCCACCGAACGCCCCGGCGCCGGACACCCGCGTCGAGGGGGTCGACAGCAGCGGTGCGCTGATCCACCTGGATCAGCAGAGCACCGGCATCCGACGGGCGGAGATCGAGGGCCAACAGGCCCGGTACGCCGCCGACCCGGCCCTGCTACGGCAGGTGGCCGACGCGTACGCCGAACGCCACCCCGGGGCGCCGGCCCTGGTCGAGGTGCGCATCGTGATCCGCTGGTACGGCATCACGGACGGTCGGCCGACCGGCAAGTTCACCGACGAGACGGTGGTGTCGTGGCAAGCATCGTGAGCGTGGCAGGACGCTGGTCGACCGCAGCCAGACGGTGGTTGACCACGCCGGTCCCTCGGGGTCGGATCGCTGCCTTCCGTACCCTGGTCTATCTCTTCGTCGCCGCCGACCTGGTGATCTTCACGCCCTGGATACGCACCCACGGCAGCATCTCGGGTGATCTGTACCAGCCACTGTTCATCGGGCGGTTGCTGCCGCTGCCGACCCCGACCCCACTACTACGGCATCTTCTGGGCACTGCTGGCGCTCTCCCTGGTGGCCGCCAGTGGTCGGGCACCACGGGCCCTGGGCTGGCCGATCTTCCTGCTCTACTTCGAGTGGATGATCATCGCCATGAGCTACGGCAAGGTGGACCACGACCGGTTCGCCTTGCTGGTCGCGCTCGCGGTGCTACCCACCGCCGGGCGGGCCCGGCACGGCGACGCGACCCGGACCGAGGCTGGTGGCTGGGCGCTGCGGATCACTCAGATCTCCGTGATCTGCACCTACTTCCTCGCCGCGTGGGCCAAGTTCCGCTTCGGCGGTCTGGAGTGGATGACCGGCTCGGTGCTCGCCCGGGCGATCATCCGGCGCGGCACCGAGTTCGCCGACCTGCTCGCGCAGGTGCCCTATCTACTGATCGTCGCCCAGTTCGGCATCATCGCGTTCGAGCTGTTGAGCCCGGTGGTGTTCCTGGTTTCCGAACGGTGGCGCCGGGCGATCGTGGCCTTCTTCTACTCGTTCCACGTGGTGACCATCTCCACCATCACCATCTCGTTCGCGCCGCACCTGGTGGCGATGGCGAGCTTCCTGTCACTGGAACGGGTCCGCCCGATCCACTGGCTGCGCCGAATCGCCCGCCGGCAACCGCCAACGGACGCGGCCGAACCAGCGCCGGACGTACCGGAACCAGCGCCGGCTGAACCACCAGCGGAGGTGCCAGGCCCCGTGGCGGTTCAGCCGTCGGCCGGGGCGTAGCCCTCACGCGCCGCCTGGGGCAGGGAGCAGGCCGCCGTACCGCCCGGCATCCGGTGCCGGTTGCGGGCCACCCAGCGGTACGCCGGCCAGGCCAGAGCGCGTACGGGTGGCAGCCGGAGTACCGCGCCCAGCAGGCGCCACCACGGCTTGCTGTCGCCGAGTAGACGGGCGATGGCATCCGGCCCGGCCGCCCGTACGCCGTCGACACCCACCCACTGGACCGCCTCCTCGCACTGATCGGCGGTGAGCCCCAACGCGTCGAGGTCGGTGAACTGCCAGGGCACCAGTCGTGCCCGGGTCGGCACCCAGCGCTCGGCGAACCTGGCGCACGAGGTGCAGAACGCGCAGTCGCCGTCGTAGACGAATATGGGCCGCTCCATGCCCCCATCCTCCCCTGCCAGGCGAACGGGCATATCAGTGAGGTGCCCATGCGATCGTGCGGCGACTTGCCCCCGGATTAGCACATGTGTTCGAATGACTGTCATGCGCTGGGACAACCTGTCGGCTCCCCACGACCAGGGAGTCCCCGAAGAGGCAGCGCCAGCGGCTCCACCCTTGCCGCTGGCGCTGCCCGGCGCGGTGGCCCGCACCTTCGACACCCCCGGCTTCGCCGGCATGACCTTCTACGAAATACGCGCAAAGTCGATCATCAACCGGGTGCCGGGCACCTCACGAGTCCCGTTCCAGTGGACGATCAACCCCTACCGAGGCTGTAGCCATGCGTGTGTCTACTGCTTCGCGCGTAACACGCACACCTACCTGGACCTCGACGTCGGACGGGACTTCGACAGCCAGGTGGTCGTCAAGGTCAACGCAGGCGAGTTGCTCCGTCGCGAGTTGGGGTCACCGAAGTGGCAGGGCGATCACATCGCGATGGGCACCAACGTCGACTGCTATCAGCGGGCCGAAGGTCGTTACCAGCTCATGCCCGAGATCATCTCTGCGCTGACCGACTTCGCCAACCCGTTCTCCATCCTGACCAAGGGCACCCTGATCCTGCGCGACCTGCCGCTGCTGCGTACGGCCGCCGAGGTGACCCAGGTTGGTGCCTCGTTCTCGGTCGGTTTCCTCGACGAGGCGTTGTGGCGCTCGGTCGAGCCGGGCACACCCAGCCCACGTCGCCGGCTGGACGCGGTACGCGCGCTCACCGACGCCGGCCTCCAGGTCGGTGTGCTGATGGCACCGATCCTGCCTGGACTCACCGACACCGACGAGTCGATCGAGGCCACCGTCGCGGCGATCGCCGCCGCCGGGGCGACCCGCGTGACCCCGCTGCCGCTGCACCTGCGACCCGGTGCCCGCCAGTGGTACGCAGCCTGGCTCGGCCGCGAGTTTCCCGCCCTGTTGCCCCGCTACCGGGAACTTTTCGGGCAGGGCAGCTACCTGCCCCAGCCCTACCAGCGGGAGATCGTCGCTCGGGTCCGGATCGCCGCCCGCCGGCACGGGCTGAACCGCCCCGAGTCGGGGTCTCCCCGCCAGATCCCGACCTCGCCAGCGGAGTCCCGGGCGCTCGGGGCCACCCCAGCGCGTCGGGCAACTCGGCGACCTGACCCGGTGGCCGGGGGCGAGCAGCTGACCCTGCTGTAGGTCACCAGTCCGCCGACGGCGCTACAGTCGCCGGGTGCGTACTCCTCAGCAGATCCTGGCCGATGCTCGGGTGATCGCCGTCGTCGGCGCGTCCCGCAACCCAGCGAAGGCGGCCTACACCGTGCCGCAACAGATGCAGCGGTACGGCTGGCGGATCATTCCGGTCAACCCGGAGGCCGACGAGCTGTTCGGCGAGCAGGTCTACCGCTCGCTGGCCGACATCCCGCACCCGGTAGACCTGGTCGACGTGTTCCGGCCGGCGGCGGACGCCGTGGCGGTGGTCCGGGACGCGGTTGCGATCGGCGCACCGGCGGTGTGGCTGCAACTGGGCATCGTCTCGCCCGAGGCGCGGCGTATCGCCACGGAGGCCGGAATCGACTATGTCGAGGACCGGTGTCTGGTGATCGAGCGGGCCGCCGGCAACCTGTCCCACCTCGACTGACCCAGGTCAGCCTGCTGCCCGGATGGCCCGGGCACCCATCGCCCGCAGGTAGTCGGCTAGTTCCGGTGGCTCGTGCACCTCGAATTCGCAGCCGAGCATGACCAGCCGAAACGCCAGCCATTCCAGGGTGTCGGTGTGGCTGCGTAGTCGGCAGCTTTTCTCGTCGATCGGTTCCACGTCACCCGGCCCGTCGCCCACCACCGCCCGGTCAGAACTTGTACTCCTTGAGCAGGCCCCGGGAGATGATCGTCTTCTGGATCTCCGAGGTGCCCTCGCCGATGAGCAGGAACGGCGCCTCGCGCATCAGCCGCTCGATCTCGTACTCCTTCGAGTAGCCGTAGCCGCCGTGGATGCGGAACGACTCCTGCACCACCTCGGCGCAGTACTCGGAGGCGAGGAGTTTGGCCATGCCGGCCTCGACGTCGTTACGGGCACCCGAGTCCTTGAGCCGGGCCGCGTTGACCATCAGCGCGTGGGCGGCCTCGATCTTCGTACCCATCTCGGCGAGCTTGAAGGCGATGGCCTGGTGCCTGGTCAACTGGGCGCCGAAGGTCTGCCGCTGCTGGGCGTACGCAACGGCGAGTTCGAAGGCGCGGATGGAGATGCCGCAGGCCCGGGCGGCCACGTTGACCCGGCCCACCTCGATGCCGTCCATCATCTGGTAGAAGCCCCGGCCGAGGCCGGCCTCGACTCCACCGAGTACGGCCGATGCCGGCACGGTCACGCCGTCGAGGATCATCTCGGTGGTCTCGACGCCCTTGTAGCCCATCTTTTCGATCTTGCCGGGGATGGTCAGCCCGGGGGCGGTCTCGCCGAAGCCGGGCTCCTTCTCCACCAGGAAGGTCGTCATGTTGCCGTAGACCGAGTCGGCACCGACGTCGGTACGCACCAGCGTGGCCACCACCGACGAGTACGCCCCGTTGGTCAGCCACATCTTCTGCCCGTTGAGCACGAAGTTGTCGCCGTCGCGTACCGCCTTGGACCGGATGGCGGAGACGTCGGAGCCGCAGCCCGGCTCGGACATGGAGAACGCGCCGCGTACCTCGCCGGTGGCCATCCGGGGCAGCAGCGAGCGCTTCTGCTCTGCCGAGCCGTGCCGGGAGATCAGGTACGCCACGATGAAGTGGGTGTTGACGATCCCGGAGATCGACATCCAGGCCCGGGAGAGTTCCTCGACGACCAGGGCGTAGGTCAGCAGCGACTCGCCGAGGCCGCCGTACTCCTCGTCGATGGTGAGCCCGAAGAGCCCCATCTCCCGCATACCGTCGACGATCTCCGCGGGATACTCGTCGGCTCGTTCCAGCCGCTGCGCGTTCGGAATGATCTCCCGGTCGGCGAAGTCCCGTACGGTCTCCAGGATCGACCGTTGCACATCGGTCAGGCCGGGGGTCTGGGCGAGTCGGGCCATGTCAGCCTCCGAGGATTCACGGGCGTCGGTAGGTACACAGACAACGTACCGACGAGTAACTGAACGCTCGATAAGTATCGCCGTGGGGTAGTGCGCAGCCAAGACGGCGTGTCCCGGCATCCGCTGTGAAAAGCTTCACCGCTCCCGGTAGCGTCCGGACAAGGAGGACGATTGTCATGACTTACCCGAACCCGGACGAACCACAGGACCCGCAACGGCCACCCGACCCGTACGGGCAGCAACAGCCCGAGTCGGGTAGCTCCCAGCCCTCGTACGGGCAACCTGGCCAGCCCGGCGGCCAGCACGCCGAATACGGCCATCCCGGCCAGCCCAGCGGTCAGCACGGCGAATACGGTCAGCCGGGCCAATACGGCGGCCAGTACGGGCAGTACGGCCAGCCGGGCTATCCCCCACCTGGCCAGGGGCAACACCGAGGCATGAACGTCCTGGCGATCCTGTCGCTGGTCTTCGCCTTCGTCTTCGCTCCGGCCGGCATCGCGCTCGGACACATCGCCCGCAAGCAGATCAAGCAGACCGGCGAGCAGGGCGACCAGCTCGCCTTCTGGGGCCTGATCCTCAGCTACATCTTCACCGGGCTGTATCTGATCGCCTGCTGCGCCTGGGTAGTGCTCATCTTCTGGGCCGGCTCGGACAGCGGCACGACCTACTAGACACGTCGGGCTGCTTGGGACGTGGGGCTACTAGGAAGGTCGGGGCCCCACCAGGGACGTCGGGCTAGCGGAACTGGGCTTCCCGGACGCTGTTACCGCCGTCCACCACCAGCATCTGGCCGGTGATGTAGGAGGCCGCCGGCGAGCAGAGGAAGACGATGGCCGCAGCCACCTCGTCCGGCGTACCGGGCCGTCCCACCGGAGTGCCGAGGCCCTGCTTCAACTCGGCCATGGTGGACGCCGCCGTGTAGATGGTGCCCGGGGCCACCGCGTTGACCGTCACGCCGTCGGCGACCATCTCCATCGCCAGCGCCCGGGTCAACCCGACCACCCCGGCCTTGGCCGCCGCGTACGCCGCCTCGGTCGGTAGCGCGTTGACCGGCCCGGCGGTGGCGGCGAGGTTCACGATCCGCCCCCAGCCGCGCTCGGCCATCCCGCCGATGAACGCCCGGCTGCACAGGAACGCCGTGGTCAGATTGCGGTTGATCTCCGCCTGCCACTCCTCGAAAGTCAACTGCGCGACCGGTCGCAGCACCTCCGGGCTCGCCCGACTCGCCAGCCCGGCGTTGTTGACCAGCACCTCCACCTCGCCGAGCTGCTCGGCGATCGCATCGGCGAGTGCCCCCACCTCCGACTCGTCGGTGAGGTCGGCGACGAATCCGGTCGCACCCAGCTCAGTGGCCCGCTCGTGGATCCGCCGGGTGGTCGACACGATCGCCACCCTGGCTCCCAGATCACGTAACCGGCGGGCGGTCGCGTACCCGATGCCGTCGGGGCTGCCGGCGCCGGTGACCAGCGCCACCCGGCCATCGAGCCGCATGGTGACCGGCTCCGTCTCGGGTGTCGGAACCTCGACCCCCATCGGGTCGACGCCGGACGGATTGGTGCGGTGCCGGCGGGCCAGCCCGGGACGAGTCGCATCCCGACGAAGACGGCTGCTGGACCTGTCCCCGGCGCGCGCATCGAATGCCATGTCGCGATCCTGCCCTCTTCCGCTGGTACGGGCAACGCACACCCCCCAAAAACGGGGGCAGTGTCACTGGCGGTGAGCGACTACCCTGGCGGCGCACCCTTTGCAGACGGAGATCATTAATGAGCTATCCGAACTGGAACGACCCGTCCCAAAGCAACCCGCAGCCTGCCGCCTATCCGGATCCGAACCAGCCGACCAGTGGATACCCGGTCAGTGGATACCCGGTCAGTGGAGAGCCGTTCAAAGCAGAGGGCACGCCCGTCGGGGCTTATCCCGGGTACGGCTACCCGATGATCGCCGTCGCGCAACCGACCAACGGAATGTCGATCGCCGCGCTGGTGGTGTCCATCGTCGGCGTTTTCGGCCTCTGCGGCTACGGGCTCGGCGGTTTCATCGGCATCATTGGCGCAATCCTCGGTCACGTCTCCCGGCGGCAGATCCGGCAGAAGGGGGAAAGCGGCGACGGTATGGCCCTGGCCGGAATCATCGTCGGCTGGATCGCGACCGGCATCGCGCTGATCGCCACGCTCGCCTGGGTCGGGCTGTTCGTCTGGTTGTTCAACCAGGATCCTTCCACCACCCCCCACGGCACCACTGGCTACGGCACCACCGACTGACCCGGACCAGCAGCAAGAACTCACGGCAATTAGGACTCATCCGACCAGCATCGAGGAGGTCCGGTGGAGCAGCCAGACGTCGCGAAGGGTTCCGACGAACCTGGCGGGACACCCGCTGTGGGCGGGCCCGGCGAGTCATCCCTGCCTCCTGGCCCACCGCCGTACCCGCCACCGCCCTATCCCTGGCCGCAGTTCGTCGTACGCCGTCCGACGAACAACATGGCGATCGCCTCGCTGGTCGTCGCGCTGGCCAGCCTCTTCACCTGCACCCTGCTCGGCGGGCTCGCCGTCTACCTCGGCAACCGGGGCCGCGCCGAAATCCGTAACACCGGCGAGGAGGGCGACGGCTTGGCCCTGGCCGGAATCATCGTCGGCTGGATCGGGGTCGGGCTGGCCGCGATCACGATCCTGTTCCTGATCGTCTACTTCGTGGTCATCGGCGGCTTCATCGCCAGCACGACCGCTGTCTAGCAGACACAGCTGCGATGTGGCGGGGCGCAGCCGGGATGATGACCGGCGCGCCCCGCCACGAAAGCGAGATCATTCCTCGACGCTGAAGGTGCGCTTCCGGGTCATTCCGGCGGCCCGCCCCTTGGCCGCGATGACCAGCGCCATCTTGCGCGACGCCTCGTCGATCATCTCGTCGCCGAGCATCACCGCGCCCAACCGACCGCCCGCGTCCGAGGTGTAGTGCGCGTAGGCGTCAAGGATCAACTCGGCGTGGTCGTAGTCGTCCTGCGCCGGGGAGTAGACCTCATTCGCCGCCTCGATCTGGCCGGGGTGCAGCACCCACTTGCCGTCGAACCCGAGGGCGGCCGAGCGCTTCGCCACCTCCCGGAATCCGTCCACGTCGCGGATCTGCAGGAACGGCCCGTCGATGGCCTGCTTGTCGTGCATCCGGGCGGCCATCAGGATCCGCATCAGAATGTAGTGGTAGGGGTCGCCCGGGTAGTCCGGAATCAGGGCTCCGACCACCAGCGACTTCATGTTGATCGACGCCATGAAGTCGGCCGGACCGAAGATGATCGTCTCCACCCGGGGCGAGGCGGCGGCGATGGCATCCATGTTGACCAGGCCGGCGGCGTTCTCGATCTGCGCCTCGATGCCGATCCCACCCACCGGCAGTCCGAGCGTCTTCTCCAACTGGGTGAGGGTCAGGTCCAGCCACTCGATGTGCGCGGCCGTCTGCACCTTCGGCAGCATGATGCAGTCCAGGTTGGCGCCGGCACCCTCGACCACCGCGATCACGTCCTGGTAGGTCCAGGGCGTGGTCAGGTCGTTGACGCGTACCACCCGTGCCTTCCCAGCCCAGTCCCCCTCGTTGAGCGCCGCGACGATGTTCTTACGTGCCTCCGGCTTGGCCAGCGGGGCCACCGCGTCCTCCAGGTCCAGGAAGACCTGGTCGGCCGGGAGTCCCTGGGCCTTGCCGAGCATCTTCACGCTCGACCCGGGTACGGCCAGACAGGACCGGCGGGGGCGTCCGAGGTTGGCCATCGCGGGCTCCTTTCGCCGGCCGGACGTACCCGGCTCGACTTAACGATCACAAAGGCGGTTGTTACGCCACGGTAACCGTGCCGAGGGACACAGGAGAACCAACCTGTGCAGGATTTCACTGCCCGCCCGGAGCGGGCAGACTAACGCCTGGAACCGGGCAGACTTGCGCCCAGAGCGGGGCGGACTAGCGTCCGGCGGCAGGAGCGAGTCAGACCAGGGGAGGAGTGCAGCCGATGGCCGGATACCAGCAGGTCTCCACCACCGTCGACGCCCAACCGGCAGCGGTCGAGCTCAGCCGATCCGCCGTACAGGCCCGGCTCGCCGCCTGCGGCCAGGTCGTCGGCCCGATCACCAGCACCTACTGGTGGGACGGCGAGGTGCAGGCTGCCGAGGAGTGGCTGGTGCTGTTCAAGACGACCGAGGACCGGGCCGAGGCGTTGATCGAGCACCTGCGCGCCGCCCACCCGTACGACGTACCAGAGGTGATCTGCACCCCGATCACCGCCGGCAATCCGGCCTATCTGAGCTGGATACACCAGGAGACTCGCCACCGGTAGCCGAACCCGCCGCCAACAGCCACGGCCAGCGTCGTAATCTGTGCGGCGGGGCCGCCCCGGTCCGCAAGTTTCCCTCAAGTCTGGCTCGAACCGGTACCGCCGTGCGCATGCAACCGGCAACGTTTGGGAAACCCCCGAACGACCCTAGGAGCGTACGATGTCGGCCCACCTCACCCTGGCCACCGCGCCGCCCGGCAACACCACTCCCCCCACCCGGCTGGCCTGGTCGACGTTGGTCGACGCCTTCGAACTGGCCTGCCTCCTGCGCTGCGCGTCGATGCCCACCCGACCGACCATGACGCAGTACGGCCAACGCCCCCATCACCGGCCGCTGACCAGCGCCCGAACCGTGGTCGAGTTCAGCCAGCCGACCGCCGCCGAGCGGATGCGGCAACTGATGGGTCGCCTGGAGATCCCGGTCGACGAGGAGATCGTCACCGCCGGACTACGGCGGCGTTACACCGTGCACCGACTTGGGGTGCCAGCGCGGTGTCAGGCGGAGTACACCGCCACCATCGACCTCGCCTGGCGGCAGGCCCGAGAGACGCTACACAGCCCGGTCGCCGCCGGCACCTCAACCGTTCGCCAGCAGTGGCGGCCCCGGCTGGCCGCCGCCGCCTGGAGTGCGGTGCTGCTCGGCGCCGGCCGGCACATCCACAAGCACATCCTCGGGGTACGGGTCAACGACCAGGACCTCGCCGGGGTGCTCGTCCGCAGCGCCCAACTGCTCGGCGCGACCGCCTCGCTGGACCGCCGATCCGGCTGTTTCCTGGTCAGCGTGCCGGCCGGGTTGGACAAGCGGCGAATCATGCAGAGCACTGCGTACCGGACCGCACTGGCCGCCGCCTCCTGACCCGTCGAGGACTGTTCCGCCGTTCGCACGGTATGCAGCGATCGGCCGGGTAGGCGAGACTGGCGACGCCGTCCCCGACCGTCGCCGGAGTGTGCCGTACGTGAGCCGTAACTCGTCGTGGCTGCGCACCGCCGCCGCTCCGCTCGCCGCGATGGCGCTGCTGACGGCGACGACGCTGCTCGCCGCTGGCTGCCGCCCGACCGAACCGACCCCGATCGATATCCGCATCGCGACCGGCAGTCCCACTGCGGTCTACTACGCCTTCGGGCAGTCACTGGCCACGATCCTCAACCGGGAGCTACCCAACGTCCGAGCCAGTGTGCTGGTGACCGCTGCCTCGGCACAGAACGTCACGATGGTCGCCAACGGCACCGCCGAGTTGGGTTTCACCCAGGCCGATGTCCTGCCCATCACGCCGACCGGCGGCTATCAGGTGTCGTCCATGGCCCGGGTCTACGACGATCTGCTGCACCTGGTCACCCGGGCAGACAGCCCGATCCACCAGCTGACCGACATTCGCGATCGCCGGGTCTCGGTGGGTGCCTCCGGTTCCGGCACCGAGGTCACCGCCAACCGTCTCCTCGCGGTCGCCGGGCTGACCGGGGTGATCCGTACCGAGAAGTTGGGGCTGGACGCCTCCGTGGCCGCGTTGCGCGCCGGACAGATCGACGCCTTCTTCTTCTCCGGTGGCCTGCCGGTGAACGCCATCCACGAACTGGCCGCCGACACCCCGATCCGGCTTGTCGACCTCAACACGTACATCGAGCCGCTGCGCAACGCCTACCGGGAGGTGTACGTCGCCCGCGACGTCCCCCGCTCGGTGTACGGGCTGGATCCGGTGACCACCATCGCCAACCCCAACTTCCTCGTCGTCGGCCCGACCCTGCCGGAAAACCTGGTGTACGAGTTGACCCGGCTGCTGATGCAGCGCCGGGACGAACTGGCCGCCGCTCACCCGGCCGCCGCCCGGTTGAGCCCACTGTCGGCGATCGCCACCGAGCCGCTGCCGATGCACCCCGGCGCGGCCCGCTACTACCGATCCAACAAACCCTGACCGGGCCGTCCTGTTCAGTAAGCCCTGCCCGACTGCTCCGGTAAGCCCCGTCCCGGGTGGCGATCATTCGTCCTCGGGGGTCTGGAACCACACGGTGGCGGCCAGCCCGCGCGGCTTCGCCGGACGCATGGTGAGCCGCCCGCCGGAGACGTCGACCAGCACCGCGACGATGGTCAGGCCAAGCCCCGCACCGCTGACATTCTGCGCGTCCGGTGCCCGCCAGAACCGCTCAGTCGCCTGGTGGAGCTGGTCGGCGGTCATTCCCCGCCCGGTGTCCCGTACGGTCACCGCCACGCCGCCGTCGACCTGCGCCACGGTCACCGCGACCCGACCGCCCGGCTCGGTGAACTTCACCGCGTTGTCGATCAGCGCGTCCAGGGTCTGGTCCACCGCCGTCGGCACGGCACGGACCGGTACCGCCTGCTCCGGCACGGTGACCTCCAGCGTGATGGACCGATGGCGGGCCAGCGGCTGCCACGCGGCGGCTCGCGACACGGCCACGGCTGCGGCGTCCACCACCACCAACCGGTCCCGCCCCCGCTCGGCCCGGGCCAACGTGAGCAGCCCGTCCAACACCTCGGCCAGCCGGTCGGTCTCCTCCAGCGCCAACTGGTGCTCGGTGCGGCCGTACTCGTCGGTCAGGCTCGGCCCGAGTTCCTCCACCCGCAGCCGGAGCGCGGTGAGCGGGTTGCGCAGTTGGTGGCTGGCGTGCGCGACGAAGGCCCGCTGCCGTTCCATCGCGTCGGAGACCGCGTCCGCCATGTCGTTGAAGCTCGCCGCCAACCGGCGCAGCTCCGGCGGGCCAAGCTGGTGCGGCACCCGGGCGTCCCGGTCACCGCCGGCGATCTCGTGGGTCACCGCGTCCAGCACGGTGACCGGCCGCAGTACCCACCCGGCCAGCCGGAACGCGGTCGACACACAGGCCAGCACCGCCAGCACGCCAACGCCGACCAGGATCAACCACCAGTTCCGCACCGTGTTGCGTACTCGGGTGATCGGCGAGGAGATGATCACCGCCCCCAGCACCTCCCCACCGTCGGCTATCGGTACGGCCACCACCAGCGGTCCGGGACTCCACGGCCAGACCGCTGCGGACCCGGTGAACTGCTGCCCGGCGAGGGCGGCCCGGGCCGCTGGTTCGACCGGGGCGGTCGTGCCCGGATAGTGCGCCGTGACCAGGACCGTCCGATGTTCCCGGTCCACCACGGAGACGCCGATGGCGTACAACTCGTCGTAACGGTCCAACTCGGCGCGGAGCGCCCCGACCGCGCCACTGCGCAGCGCCGGACCGGAGAGCGAGGCGAACCGGGTCGCGTCGGCGAGCCGGTCGGCCCGTACCTGGTCGGTCTCCCGGTTGGCCAGGGTGATCGCCAACGGGGTCTCCAACGCGAGCAGCACAAGGACCATCAGCAGCAGGTAGCTGGTGACCAAGCGTCGGCGCACCGCGGATCCCGCTACTCGCCGCGCAGCCGGTAGCCGACCCCGCGCACGGTCTCCACCAGCCGGGGGTCGCCCAGCTTGGCCCGGAGCGAGCCCACGTGCACCTCCACGGTGTGCCGGGCCGCCCAGGTGGTCTGCCAGACGTCCAACAGGATCCGATCCCGAGGTACGACCAGCCCCGGCTGCCGAGCCAGGGAGACCAGGATGTCGAACTCCTTACGGGTCAACGTCACCGGCTCCCCGTCGACGGCGACCATACGGGCCGGCACGTCGATGCGTACCCGGCCGAGGTCGATAACGGTGTGCTGGGGTGCGGCGATGGCCGCCCGCCGCAGTACCGCTTCGATCCGAGCCTGCAACTCGACGATGGAGAACGGCTTCACCACGTAGTCGTCGGCGCCCATCCGCAGGCCGAGCACGCGCTCGCGTTCCTCTCCTCGGGCGGTCACCACGATGATGCCGAGCTGGGCACTGCGTTCCCGCAGCTTCCGGCACACCTCCATGCCGTCCCCGTCGGGCAGGGTCAGGTCCAACAGCACCAGATCGCAGGGGGCGGCAGCCAGGGCGGCAGCGGCAGTCGCCGCGTGTTCGATGTCGTAACCACGACGGGTCAACGCGGAAACCATCGCGGCGGCCACCCGGGTGTCATCCTCGACCAGCAGGATGCGCACCTGCCCTCCCCTCCCCCGTACACCGCAGTCATTGTGCCGGTTAACCCACCGATGGCGGCATCATCCGCTTCGTCGGCATCGCCATCCTCCGGCCAACCAGAGACAAGATCCCCGGTTGTCACTCGGGGGCATGGGACGATCGACATGCCGTTACGATCATGCGATCTACGCCTCGGCACCCCTCACCCTCCGGAGGCCTGGTTCACCGTGCCCAGATATCGAGCTGTGTTGTTCGACTTCTTCGGCACCCTCACCTGCCCGGTGCAACGGGGCTGGCGGCACACCGCCGTCGCCGAGGCCCTCGGCTGTTCCCGGGACACCCTGGTCGAGGTACTCGACCAGTCCTTCTACCAGCGGGCCACCGGGGCGATCGGCGACACCGAAGCCACCCTGCGCTGGGTCGCCGAACGGGCCGGCGTCCGACCGTCGGCGGCGGCGATGCGTACGGCCGTCGACGCGCGGTTCGCGGCGATCCGGGCGGACACCCGACTACGGAGCGACGCGATGCCCGTGCTGCGCGCGCTCCGCCAGCGGGGCCTACAGATCGGGCTGATCAGCGACTGTACGCACGAGCTGCCGGTCTTCCTTCCCCAACTTCCGGTGGCCCCGCTGCTCGACGTCCAGGTCCTCTCGGTACGCCTCGGCGTCTGCAAACCTGACCCGGCTCTCTATCTGGCGGCGTGTGCCCGGCTGGCCGTACCCCCGTGGGAGTGCCTGTATGTCGGCGACGGCGGCAGTCAGGAGCTGACCGGCGCGACCCGGGCCGGGCTGGCTGCGGTCCGACTGGCCGCCCCCGACCTCGGCGGGCACCTGACCTTCAACTCCGACACCGGCTGGGACGGTCCGGTGCTGACCTCGCTGGGCGAGGTGATCGAACTGGTTGACCAACCCCGGTTCCCGGAGAGCGGAACCCTCCTCCGACGAATCATCGGAGGACCGTGGCCTGGGCTGGCTGCCTACAGCCGTCTCCGCCTGGCGGGGGACTATGGGTTTCCCAGGTAGGTGTCGAGCGCGGCCGCGCCCGCCAGCATCGCCAGCCCTCGCACCGTCAGTCGGTCGTGCCACTCCCGCAGCGTCGCCCGCAGCGGCTCCGGTCCGCCCGCCGACCGTACCTGCTCCAGCACCTGCGCGATCTGCGTCAGCCCGGACCCGCCCCGGCGCAGCTGGTGGGCCAGCAACACGTCGCGTACGTCGGCGGAGGTATAGACGCGATAGCCGGTACGCGGGTCGCGGCGGGGCATGATCAGCCCAGCCCGTTGCCATTTGCGTAACGTCGCCGGCCGGACGCCGAGCCGCCGCGCCAACGGCCCGATGGACGTCACCCCCGGCTCCAGCTCACGCGGCGGCACCAGGTCGCGCAGCGCCCGTTCCACGGCCTCCAGCGTGCGTCGGTCGTCGGCCAGCTGGGCATGACTCTCGTCGATCAGCCGCAATGCGTCCCGGACCGCGCCGTCGTTCACGGCCCGCATGATCGCCCCTGCCGTCGCGTGGCCGTGTGCGGGGATCAACGCCAGGAACGCCCGCAACGCCGCCGCATGCCGCGGTGCGTAGCTGCGGTAGCCGTGCGGCGAGCGCTCGGCCGGCGGCAGGATTCCCGCCTCCTCGTAGTTGCGCACCGCCTGCGTGGACAGGCCGTGCTCGCGCGCCAGATCGATGGGCCGTAACCGCATTTGAAGGTACGTCCTTAGCAACAGCCGAAAATGCGGCCAAAGCTTACAGCGAAGATCCAACGATCTGATCTAGGCCATCGTCTTCGGCAAGGAGATCCGAGTCGCTTTGGGAGCCCCGCTGGGATGTCGCCGGCATCGAGGTTGCGGCAGGATGCAGAGGTGACTGAGGACGTGACCGAGCGGGTGACGCCGCCGCTGGTGGACGAGGCGATCAAGAAGGCCGCGGTGGCCTGGGTGGCGGTCGGTGACGGACCGGCACTCGCGCTCTGGTGCGTACCGATCGACGGAGCACTCCACTTCGTCAGTGGCCCCGGCGAGCAGTCCGCGCCGGGGCTCGCCGACACCTCGACAGCCACCGTGACCCTACGAGGTGACCACGGCGGACAGATCGTCACCTGGCCGGCCGAGGTGACCCGGGTACAACCGGACAGCGAGCAGTGGGCGACCGTTGCCGGCCAGGTCGCCGCCAAGCGACTCAACGCCTCGGGTGGCACCACGGATCTGGTCGCCCGGTGGGCGGCCGAGTGTGTGCTCAGCCGACTGGCCCCGGCCGGTGAGCCGGTGGCCGGTGACGCACTGCCCGACGGCTCACTGGCCGCCTCACCCCGGCCGACTCCAGCGGCCCGACCGACCCGCAAGCCGTTCCGGCTACACCGGGTGCGCCGCCGCTGAGGCGAGCCACCGCCAGTGGGTGCGCGCCGCTGAGACGGGACTCACCCCTGGTCATCGGCGACCCGCAGGGTTGAGCCAGTCGATCATCGGGAAGTAGGAACCCGTGGACTGGTCAGCCGATGAACGGAGGAACGGCGATCTCGCCGTGCGCGATTGGCTGCACCCCACCGGCCACCGTCGCCCCGACCGCCACCCCGCCGGTCGCGGTCACCGTGCACTCCAGCCAGGACGGGCGGCCCATCTCCACGCCCTGTCGTACGCCGTACGCCGACCGGCCCTCTCCGGGCAGCAACCCGCTCGCCACCAGCCACACCCCGAGGCCGAGCGCGGCGGAACCAGTGGCCGGGTCCTCCGGTACCCCCAGTCCGAAGCCGAACACCCGGGCGTGTGCCACCCGCTCGTCAGGCTGCCAGGCGAAGACGCTCGCCTGCGCCACACCCGACCGATGTGCTACCGCACTGTCGGGCCGGGCCCGGGCGACCGCATCCGGGCGGACCAGCAGATAGGGAAACTCCAGCCCGCACCCGGCCAGCCGGGGCGTCGGGCCGACCAGATCGTCGATGGTCAGCCCGACGGTGGCAAGCAGGAGTTCCGGGTCCAACTCCTGACCGACGGTCGGCGTACCGCCGGTCAGGGTCGCCGCCTGGCCAGCGACCTCGATGGGCAGCAGACCCGCGTCACACTCCTGGACGACCGTGCCGGGCGGGAAGAAGCCCCGGCGGCTGGCGGCCACCGCCGCTCCCACGCTGGGATGCCCGGCGAACGGCAGCTCCCGCTCCGGTGTGAAGATCCGAACCCGGTACGTCGCACCGCTGGCCACCGGAGGCAGGACGAACACCGTCTCCGACAGGTTGAACTCCCGAGCCAACGCCTGCAGCTGCCCGGTCGCCAACCCGTCGCCGCCGAAGACCACCGCAAGAGGGTTACCTGCGAACGGCCGGTCGGTGAAGACGTCCACAATCTCGTAAGCCAACGTCGACATGCTGATCAACCTACGCCACCTAGGCTTGACCAGTGACCATGCCGACCCGGGTCTACATCGCCCGGCTCGCCGGCCTCACCGTGTTCGACCCCAACGGTGACCAGGTGGGCCGGGTCCGTGACGCGGTGGCCCGGCTACGCGGCGCGACACAATCCCCACAGGTCGTCGGACTGGTCGCGGAGATGCCGCTACGTCGACGGATCTTCCTGTCCATCAACCGGATCACCTCGATCGACTCCGAGGCGGTGGTCCTGGGCAGCGGCATGCTCAACCTGCGCCGCTTCGAGAAGCGCCCCAACGAACTGCTGGTCCTCGAAGAGCTACTCGACCGGCGGGTACGGATCGAGTCGACCGGCGGCATCGGTGTCGTCGTCGACGTGGCGATGGAGTCCAGCCGTAGCGGCGAATGGTCCCTGACCCGGGTGGCCGTACGGGAACAGACCGGCCGGCTCACCCGCCGGGGCCAACTGCACCAGCTGGAGTGGGAGATGGCTCCCGGTCTGACCGGGGTGTCCGAGGCCCGGGGTACGGCAAACCTGCTGGCGGTGCTGGAGGACATGCGTCCGGCGGACCTGGCCAACGCACTCCAGGAACTGACCGACACCCGCCGCAACGAGGTCGCCGCCGCCCTGGACGACGCCCGCCTCGCTGACGTCCTCGGCGAGCTACCCGAACACGACCAGGTGGAGATCCTGACCGCACTGGGCCGGGAACGGGCCGCCGACGTACTGGAGGAGATGGACCCGGACGACGCGGCCGACCTGCTCAGCGAGCTGCCGTTGCCGGAGCGGGACGTGCTGCTCGACCTGATGCAACCGGACGAGGCGGACCCGGTCCGGCAACTGCTCAAGTACAAGCCCGGTACGGCCGGCAGCGTGATGACCTCCGAACCGGTGATCCTGCCGCCGGACGCCACGGTCGCCGAGGCGCTGGCCCGGATCCGGGAGCCGCAGCTCTCCCCGGCGGTCGCGGCCCAGGTCTTCGTGGTCCGCGCACCGATGGCCACCCCCACCGGGCGCTACCTCGGCGTCGTGCACTTCCAGCGGCTGCTGCGGGAGCCCCCGGCCGAACTGCTCGGCGGCATGGTGGTCAACGACCTCGACCCGCTCCAGCCGAGCACCCCGCTGCCGGAGATCACCCGCCGGATGGCGATGTACGACCTGGTGGCGATGCCGGTCGTGGACACCAACAACCGGCTGGTCGGCGCGGTCACCGTCGACGACGTACTCGACCAGTCGCTGCCGCCAGACTGGCGGGACCGGATCGGGGACGACGACCAAGTGGGTACGGGGACGAGCCAGGAGCAGGCCGCCGGCCCCAGACCGACGGGCGGCCGTGATGGCTGAGCCGCGCCGGACGGAACGTCTCGACCAGCCCCGGGAGCCACGCCGGATCAACCTGCCCCGCTTCGACCCGGAGGCCTTTGGCCGCTGGTCGGAGGGGATCGCCCGGTACATGGGCACCGCGAAGTTCATCGTCTACATGAGCATCGTGATCTTCGCCTGGTTGGCGTGGAACACGTTGGCACCGGCGCAGTGGCGCTTCGACCCGTACACCTTTACCTTTCTGACCCTGATGCTCTCCCTCCAGGCCTCCTACGCGGCACCGTTGATCCTGCTGGCGCAGAACCGGCAGGCCGACCGGGACCGCGTCGCGGCGGAGGAGGACCGGCGGCGGGCGACCCTGCAGAAGGCGGACACCGAGTATTTGACCCGGGAGATCGCCGCGCTGCGGATCGCGCTCGGCGAGGTGGCCACCCGCGACTTCGTCCGCTCGGAGTTGTCCCGGCTAGCCGAGGAACTCGACGAGCAGGCCCAACGCCGGCAGCGGCTCGACCGGCGGAAGCTACGGGCGGCTCAGGCGCCGGGGCGTACGGAGACCGGGGCTGATCCGATCGACGAGCCGCGGGACGAGGACGACGGCGACCGGCCGTCGATGTGACCTTGGCGACAGCCCAGACAAGGTCGCCGCGCGCCTCAAGGGGCCAGGCGCGCGGCGATCCTGAAGAATCGTCGCACCCGCCGGGTACGGCGTCCAGCCTCAAATTGACATTCTCCAGTTGCCTACACAGATCGGACAGACTACTCACGAAGGGCCACCTCCTACTCAACGGCAACAGGGCGGGCACCACGCCGGGCCGGGAGGGTCGCGGTCGTCACTCCCGCCAGGTGCCGGTGAGCAGCTGCCCGGCCAAGGCCGCGACGTAACATTGCGGGCATGTCTGCACCTGCCAGCACCGTCGAGGAAGCGGTCCAGGCCGCCCTGGCCACCGTCAACGACCCGGAGATCCGCCGTCCCATCACCGATCTGGGCATGGTGCGCTCCGCCGTGATCGGCCCCGACGGCGTGGTACGGGTAGAACTCCTACTCACCGTGGCCGGCTGCCCCCTGAAGGACAAGCTGCGCACGGACATCACCGCCGCCGTCGGCGCGGTACCCGGGGTGACCGGGGTGGAGATCGAGTTTGGCGTGATGAGCCCGGAACAGCGCCAGTCCCTCCAGACGAAACTGCGCGGTGGCGGCGCGACCGATGAGCCGGTCATTCCGTTCGCCCAGCCCGGTTCACGGACCCGGGTCTACGCCGTGGCCAGCGGAAAGGGCGGCGTCGGCAAGTCGAGCGTGACGGTCAACCTGGCCGCCGCCCTGGCCGCCCGGGGACTGTCGGTTGGCGTGGTCGACGCGGACATCTACGGTCACTCGGTGCCGCGCATGCTCGGTACCGAGGCCCGCCCCACCCGGGTCGAGGACATGATCATGCCGCCGCAGTCGCACGGCGTGAAGGTCATCTCGATCGGCATGTTCACCGCCGGCAACGCGGCGGTCGTGTGGCGGGGTCCGATGCTGCACCGCGCATTGCAGCAATTCCTCGCCGACGTCTACTGGGGCGAGCTGGACGTACTCCTGCTCGACCTGCCGCCGGGCACCGGTGACGTGGCCATCTCGCTGGCCCAACTCCTGCCCAACGCCGAGATCCTGGTGGTGACCACCCCGCAGGCCGCCGCCGCTGAGGTCGCTGAGCGGGCCGGTGCGATCGCCCTACAGACCCATCAGCGTCTCGTCGGCGTGGTGGAGAACATGTCGTGGCTGGAGATGCCGGACGGCTCCCGGATGGAAATCTTCGGTTCGGGGGGCGGCGCCACGGTCGCCGAGTCGCTGACCCAGGTGGTTGGCGCCCAGGTGCCGCTGCTGGGCCAGATCCCGCTCGACACCCGGGTACGCGAGGCCGGCGACGCCGGTACGCCGATCGTGTTGGCCGAGCCGTCCGCCCCGGCCGCCGTCGCGTTGAACCAGGTGGCCGACCGCCTCGCGGTGCGGCGGGAGTCGCTGCTCGGTAAGCCGCTCGGCCTGCGCCCCGCCGGCCGCTGAGCTGTTAGCTGTTGATGTTAGGAAGGGCCCCTTCTTATGCAAAAAGCGATAAGAAGGGGCCCTTCCTAACATCCAGGCGCGGTCAGGTGGCGTCGAGGTCGAAGCCGGCGCGCGGCGCGGGTGCGGTCGTACCGCCGCCATCCACCGAGCCGGCCTTGGCCGAGGGAACCTCCGAGGACTTCAGGTCCATCGCCGAGGCAACATCCTTCAACTCGCCCCGCACCCCCTCGATGTCGGAGCGCACGTTCTTGTAGACACTCTGCAACGGCTTCCGCAGCGCCTCCTCCTCATCCTCACTGAGCAGGTGCTTGCGAATGAACGCCTTCGGGTGCAGGTCCTCCAGCTGGATGTCGGTGCCCAGCTCCCGACTCAGGTCGGTGGTCGCGCTCCGGGCCATGTTCCGGAGACTGCGCAGCATCCGCAGCCCGTCAGCGATCACCTTCGGCAACCGGTCACCGAAGATCAGCAGGGCGACGAGCAGCAGCGCGCCGACCTCCCACATGTTCAGGTTCTCGAACACCTGCCGACCCTCCTCATGCCGTCCCCCTGCGCAAGGGTACGCACGTTACTGCCGATCATGGGAGTGGGTGCGCACCGGCCAATCCGATACGTAACCGCTATTTGACATCCGCCGCGAGCGTCACCGACACGTTCTGCTGCGCGGTACCGCGCCGATACTCGACGGTCACCACCGAACCGGGTGCGTACTTGCGAACCAGGGCAATCAGGTCACCCGGCTCCGCGAGGGGCCGGCCATCGAACTTGAGGATCACGTCGCCGGCCCGCAGTCCGGCCGCCGCCGCCGGGCCGCCCCGGTCGACGGCGGAGAGACGTACGCCGACAGCAGTGCCAGCTCCGGCGTTGGCGACCTGAGCACCGATCACCGTACGCCGAGCCTTGCCGGTGTCGATGATCTCCTGCGTCAGCCGCTTGGCCTGGTTGATCGGGATGGCGAAGGCCAAGCCGATGTTGCCCGCCTCCTGCTCGTCGCTGGCCAGTGACTTGATCACGGAGTTGACGCCGATCACCCGCCCGGCTCCGTCGACCAACGGCCCACCCGAGTTGCCCTGGTTGACCGCCGCGTCGGTCTGGATGGCGGCGTAGTAGCGGGTGGTCCCACCCTGCTCCCCGGCCTGGATGGTGCGGTCCAACGCACTGACGATGCCGGCGGTGACCGTGTTGGCCAGTGAGAGCGGTGACCCGAAAGCCAGCACCGGGTCACCTACCTTGATCGCGTCCGAGTCACCGAACTCGACCGGCGCCAGTCCGGTCCGGGAGGTCTTGAGCACCGCGATGTCCGATTCTGGGTCCTGGCCGACCAACTTGGCCGGGGACGTCGAACCGTCGCTGAAGACCACCGTCGCCGAACCGGATCCCCCGGCGACCACGTGATCGTTGGTGATCACGTATCCGTCGGCGCTGGCCACGAAGCCGGAGCCGAGGCTCGACCCGCCACGTCCCCCGACCCGGATCGTCACGACGCTGGGCCGCAGCCGCTCGGCGACCCCCGCCATCGAGTCGGGCCGGCGCTGCGCGGCGGCCGGTGCATCACTGCCCTGCGCGCCGAGTACGGCACCCCCGCCGGCTCCATTTCGGACCGAGAAACCGTACCCCAGCGCGCCGCCCAGGGCACCGGCCAGCAGGGCAGTGATCAACGGCACCAAAAAGATCTGCGTCAGTCCCCGGCGCGGAGCGACGTCCGGGTTTGTGACCGGCTCCGGGTCGATGCTGCCGGCATGTCTCACCGGAGTCACCACCACCGCCGCCGGGGTCCGTGGATCACGCCACGGGTCGCTGAGCGCGTCGGACCACCAGGGCGAGGCCCCGGGGGCCGGACCACCCGGAGTCGCTGCGGGTGGAGCGACCGACGGATTAGCCGAGGTCGGCGGATACGCCGGCATCGGGGTTCCGTCGGGCTGGCGCCAGTTCCAGCCGTCGGTCACGTCAATGGCCTCCCAGTCCGTCCCAGATACCGGACGCCGTTCGCCGCCGGGGGCATCTCCCTCGGCGGTCGGACGGCCGGATCTCCACTCCAGGATTACACGGATACCCGGAAAGCATTCGATGCTTGCCTCGCCTTTGGACCGATGCCCCTACGACAGGCTGCCGATCTCGTAGCGCCGCCCTTAGGCTCATACTCGCAACCCCGTCCCACACCTATTCCCGCCGCCCGGAGGTGCCCCATCGCCACGGTCGCCCGGTCAGTCAATTCGATGACCACGCAGGCACTCCAGTTCACCGAGACGTACGTCGCCGAGGACCTGGTCCTCCGTACCGCACGAAGTCTCGCCAACGAGGTGGGCCTCGATGCCGTCACCCCCGGCGTCGGTGCCGCCCTGCGGTTACTGGCCGCCGCCGGCAGTGCCCGGGCGGTGGTGGAGATCGGCACCGGCACCGGGGTGAGCGGCGTCTGGCTGCTGCGCGGCATGCGCCCCGACGGCGTACTCACCACGATCGACCTGGAGGCCGAACACCAGCGGATCGCCCGACGAATCTTCCTGGAGGCCGGGTTCCCCTCCGGGCGTACCCGGATCATCGCCGGTCGGGCGCTGGACGTGCTGCCCCGGTTGGCCGACGGGGTCTACGACCTCGTCTTCATCGACGCCGACGCCGCCGAGAGCACCGCCTGTGTCGACGAGGCCCTCCGGCTGCTGCGCCCCGGTGGGGTGCTCGCGGTCAACGGCACGCTGGTGGGCGGCCGGATCGCCGACCCGGCGGCGCGGGACCTGGAGACGATCACCGTACGGGAGCTGATCAAGGCCGTACGGGAATCGGAGGAGTGGGTTCCGGCGCTGCTGCCCACCGGCGAGGGCCTGCTCGCCGCCGTAAAGCGGGGCTAGCGCTCGCCAAGCAGAGCTAGCGCCCGGGAGCGGGCCTAGTGCTCGCCACCACGAAGCGGGGCTGAGCCGAGCTGCGTGGAGCGGGGTCAGCCGAGCTGCCCCGCTCCGCCACCGGCCCTCGTCAGTTGGTCGTCGGCGGGGTGGCCAGCCAGCGCAGCAGCGTACGGACGCCCCAGCCGGTGGCCCCCTTGGTCAGCTCGGCCGAGTCGGCCTCCGCCCAGGACGGCGCGGACATGTCGATGTGCAGCCAGCGGTCGCGCAGCTTGCCGGCGAACTCCCGCAGGTAGAGCGCGGCGAGCACCGAACCCGCCCCCTGGGTGGGGGTGCTGTAGAAGTCTGCCAACTCGCTGCCGAGGTATTCGACGTAGTCGGTCGGCAACGGCATCCGCCAGGCCGACTCACCGGCCTCGCTGACAGCCGCCAGCATCGCGTCGGCCAGCTCGTCGCTGTCACTGTAGAGGGCCCCGGTGCGCTTGCCCAACGCCACCGCGTTGGCCCCGGTCAGGGTGGCCAGGTCGATCAACAGGTCGGGCGCGAGCTGCTCCACCGCGTACGCCATCGCGTCGGCGAGGACCAGTCGACCTTCCGCGTCGGAGTTGGTGGTCTCGCTGGTCAGGCCGCCGTAGTGGCGTACCACGTCGCCGGGGCGGAAGGCCGAGCCGCTGGGCATGTTCTCGGCGAGCGGGGCGAGCGCGGTGACCCGTACCGGCAGGCGTAGGGCTGCGGCCCCGATGGTGGCGGCGATGACGGCCGCCGCCCCGCCCATGTCCTTACGCATCAGCTTCATCGCGTCCCGGGGCTTGATGGAGATGCCCCCGGTGTCGAAGGTGATGCCCTTGCCGACCAGCACCACGTGCGTCTGGGCGTCGGCCGGCTGCCAGCTGAGCTCCACGAGGCGCGGTCCCTGGCCCGAACCGCCACCGACGGCGAGGATGCCGCCGAAGCCTTCGGCGGCGAGCTGCTCAGGCTCCCGGACCTGGACGGTCAGCCCGTCGTGACCGGCGGCGGCCGCGACCACCTGATCGGCGAACCACTGCGGGCTCTTCACCGAGGAGGGCATGTTGGTCAGGTCCCGGGCGAACCGGGTCGCCTCGGCGGTGACTCGGGCCGTGGCCAGTGCCGCCTCGTAGCGTTCCGGGTCGGCTACCGCCAGCAGCACCTCACCAAGGCTCGGCGCCTCGTCCTCGGCCGCCGCCGGCTGGTCCGGCATCCGAAACCGGTACGACGCCAGCCACAGCCCTTCGGCCACGCCCCGTACGACAGCCGGGGGCGCATCGGCGGGTATCGCTAAAGTGATTGAACTCTCACGTACGCCAACTCGGGCTATCGCCGCTCCGGCGGCTCGCCAGTCGGCCTCCTCGCCGGCACCGATCCCGATCAGCAGCAGCCGGCTCGGGCTACTCAGTGGCCGAATCGACCGATGCGACACCCCGGCTGCGCCGGTGTGTTCCACCTCGGGCAGGAGTGCGGCGGCCTCGCTGAGAAGATCAGCCGAAACGGCCAGCGCGGTCGACGCGACCTCGGCCGATGGTTCACCGGTAGCCGCCCCCTCGATGGGGCGAACCGGCAGGGCAAGCGCGTCGATTCCGGTCGGATCGACCACGAGACGAATGGCCAGCACGCCGACCGTACCTCCAGGTTCCGTTGGGCAACGACGGGCCGGCAGCGATTCGGCCGGCCCAGCCCTTGCGTAAGCCCCGGACCAGCAACGATGCCGTGGCCCAGGGGTGACGAAACGGTCCGGGCGCTGTTCGCGCCCGGACCGTCATGAATCAATTAGCCGGCGACGTTCTTCAACGCGTCACCGAGCGCGTTGGCCTCGTCGGGAGTCATCTCGACGACGAGTCGGCCACCACCCTCCAGCGGAACCCGCATGACGATGCCCCGGCCCTCCTTGGTGACTTCCAGCGGACCGTCGCCCGTCCGCGGCTTCATCGCCGCCATGTTGTCTCCCCTCAGACCTATAGCAGGGTCGGTGGATTACCCCACAGCCACTTCGTCAGCACCACCGCGCGCAAGCCCTGCGGTGCTGACCAACGATTTTCCCTGATAAACACCGCCGGACCCAAACCGAACCAGCACGTCTGTAACAGCGTCTAGCATATCTTGCACTGGCCTGTCACAATGTGCGGTCATGCAGGCACGGTCGGCACTCTTCGACCTGTACGGCGACCACCTCCGATCCCGGGGTGGCCGTGCACCGGTCGCCGCCCTGGTGAAACTGCTCTCCCCCCTCGGGATCGCCCCCCCGGCGGTGCGTACGGCGGTTTCTCGGATGGTGCGGCAAGGCTGGTTGCACCCACTCCGGCTCGCCGCCGGACCGGGATATCTAATCACCCCGAAAGCCGCCCGTCGATTGGACGAAGCGGCTGCCCGGATTTACCGTACGACCCGCATCGGCTGGGATGGCCGGTTCGACCTGATCGTTCTCCAACCCCCCGCCGCCCGTCGGGAACGGCAGCGTCTCGCCTCCCACCTCGCTTTCCTCGGCTACGGAACACTCGACGAGCAGACCTGGGTCGCCACCCGGTCAGGCGAGGACATCGACGGACTGCTCACGGAAACCGGGGTGCGCTACGAGCGGTTCGCCGCGACCCATGCCGCCGGCACCCCCGGTGCCATGGCGCTGGTCCGACGGGCCTGGGACCTGGCCGAGATCGGCAATGCCTACGAGCGTTTCGTGACACAGCAGCGGCCGCTGCTGGCCGCAGTGACCGCCCGCAGCGGGGACATGGAGGCGTACGCCGCCCGGTTCCGGCTGGTACACGCGTGGCGTACGTTCCTCTTCCGGGATCCGCAGTTACCACCGGCACTGCTTCCCGAACGATGGCCCGGCACCAGTGCGGCGGCGTTCTTCGATCGGCACGCCGCCCGGCTGCGCCCCGCTGCCGACCGGTACGTCGAGCGTTGCCTCGACACCGGTAACCGAACCGGACGAAAGAAGGGCCGCAAACCGTGACCGAGCCGCTACTGGTCGACCGTACCGACGCCGTCGTCACCCTCACCTTGAACCGACCTGCCGCGATGAACGCGCTGGACGTCACTCTCAAGGAGGCGTTGCGGGAGACCCTGGCCGAGTTGGAGACCGACCGGTCATGTCGGGCGGTGGTGCTCACCGGCGCCGGGAACAACTTCTGCGCCGGGCAGGACCTGCGCGAACACGTCAAGGTCCTGGAATCCGGCAGCCAGGACCCGCTCAGCACTGTGCACGCCCACTACAACCCGATCGCGGCGCGGCTGGCCAACCTGCCCAAGCCGGTGGTCGCAGCGGTACGCGGCATGGCCGCCGGGGCCGGCGCATCGCTGGCCTTCCTGGCCGACTTCCGGGTGGGCGGCCCCCGGACCACCTTCCTGATGGCCTTCGCCCGGGTTGGTCTGGCCGCCGACACCGGCGCCTCATGGTCGCTGCCCCGGCTCGTCGGCCACGCCAAGGCGGTCGAGTTGCTGATGCTGGCCGAGCCGGTCGACGTCGACGAGGCCGATCGGCTCGGTCTGTTCACCCGGCGGGTGGACGACGACGAGCAGGTGCTGCCGACCGCCCAGGAGCTGGCCGCCCGGCTCGCGGCCGGTCCGACGGTGTCCTACGGGGCGATCAAGCGGCAGCTCTCGATCGGCGACGCCGGCACGCTGTCGGAGGCGCTGGCCGCCGAGGCCCGAGCCCAGTCGATCTGTGGCGGGACCGCCGACCACCGGGCCGCCACGATCGCCTTCGTCAACAAGCAGCAGGCGGTCTTCGAGGGGCGTTGAGTGTTAGGAAGGGCCCCTTCTTATCGCATTCTGCATAAGAAGGGGCCCTTCCTAACACTGCTCAGTCGTCCTCTTCCGGGTCCTGGTTGGCCTCCACACCCAGCACGAACGCCTGCATGGCCAGCTCGTTACCGACCGGCGAGACGAACGTGGGCAGCTCGCGCGGCCCCAGCTCCATGACGTACGACCAGAACAGGCGGACCGCCTCGGCAGGGGTGGACGCCTCGATCGGCAGGTCCAGGCTGACCAGCCAGGCCCGGCGGTCGGGAGCCGGGCCGATCCGGGCCGCCAACTCGCGGTAGGTCGACGCGTCGATCGGGGTCACCGGCCCGACCAGGACGAGTTGGTCGGCCGGCACCGGCTCGTCGAAGGCCCGCTGGGTGTACGTCACGACGAGCGGCGTCTCCTCGACCTCGCCAGCCTGTGGATCGTCCGGGTCGGTAGCCCCGCCCCCCGCTTGGATGACCCGTCCCAGGGCCACCACGAGCGGCTGTTCCGCCTCGACCACCACCAGCACCTGGTCTCCGGGGGTCGGGCAGTGTTCCGCCTCGACGCCGGTCAACTCCAGCGTGTCGTGGTGGAAGAGCCGCTCCGCCTCGTACCGTCCGGTCGGCAGGAGCACGGCCCAGGTGCCGATCCGGCTGATTGACTCGGTCATTCCTCTATCCCATCACGGGTTCAGCGGTACGGATCACGTGGCAACCGGCGAGGTGGTCGTCGACCATGCCGGTGGCCTGCATCAACGCGTACGCGGTGGTCGGGCCGACGAACCGGAAGCCGCGCTTCTTCAGCGCCTTGGCCAGGGCGGTCGACTCGGGGGTGAGGGCCGGTACGTCGGCACCGGTCCCGGGGCGGGCCGTCCGGGACTCGGGCGCGTACGACCAGAGCAGGGCGGCCAAGCCGTCCGGCAGCGCCAGCGCGGCCCGAGCGTTGGCGATCGCTGCCTCGATCTTGGCCCGGTTCCGGACGATACCGGCGTCGTCCATGAGTCGGGTCACCTCCGCCGGGCCGTACCCGGCGACGGTGGCGATGTGGAACTGGTCGAACGCCGCCCGGAACGCCGGCCGTTTCCGCAGGATGGTGAGCCAGGAGAGGCCGGACTGGAAGGCTTCCAGGGTCAGCCGCTCGTAGAGGGCGTCATCACCGCGTACCGGCCGGCCCCACTCCTCGTCGTGGTAGGTCGCATAGTCCGGCGTGCTCGCCCCCCAGCCGCAGCGGGCCAGCCCGTCGGCTCCGATCACCAGGTCAGTCACGTCCCCAACGGTAGGCGGCCGGCCGACGGGCACGTCATCAGGGCAGGGCTCCCTGCTCGACCAGTCGGGCGAACCTCTTCAGCGCCTGGGTGAGGCCGAACTTCGAGCCGGGCCACAGCACCGGCCAGGCGACCCGGCCGGCCGCGCCACCGGGGAGATGGAACCACTCGTGCCACACCACCTGGGTACGGTTCCGGTCCATCTGGGTGCAGCGCAGTACGCCCGGCCCGCGCAGCAGCTTTCCACAGTGGACCACCCGGATTTCGTACGGGACATCCAGGCGGACCACCCGCATCTCGTCGCGTACCGCCATTGGGCCGACGGCGGTGACCGCCTCCACCAAGCTGCCCTCGCCACCGTCGCCCTCCACCACCCGTACCTGGGTGAAGGGGATCCAGTCCGACTGGCGTTCCCAGGCGGTGAAGGCGGCGAACACGCGCTCGGCCGGTGCGTGGACGATGACCGTGGCGGTGACCTCACCGGCCCCAGGTTGGGCGGCCGAGCGCAGCCCCTCCGCACCATCCGACCCGATCCGGCCCGGATCGTCGCCCGCCTCGGTACGGCCCGGTTCGTCGCCCGGCCCGATCCGGCCTCGGTCGTCCGCCGGCCGGTTGTCGCCGTCCGTTGGTCGGTTCACGCCCGCTCCGACCGGGTCGAGCTAGTGTCCGATTCCACCGACGACTCGGTGCCCGTCGCAACCGGCGACTCGGCATCCGACTTCTCCACAACGTCCGGCTTCTCCACAACGTCCGGCTTCTCCGCGGCTTCCGCCGCTGCTGGAGCCTGGCTAGCCTCCGGGGTTTGCCCCACCTCCGGCAGTCGTCCAACCGTCGGCTGCCCACCGGTAATCGTCGGCGCATCCGACGGTCCGCCCTCGACCGGACCGGGCACTGCCGGCTGGGCCGACTCGGTTGGCTGGTCCACCCGCCGAGCCGACTCGGTTGCCTGGTCCACCCGCCGGGCCGGGGCGAGCGCGGCCTGCCGTGCCTGCTGCAGCGTGTCGGCATCGGCGGTACGTCCCTCACGCAACGCGATGACCTCCGCCTCCAACACCCCGATCAGCTCGTCCTTGTAGCCGATGTCGTAGGCCGCCCGGCGCAACGCCTGATCGACCTGCGCCATCCGGTACCCCCGGAAGGCTGTATCGAAACGGACATCGGACACGTCGTCCTCCACCAGTGGGCGGCCACCGGGCAGCGGCACCGACCGGCCGTCCGGCTCGGCCGCCACCAGCCCCGAATCGCCGCCCGTTACCAATACTGTGACCCCGAAGACCACCGCCGCGACCGTCAACGCCACGACCAGGAGGAGCAGTAGCTGATCCATGGGGCCGATCGTGGCATGCCGGCCGGGTGCCGGGCGACCCCGCCACGCGACCGTACCGGCCCATGGTCCAGGCGGCGGTACGGCAGGGGTTAGCGTCGACTCGCGAAGCGGCGGGACGAGGAGGCACAAATGGCGGGGACGCTACGACTCGGTGGACGTACGTTCGCGCCGGGTGAGCTGGCGGTGATGGCAATCGTGAACCGTACGCCGGATTCGTTCTTCGATCGGGGCGCGACGTTCGCCGAGGACGCCGCGTTACGCGCGGTCGAACAGGCCGTCACCGAGGGGGCCGACATCGTCGACATCGGCGGGGTCAAGGCCGGGCCGGGTGCCGAGGTGGACGTGGCCGAGGAGATCCGTCGGACGGTGGGCACCATCGCCGCCGTACGGGCCGCCTTCCCGGACGTGGTGATCTCCATCGACACCTGGCGGGCCGAAGTCGCCGTCGAGGCGGTGGCCGCCGGGGCGGACCTGCTCAACGACACCTGGGCCGGGGCCGACCCGACCCTCGCCCAGGTCGCCGCCGAGACCAGCGCTGGGCTGGTCTGTTCGCACGCGGGTGGGCTCACCCCCCGTACCCGACCGCATCGGACCGCGTTCGACGACGTCGTGGCCGACGTCGTCACGACGGTCACCGGACTGGCCGACCGTGCGGTGGCGCTCGGCGTACGTCCCGACGGGATCCTGATCGACCCGGCGCACGACTTCGGCAAGAACACCCGGCACTCGCTGGAGATCACCCGTCGGTTGGGTGAACTGACCGCCACCGGTTGGCCGGTGCTGGTCGCGCTCTCGAACAAGGACTTCGTCGGCGAGACCCTCGACCTGCCGGTGGACCAACGGTTGGAGGGCACCCTCGCCGCGACCGCCGTCTCGGCCTGGCTCGGTGCGCGGGTCTTCCGGGCCCACCAGGTACGACCGACCCGCCGGTTGCTCGACATGGTCGCCTCGATCCAGGGGGCCCGGCCTCCCGCGCTGTCCCGCCGCGCCCTCGCCTGAGCGAAACCGGCGACGACGCAGCGGCAGCGAGCGCCAGCAGCAGCAATGGGAACGCCAGCAGCGGCAACGGGAACGACAGCAGCGGCAACGGTTCAGAGTTCGGCGTCGGGCCCCTGGCGGGTGACCGGGGTGGTGCCGCGCAGCCGCGCGATCAGCCGCATGCCGTGGTAGGCGACCAGCGCGCCAGCGGTCCCCAGCGCGATGCCGTTGAACGACAGGTCCCCGGCGGTGAGGGTGTAGTTGGCCGCGCCGATGATCACCGCGATGGCGGCGGTCATCAGGTTGATCGGATCGTGGAAGTCCACCCGGTTCTCGATCCAGATCCGCGCCCCGAGAATGGCGATCAGGCCGTACAGGGCGGTGGTGGCACCGCCGAGCACCCCGGCTGGCACGGTGAGGATCAGCGCGCCGAACTTCGGGCTCAACCCGAGCAGCACGGCGGCCAACCCGGCCACCCAGTACGCGGCGGTGGAGTAGACCCGGGTCGCCGCCATCACGCCGATGTTCTCCGCGTACGTGGTGGTGCCGGAGCCGCCACCGGAGCCGGCGATGATGGTGGCCAGGCCGTCGCCCATGAACGCCCGACCCATGTCCCGGTCCAGGTTGCGGCCGGTCATCGCGGCCACCGCCTTGACGTGCCCGGCGTTCTCGGCGATCAGCACCAGGATCACCGGAATCACCAGGATGACGGCGCGCACGCTGAATTCGGGGGTGTGGAACTCGGGCAGCCCGATCCAGGCGGCCTCACGTAGCCCGGTGACCGCGTCCGGGTCCAGTTCGCCGAGGGCGGCGGCGAGCGCCCAGCCGACGACCACCCCGAGCAGGATGGAGAGCCGGGCCAGGAAACCCCGGAAGACCACGGTGGTGAGCAGGATCGCGGCCAGCGTCACGACCGCGATCAGCGGCTGGGCCTTGACCCCGGTGCCGCTGCCGTCGCCGTCCCAGGCCACCGGGGCGAGGTTCAGACCGATCAGCGCGACGATCGCGCCGGTGACCACCGGTGGCATCAACGCGTCGATCCAGCGTGACCCGGCGAGCTGCACCACCAACCCGACGAGGGCCAGCGCGATGCCGGCGACGACGATCCCACCGAGCGCCGGGCCGATGTCCCCGCCGGCCTTGGCGGCCAGCACCGGGGCGATGAAGGCAAACGACGAGCCGAGGTACGACGGCAGCCGGTTGCCGGTGATCACCAGGAACAGCAGGGTGCCGATACCGGAGAAGAAGAGCGTGGTGGCCGGCGGGAAGCCGGTGATCAGCGGCACGGTGAAGGTGGCACCGAACATCGCCACGACGTGCTGCACGCCGATGCCGAGGGTACGGGGCCAGGAGAGCCGCTCGTCGGGATGCACCACGTCACCGGGGCGGACGGATCGGCCGTCGCCGTGCAGGGTCCACGGAGACCAACGGGAACGCGTTTTGGGGGGAATCTCGGTCATGGAGCGCCCTCTACGTCATCTACGGACGGGGGCGTGATCGACCCTGAGAGCCGATTGTGGCATGGGGCTGGTTTCCGGCGCGCGGCGGCCACGCCTGGTCAGCCGCCTTCCCGGCATATGGAAGATCAGCTGCGGCCGTAGCGGCAGGACCCTTCGGCGCCGATCGATCATTTTGGGATCACACCGGAAACCGGGTTGTCCACCACGATCAGTTCAATCGAGAATCTTCGAAATCCATTTGATCGATGGAGGGTCGATGAACTGGTTGACGACGGTATTCGACACATCAGCGAGAAGCGGCCGTACCGGGGGTGGGCTCATCACCCGCCTCGCGGCCGTACTCGCCGCGCTCCTGGTGACCATCCCCCTGGCGGGCGCGCCCGCAGCAGCAGCACCCGCCCCGATCGTCGGGGGTGAGAACCAGACCGACGCCGACGGTCTCGCCGCCGTGCTGATCGATGGCGACTACCAGTGCACGGGTTCCATTGTGAGCAACTACTGGATTCTCACCGCCCGGCACTGCCTCTACTCCGGCAGCACCCGGATCGCCGACAGTCGCATCAGCGTCCGGGTCAAGAGTATCCACTGGTACACGGGGGGCGGGGTCGTCCAGGTCGCCACCTCCCGGGTGCGCACCAACCACGACATCGCCATGCTGAAGCTCAACCGGTCGGCGAACGCCGAGTCGGTGCGGCTCCCGACCGCGACGACGACGGTGGGAGCCACCACGTACGCCTTCGGCTGGGGTCGTACCTGCCTGTCCTGCACACCGGCCCCCATCGTGCGGCGGGCGACCCAGGACGTGACCCACATCAACGGGCGCGAGGACGCGTACGGCGGCCGAGCCATCCGCACGCTGGGCCTGAACGGCAACGTGTGCTTCGGCGACTCCGGTGGACCGCTGTTCAAGCTCGTGGACGGCCTGCGCTACCAGGTGGGCGTCCTCTCCTGGGGCGACTCGTCGTGCGCGGGCAACGGTGACTACTGGGCCACCGTGCCGGACAGCCGGGACTGGATTCTGAACGTGATGGCAACCGTGTAGTCGTAGCGTCCCCGACGCCGGCCGGTGTGGCCCGGGTCCAGATCCGACCCCGGACCACACCGGCGTGGCGTCAGTAGGTGATGAAGCCGTACAGGGCCCGGTGGTTCGACTTGGTGCCGGTGACGGTGTGTCCGACGCTTGACGGCTGTACGTCACCCTTGATGAAGAGGTAGTCGATCTTGCTTGAGCCGCTCGTCGCCGCCGTGCCGTAGCCGGTCATGCCGAAGCCGCTCAGTGTGCTGGCCGCGATCCCGGTACGGTTCGCGTCGATCCCCACCACCCGGATGGTCGAGGCGTTCATCAGGCTGGTGGCGTCCGCCCCGATGTGGATTCCGGTGTTGGCGATGCCGGTGTAACCGTCGCCGGCGCAGGCGTTCTGCCGGTTTTCCTGCGGCAGGTGCATGGTCGCGGCGAACACCGTGGTGCCGGTCGCCTTGATGGTGAAGCGTGCCGCGATGGCGCTGGTCCGCTTCCACTTGTAGTAGTCGGTGCTGTCCGGGTCGCTGTTCGGCGGCTTGTAGAGCGTGCACCCGGCCCCGTTGTCGTAGGCCGTCCCGGGCTTCAACCAGCCAGCACTCCAGTACTTCGAGATGTCGCCGGCGGCCAGGCTGAGCGTCCGGGTGTTGTAGATGATCGCGTTGGTCTGCTTCTTCTTCAGGTCACCGAGCGCCTGGGAACTGCACTTGTGGGTACTTCCCCAGGGCTCCGGGTCGCTCCACGCCACGATCGCCCCGTAGGTGCCCGCCGGGTAGCCGAACTTGGCCGCCAGTTGGTCCGCGTACGCCTCGGCCTGCCCGGTGCCCCGCACCTGCTGCACGATCAGGATGTCGGGGGCCACCACACCGGCGGTCCCGGTCTTTCCGGCGTCGTCCACCAGCATCGAGGTGAGGTGGTCCGGACCGGAGATGCGCGTGCACGTCCCGTCGGAGTTGTTCGTCACCAGGTTCTCGATGTTGTTGTTGTAGACCCGCAGGACCCGGTCGGCAGCGGGGGTCACCACCTCCGCTGCCGCGTCGCCGGCCAGGGACGCTGGTGCCGCCTCCCGGGCTGCGACAGAGGTGGCGGGAAGGGCGGTGATGGCCACGACCCCGAGGAGGGCGGCCGTTCGTACTCGATGCTTGAAGGTCAAGGGGTGCTCCCATCCGCAGCCGCGGCGCTGGCCAGCTTGCCGACCCAGCGCATATATCGATCGAACCCTACATCGATCTTGACGGCTGTGGGTCAGTCGGCCCAGCGGAGGATGTTCTTGCGCCAGGCGTAGAGGATGCCCAGCGCGAGCACCGCGACGAAGATCCCCATCTCGGCCACGGTCACCAGGCCGAACCCGGGCCGGTCGAAGACCACCGCCCAGGGGAAGAGGAAAACGGACTCCACGGCGAAGAGCACATAGAGGTACGCATAGACGTAGTAGCGGATCTGCATCTGCGCCCAGTCGCCGCCGACCGGGTCGAGCCCGCATTCGTAGGCCGCCCGCTTACCGAGTGGTTCGGCGGGGCGGGCCGGCTGGAGCAACCGATTCGCGCCGAACGCGACGACGAAGAAGACGACGCTGACCAGAAGGAGGATCCCGAGCGTCGCGTAGGACCCCAGATACCCATCCATGGCCGGCAGCCTACCCGCCCGGCCCCGGCTGCGGGTCGCCGCGCAGGGCCGGATCACCCTAGGCCGCATGGCGACAACCACGGGTATCCGGTCGATCGTTCAGCGTCCCGTGGTGATCTGAATTACGACACCAGCGACATTGAGCGCTAGATAACGGACAAATGCGTCGATTCCCGCTTCCCACACGGCGGACCTGGGGGAAGGATGACCTAAGGATTCGACGTAGGCTTCTGGGGTGAAGGGCAGAGCGGGCCGCGAGCGCGTCACCCCGCCGCCGCCAGTGCTCAAGGAGGTCATGTGACCGAGCAACGCGAGGTCACCGTCGGGCTCCCCCACCGGGGCGGAGCCGAGCGGAGCGAGGTGCGACTGTGACCAAGCAGGTCCGGCAATTGGATCGGGTGGTCATCCGGTTCGCAGGCGACTCCGGTGACGGCATGCAGCTGACCGGGGACCGATTCACCTCGGAAACCGCCCAACTCGGCAACGACATCTCGACCCTGCCGAACTTCCCGGCGGAGATCCGGGCCCCTGCCGGCACCCTGCCCGGGGTGTCGAGCTTCCAGGTGCACTTCGCCGACTACGACATCCTCACCCCGGGCGACTCGCCCAACGTGCTGGTGGCGATGAACCCGGCGGCGTTGAAGGCCAACCTGGTCGACCTGCCTCGGGGCGCGGACATCATCGTCAACACCGACGAGTTCACCAAGCGCAACCTGTCCAAGGTCGGCTACCAGGTCAGCCCGCTGGAGGACGGCTCACTCGACGGTTACGCGGTGCACCCGGTCGCGTTGACCTCGATGACCGTGGGCGCGCTGGCCGAACACGCGATCTCCAAGAAGGACGCCGAGCGGGCCAAGAACATGTTCGCCCTCGGCCTGCTCTCCTGGATGTACTCGCGGCCGTACGCCTCCACGATCCGGTTCCTGGAGCGCAAGTTCGCCAAGCGGCCAGAACTGGTCGCGGCGAACATCGCTGCCTTCAAGGCCGGCTGGAACTTCGGTGAGACCACCGAGGACTTCGCGATCCGCTACGAGGTCAAGCCGGCCCGGATGCAGACCGGCACCTACCGCAACATCACCGGTAACGCGGCCCTCTCCCTGGGTCTGGTCGCCGCAGGCGTACGGTCGAAGCTGCCGGTGTTCCTCGGTGCCTACCCGATCACCCCGGCCTCGGACATCCTGCACGAGCTGAGCAAGCACAAGCGGTTCGGCGTCACCACCGTCCAGGCCGAGGACGAGATCGCCGCGATCGGCGCAGCGTTGGGTGCGTCGTACGGTGGCGCGCTCGGCGTGACCACCACCAGCGGCCCCGGCGTCGCGCTCAAGGGCGAGACCATCTCCCTGGCGGTGGCCCTGGAACTGCCGCTGGTCATCGTGGACGTGCAGCGGGCCGGACCGTCGACCGGCATGCCCACCAAGACCGAGCAGGCCGACCTCAACATGGCCTTGTTCGGCCGACACGGTGAGGCACCGATCGCCGTCATCGCCCCGAGGTCACCGGCCGACTGCTTCTACGCGGCGCTGGAAGCCGCCCAGATCGCGCTGACCTACCGCACGCCGGTGATCCTGCTGTCGGACAACTACGTGGCCAACGGCTCCGAGCCGTGGCTGCTGCCCGACGTGGCGTCCCTGCCGGACCTGACGGTCGAGTTCGCCACCGAGCCCAACGGCGAGGACGGCAAGACGTTCCTGCCGTACCTGCGCGACCCGGCCACCCTGGCCCGGCCGTGGGCCATCCCCGGCACCCCCGGTCTGGAGCACCGCATCGGTGGCCTGGAGAAGGCGGACAAGACCGGCGACATCTCGTACGACCCGGCCAACCACGATTTCATGGTGCGGACCCGAGCGGCCCGAATCGAGTCGATTCCGGTGCCGGACGTCGAGGTGGAGGACCCGGACGGCGACGCCCGCGTCCTGGTGCTCGGCTGGGGCTCGACCTACGGCCCGATCGGTGCGGCCTGTCGGGCACTGCGGCAGCGCGGCCTGGCGATCGCCCAGGCCCACCTGCGGCACCTTTCGCCGCTGCCGGCCAACCTCGGTGAGGTGCTGAAGTCGTACGACCGGGTGGTGATCCCGGAGATGAACCTGGGCCAGCTGGCCCACGTGATCCGGGCCCGATACCTGGTCGACGCGATCGCCTACAACCAGGTCCGGGGTCTGCCGTTCACCGCCACCGAGCTGGAGACGATGCTGGAAGAGGTCGTGAAGAATGCCTGAGCCCGTCGCTGTCAAGCTCACCACCAAGGACTTCAAGTCCGACCAGGAGGTGCGCTGGTGCCCCGGCTGCGGCGACTACGCGATCCTCGCCGCGGTGCAGTCGTTCCTGCCGGAGCTGGGCATCCCGCGCGAGCGGATCACGTTCGTCTCCGGGATCGGCTGCTCGTCGCGCTTCCCGTACTACATGAACACGTACGGGATGCACTCGATCCACGGCCGCGCGCCGGCCATCGCCACCGGCCTGTCGGTGTCCCGCCCGGACCTGTCGGTCTGGGTGGTGACCGGTGACGGCGACGCGCTGTCCATCGGCGGCAACCACCTGATCCACGCGCTGCGCCGCAACGTCAACCTGAAGATCCTGCTCTTCAACAACCGGATCTACGGGCTGACCAAGGGCCAGTACTCCCCCACCTCCGAGGTCGGAAAGATCACCAAGTCGACCCCGGTCGGCTCGGCGGACGCCCCGTTCAACCCGCTGTCGTTGGCGCTGGGCGCGGAGGCCACCTTCGTGGCCCGGACCATCGACTCGGACCGTAAGCACCTCCAGTCGGTGCTCCGGGCGGCGGCCGAGCACCAGGGCTCGGCGTTCGTGGAGATCTACCAGAACTGCAACATCTTCAACGACGGTGCCTTCGACCAGCTCAAGGAGCCGGCGACCCGGGACGACTACCTGATCCGTCTGGAGCACGGCCAGCCCATTACCTTCGGTAAGGACGGCCAGTTCTGCGTGGTGCACCCGCCGGGCGGGTTCGGCCTGGCGGTCCGGGAGACCGCCTCGGTGGACCCGGCCGACATCCTCACCCACGACGCGACGGTGGCCGACCCGGCGTACGCATTCGCCCTGTCCCGGCTGCCCGACCTCGACCTGCGGAACACTCCGATCGGCGTGTTCCGGCAGGTGGATCGTCCCACCTACGACGAGGTGGTGCAGGAGCAGGTGGAGACCGCCAAGGCGAAGGCCACCGGTACGCCGGAGGAACTGCTCACCGAGCTGCTGCACTCCGGCGACACCTGGACGATCGACTGACCGAAGCGCGATGTGATCAAGAGGTTTGCGTCATGAGTCTGGCTACGACCTGACGCAAACCTCTTGATCGACGCGAAGGGTGGCGGTCAGCTGGCCGCCGGGGCGGGTGACCGTTCGTCCCGGACGTAGACCAACATGTCGCCGGTCTCGATCGTTCCGCCGCCCGGATCGGCCAGGGAGACCACCTTGCCGCGCCGGACCAGGGCGATGACCAGCGTCTCCAGCTCGCGGGGGGAACGGCCGACCTCGTCCCGGTTGGCCGAGCGCATGGCCAGCGCCATGCCCTGACCGGGCGAGAGCAGGTCCTCGACGACGTCGATGAGCGGCGGTGCCGAGGTCGACAGTCCCAGCAGCCGGCCGGCGGTCGCCGAAGAGACGATGACGTGGTGCGCCCCGCTCTGCTTGAGCAGTGGCGCGTTCTCCGCCTCCCGTACGGCGGCGATGATCCGGACCTGCCCGACGGTGAGCTGCCGTACGGTCAGCGTCACCAGTACGGACGCGTCGTCCGTGTCCGCCGCGATGATCACCGCTTTGGCGTTACGGACGTGTGCCTCGTCGAGCACCGCCGACCGGGTGGCCGATCCTTCGATCGCCACCAGTCCGGCCGAGGTGGCCTGGCGTACGACGGCGGGGTTGCGCTCGACCACGACGATGCGCGACTTGTCGAAGCCGGTCTCCAGCAGGGCGGAGATGGCGCTGCGGCCCTTGGTGCCGTAGCCGCAGACGATGACGTGGTCCTTCACGTTCTTCCTCCACCGCGTCGTGCGCAGGCTGGTGCGGTACTGCTCGGTCAGGACTTCCAGGGTGGTGCCGACCAGGATGATCAGGAAGAGCACCCGGGCGGGGGTGACCACCAGGACGTTCACCAATCGGGCGCTGCCCGACACCGGGGTGATGTCGCCGTACCCGGTGGTCGAGAGCGTGACCACGGCGTAGTAGAAGCAGTCGAGCAGGGTCAAGCCGTCTTCGTTGACGTCCCGATAGCCGTCCCGGTCGAAATAGACGACCCCAACGATGATCAACACGAGGGCGAGCGCCGCGAAGAGCCGCAGGCTCAACGCACGCAACGGACTCTTGCGTACGACCGGAAAGTGGATCACTTCTCGTCCCGCTCCGCCCCCGCTTGCGCCTGCACGTGCACACCATAGTCCGTACCCGCGCCGGAAGCCGCGTTCAGCCCGTCGGGTCACACCGAGGAGGGCTTGCGTTCCACGGGACTCTATGAAAATTTCCTTCTGAGCGGCGGCGGTCGAGCGGCGAATCTTGCCGACTCGGCGTGGTGGTACCGAGTCGTGACTCGGGGCCACCGCCCGGCACAGCCGGCCCAGCCGCATTGAACCCTGACCCGGGAGCCCCAATGAAGGGACACACCGAATGAAGGCACATCGGCTCAGAGCCGCCGGGGTGGCCGTAGCGCTCCTCGGCGCGCTCGTCGCCGCCACACCCGCGAGCGCCGCCCCCGCGCCCGCGGCATCGGACCCGACCAGCAACAGCACCACCTGCCAGCCCGACCCGGCCACGCCGAAGCGACAGTTCCGGGCCATGTGGATCGCCTCGGTAGTCAACATCGACTGGCCGACCAAGGCGTCCTACACCGCACCGGACCGGATCGCCACCCAGAAGGCCGAGTACCAGGGCTGGCTCGACCTCGCCCAGCAGCTCAACCACAACGCGGTGGTCGTGCAGGTCCGCCCCACCGCCGACGCGTTCTGGCCGTCGCCGCACGAGCCCTGGTCGGAGTTCCTGACCGGAGTACGCGGCCAGGACCCGGGCTGGGACCCGCTGGCCTACCTGGTCGACGAGGCGCACAAGCGCAACCTGGAGTTCCACGCCTGGTTCAACCCGTACCGGATCTCCATGCCGGACGGTGCCGGCGCCGACCTGGACAAGCTCGCCCCCGGCCACCCGGCCCGGCAGAACCCGGACTGGGCGGTCGCCTACCCGGTCAACGCCGCCGGCTCGCGGCTCTACTACAACCCGGGCATTCCCGAGGTACGGCAGTTCGTGCAGACCGCGATGATGGACGCCGTCAACCGGTACGACATCGACGGCGTGCACTTCGACGACTACTTCTACCCGTACCCGGCGGCCGGGCAGGACTTCGGCGACCAGGCCACCTTCGAGCAGTACGGTGGCGACTTCACCAACAAGGCGGACTGGCGGCGGCACAACATCGACCTGCTGGTGCAGGAGATGGGCCAGAAGATCAAGGCCGCGAAGCCGTGGGTGAAGTTCGGGGTCAGCCCGTTCGGCATCTGGCGCAACAAGGGCACCGACCCGCTCGGCTCGGACACCAACGGCACCCAGTCCTACGACGCCAACTTCGCCGACACCCGCAAGTGGGTCAAGGAGGAGTGGATCGACTACATCGTGCCGCAGGTCTACTGGAACATCGGCCTGGCCGTCGCCGACTACGCCAAGCTGGTGCCGTGGTGGTCTGAGGTCGTACGCGGCACGAAGGTCCAGCTCTACATCGGACAGGCCGACTACAAGATCGGTGAGCCCGGTCAGCCGGCCGCCTGGCAGGACCCGGCCGAGATGTCCCGGCACCTGACCCTCAACCGGGACTACCCGGAGGTGGCCGGCAACGTCCACTTCAACGCCACCCAGATCCGGCTGAACAAGCTGGGCGCGACCGACATCTACGCCGCCGAGCACTACTCCCGGCCGGCGCTGGTGCCGACCATGTCGCACCTGCCGGCGAAGCCGCTGCTGTTCCCGGTGGTCACCGGGGCGACGCGGCAGGCCGACGGGGTCCGGTTGAGCTGGCAGCAGCCGGCCGACGGGCTCGGACCGTTCGGCAAGGCCACCTCGTACGCGGTCTACCGCTTCGACGGCACCGCCGTGCCCGGCAAGTGCGGCTTCGCTGACGCCGCGCACCTGGTCGGCACGGTACGCGCGACCGGCACCGGAGTTCAGTCCTACCTGGACGCCACCGCCGAACCGGGCAAGCGCTACACCTACCAGGTGACCACGCTCGACCGGCTCTACAACGAGAGCACGCCGAGCCTGCCGCGCTTCGTCCGCTGACCAACGCTGAGGCCGAGCTGAACCGTCATGGCCAGGCTCGGCCTCAGCGCTGTTCCTTGTGTTCCCGCCGGTCAGCAACCTGGGGCTGGGCATCCGATGGGGGCCGGGACCGGGGGGCTGGTGGCTCCGCCACGGAGAACCGGACAGAGCCGCTGACCAGGTCGGGATGTTCCACCGCCAACGCGACAGCCGCCGCCTCGGCCAGGCTCAACTCCGTCCCCTCGGCGTAGGCGACGTCGAAGGCGGGGTCACCCAACTCCGTACGGAGTTTGGCCTGCTCCGCCAACCAGTAGGCGCCGAACACCCCTGGCCTACGATGCATCACCGACCGGGTACGGGCAGCCGCCCCGAACAGCCGGGCGGCGGTCACCGGCTCACCACCGGCCGCACACCGCACCGCGATCGCGTTGATCGTGTCGCAGGCCCGCCCGTGGAAGCCGCTGCTCATTCGGGAGCGCAACGCGACCACCAGATGGTCGTGCGCAGCCACCAGATCCCCCCGAGCCAGCGCCACCATGCCGAGCAGCATGTCGACCGAGCGCCGGGCCCGTTCCACCGGCCGCACCGCCTCCACCGGGCGGGCCGCCCCCAGCAACTCGGCCGCCTCGTCCAGTGCGCCCCGCTGCCAGAGCAGCTCGGCGAGGCTGTAGACGGCGAAGAGCGCGTCACCGGAGACGTCGTTGCGCCGCGCCCAGTCGATGGCCTCCCGACAGACCCGCTCCGCCTCGGTCCGCTGCCCCATGTCGATCAACGGCGAGGCGCGGCCGGCGAGCACCCGGGCGAGCAGGCCAGCATCATCCGCCTGCCGAGCGGCACTCTCCGCCTGCTTCGAGAAGCGCAGCTCCTCGGCGAACTCACCATCGGCCCCGGCGTGCATCGAATGCATGTGGTACGCCATCGCCACCTCTGCCTCGGGAACCGGTTCCCGGGTTTCGGCGATCCGCCCGTAGAGCCGGAACAACCACAACCGCCCCTCCCGGGCCAGTCCACGTTCCCGCCACCACTGATCCAACGCCCCGGCCAGCTTGAGCCCGCCCCGGGCACTGCCCCCGGTGGTCGTCCATCGCAACGCGGCACGCAACTCGTCGGCGAGCGGGTCGAGGGCGTACAACGACAGGGTCACCGGACGCTCGTCCGGACCGAGATAGGCCCGCTGCACCGCGTTCAACGACCAGGCCACGTGCCGGTCCCGGGCGTTCTTCTCCTCACCGGCGTCGACCAGTCGCCGGGCGGCGTAGGCCCGGATCGGGTCGAGCATCCGGTAGGTGATGCCGGCGGCGGTCGGCTCGGCCTGGAGCATCGACTTGTCCACCAGCACCGAGAGCGGGTCGAGCGGATCGTCGTTCAGCAGCCACTCCACCGTCGCCAGATCGACCGGCCCGGAGAAGACCGCCAGCCAGCGCAGCAGCCGAGCGGCACGCGGCCCCAGCGTGCGGTACGACCAGGTGACGGTCGCCTCCATCGTGACGTGCCGCTGGGTGGCGGTCCGATGGGCGGCCCGAGCCTCCGGCGGAGGTGCCGCACCGAACGCCGCAGCGGTCAACTCGACCGTGTCGTGCTGGTTCGCCACCCATCGACTGTCGGCGACCGGTGGCGGCTCTGGCTCCTCCCGTCCGGCGTCCAACACGCCCAGCACGTCGTCCAGCCGCTCGGCGAGCTGGTTGGCGGAGAGCACCCGTAGTCGGGCGGCGGCGAGTTCGATCGCCAACGGCAGCCCATCCAGGCGGGCCACCACCCGTTGCAGGTCGACTGCCTCGGCCGGGCCGGCCCGGCGGCCGCCCCGGGCCGCCGCCGTACGGTCCAGCAGCAATGCGATCGCGTCGCTCGGCGTACCGCCCGGTCCGGGGTGCACCGACAGTGGCGGAATCCGCCACACCACCTCACCGGGCAGGCCGAGTGGCTCCCGGCTGGTGGCCAGCACCCGTACGCCGCTGCCACCGGTGAGCAGCCGCGCGGCAACCTCGGCCGATGCCGCAGACTGCGCGTCGCAGGTGTCCAGCAGGATGAGCATCCGCCGGGACGCTACATATTCCACGAGGGTGTCGGCCATCGGCCGACCCGGTTCCGAACGCAGACCGAGCACGGCGGCGATCGCGAAGGCGACCAGCCCCGGGTCGGTCACCGTCGCGATGTCGACGAACCAGACCCCATCCGGGTACGTGTCGACGACTCCGCTGGCCAGCTCGACCGCCATCCGGGTCTTGCCGGCCCCACCCGCCCCGACCACGGTGACCAGGCGATGGTCGTTCACCAGGCGCCCCAACTCGGCTCGTTCCCCCTGCCACCCCACGAACGAGGTGATCTGGATCGGCAGGTTGTGTGGCACCGATTCGGCGGTACGGGGGCGGGGAAACTGTCGTTCCAGGCCGGGGGCGACCAGTTGGAAGAGCCGTTCCCGGTCGTCGAAGCCACGTAGCCGGTGCAGGCCGAGGTCGAGCAGGGTGGCTCCGGCCGGCAATGGTGTGGCGTGCCGGGCGGTCGCACCGGAACAGAGCACCTGCCCGCCGTGGGCGGCGGCGGCGACCCGGGCGGCCCGATGCACCTCGGCACTGGCGTACTCGCCAGCCAGTGGCTCGGCGTGGCCGGTGTGTAGCCCCATCCGGACCCGGGGAGCCGCCTCCGGTGTCGGCCACTCGTGGTTGGACAGTGCCCGCTGTGCGGCCAGGCATGCGTCGAGCGCGGCGGTGGCTGTGTCGAACGCAACGAAGAAGGAGTCGCCCTCGGTCAGCAGCTCCGTGCCCTCGGCCGCGGTCAACGTGTCACGGAGCAGTCGCCGATGCTCGCTGAGCACCGGGCGATAACCCGTACCGAGCATCTGGGCCAGCCTGGTGGAGCCCTCGATGTCGGTGAACATAAAAGTCACCAGCCCACTCGGCAGGTGGATCCGTGCCGACATGCGTGGAACCTCCGCCCCTGGAGTCGCGTTCATGCTGCCGCATGACCAAGCGATTACGCATCGTAAGAACGGACGCGCGGGCCCGACCCAAGGTGCCAACCGGTGACGACGTGCGGACAGAGCGAATTGGAATCAACTCACTGTGTTCAGAACGCTACGGCCATTGACCGGCCGGCGTTGCGCTGTCAGCAGCCACAACCTCCGCCGCAACAGCCACCGCCCCCGCCCGGTGCCGGCTCCCGCCCGACACCGCCTCGACCGGTCACGGCGACCGTCGAAAGCAGCTTGACGGTATCGGCATGCCCCTGCGGGCAGGTTGCCGGCGCGGATGACTGCGCCATCGGACGGTCGATTTCAAAGGTGTCGCCGCAGGCTCGGCAGCGGAACTCGTACCGGGGCATGCCCACAAGGGTACGACCGGACCTGACGGCATCGCCGCAATAGGTAATACTCGACGCGTGGCGGACGGCGAGGAGACCCCGAAGATTCGGCGCCTGCGTCCCGGCGCGCCGGAAGCCGATGCGACAGCGGTCGAGGCGGATTCCGGTCCGGACACCGCCAAGCGCGACACCAAGCCAGTGGCCCCAAAGTCGGCTGCCAGCAAGCCGACTGACGTAAAGTCGGACAATTCAAGTTCGAGCGATGCAGAGCCGGCCAAAACAGAGCCAGGCGCCGCAAAGCAAGCCAAGACAGAGCCGGACAGCAGCCAGCCGGACGACGCAAAGCAAGCCAAGACAGAGCCGGACAGCAGCCAGCCGGACGACGCAAAGCCAGCCGAAGTCAAGCCGGCCGAAGCCGAGCCGGCCGGCACTGAGTCGAACGACGGCAAACCAGCCGCGGCAGCATCGGATCCGGACGCTGTGTCCGGCGCAGGTTCAGCAACGGGCGGCCGCCGTCGCCGCGTTCGGGTGCCCTTCGCCCATGCCGTACGCCGGATCCCACCACCCCGGCAGGCCGCCGTCGCCACTGGCCGGGCGGTACGTGCCTGGTCCCGACGGCCCAGCGGCCGACTGACCCTGCCCGCCCTCATGCTGCTCGCGCTCGTCGCGGCGACCGGCACGGCTGGTGCGGTCCTCGTTCCGGCTACCGCCTCCGCACCCCGGGTCACGGCCAGCCCCACCGCGACCGACGCTGGTGCCCAGTGGCCGGTACCGCTGGACCCCGACCTGTCCCCGGGGCCGGTGGGTCCGACCGGATCGCCCAGTGCCCTGCCCACCGGTGGGACCAGCGGCCGTACCATCGACATGCTCGCCAACTGGGCCCAACAGACCGGCATCCGGATCAGCGTCTCCCCCATCGCCATGCAGGCGTACGGGTATGCCGAACTGGTCCTCGCCCAGACCAAGCCCTCGTGCCGGCTGAGCTGGACCACACTGGCCGCGATCGGTTCGGTCGAGTCCAACCACGGCCAGCACAACAACGCGCAGCTCCAACCCGACGGCCAGGCCCTGCCCAAGATCTTCGGCCCGCCGCTGACCGGCACCGGCGGCACTCAACGGATCATGGACACCGATCGCGGTGCCCTGGACGGCGACACCACCTACGACCGGGCGGTCGGTCCGATGCAGTTCATCCCGAGCACCTGGCAGATTCATGGGGCCGACGCCGACAACGACGGGGCGAAGAACCCGCACAACATCAACGATGCGGCACTTGCGGCCGGTAACTATCTGTGCGCCGGCAGCCGGGATCTCTCCACCGCTCGGGACTGGTGGAACGCCATCCTCTCCTACAACGACGTGCGGGCATACGCACAGTCGGTGTTCGACACCGCCAACCGGTACGGCATCACCAGCCGCACTTGACATCCTCTCCGCACTAAACGGCGGAGACTCCCTCCACGCTGCGCGTGGAACACGCGGCGTCCGGGTGGGTTACCGCTTCACGGCGCGGTGCCGGGACGAACCATCCGTCCAAGGTTGCCGTGGCCCGGCTGGTCAACAGCCTCAAAGGCGTCTCGTCGCACCACCCGCAGCAGAAGTTCCCCGACCTCGTACGCCACCACCACTGAACCAACAAGCTGTGGGCGGGCTGGTACTTTGCAGGCTCAGTGGGCGGGGCACCGCTGAACGTCGCGAAACAGGACATCAAGCAGCAGAACCGCCCGGTTTACGGCACTGTTCGGGCCTTGACGACCCTTCCAGCACGGGCCTTCACCCCGCTCTGAAGCTGAAGGACGGAGCACTGGCCCGCACAACCGGTAGCGTGAAGACTCGCACACCTTGGAGAACTGGGCACTTCCGCCCGGCTCTGGTTAGCGGCAAGCTGTACGGGTGATGGTGCGCGAGTGGGACCCTCGGACCGCGTCGTCGGACGAGATCGAGTCGTTGCTGCACACTCTCAACGCGGCGCTGGCGGCGGACCTACCAGACGATCCCCCCTGGCAGGCCAGCTCGCTACGGGAGTACCTCGTCGAGGTGATGCCCGGTTCCCGGCGGATCGCCTGGATCGCCGAGGAGGGACCCGACGCGCAGGCAACGTCGGGTCGCATCCTTGGCTACATCCATGTCCTGCTGCTCGGGGACATCGGAGTCATCGAGGTGCTGGTGCACCCCGACGTGAGACGCCAGGGGGTGGGTCGACAGCTGCTAACCAAGGCTGCCCGACGCACCTACCAGGAGGGATTCTCCGCGCTCGGGGTGGAGGTCGTCGGTGGCACTCCGGCCGTCGGCTTCTATGAGGCCCTCGGCTTCGACCGGGAATTCCTGGAGAACCGCAGCGTCCTGCGGCTGTCCGAGGTGGACTGGCCGGCGCTGGAGAAGATGGCTGGCGGCATCGGCGACGGCTACCGGGTCGAGTTCTACCCCGGCGGCCCACCCCATCCGCTGATCGAGGCGTACGCCCAGGCCAAGGCGGAACTACGCGACGTCGATGACGGCGACCTCGACCTCCGCCCGAGTTCCGTCGACCCGGAACGGTTACGGGACAGCCTCGACTGCCTACATCGCCGGGGCATGAAGCCCTACATCGTGCTCGCCATCGAGGAGAGCAGCGGTGCGGTGGCCGGCCTGACCGAGGTCGTCGTACCCGCCCAGCATCCCACCCGTGCCGACCAGTACGACACGATCGTCGTCCGGCAACACCACGGGCACGGTATCGACCGGGCGATCAAGGCACGGATGCTGCTCGAACTCCGCTCGGCCGAACCGGAGCTGGCCGAGGTACAAACGTGGAACGCCCAGTCCAACGAGGCGATGCTCCAGGTCAACGCCGAACTCGGCTTCCAATCCGATCGGGACTGGTGCGAATACGCCGCCGATGTCGCGGTCCTGGTGCATCACCTGGACGCCACCCGCTGACGGTCCGATCGACCGTCCTAGACGCCACCCGGGCCATCGTCCAGTCCGCTTTCCGGCCCGCTTTCCAGTCCGCCTGGGCCCTTGGGCCGCGCTTCTGGGCTGCCCAGGATGGACGTCGCAGGAAGCCACGCCTTAACGTGCTCTAGGTTTTGTCCGTACCCTGTGGAGGCCGTATGCGCCCGCGTCGCCATACCCACTCGTCGCCGTCCGGGCGACGTACGTCATCCAGACGTCCGAGCCGAACGCTCACCGCGCTGGCCACCGTCACCGCCGCCAGTCTCACCGTCGTGGGACTGAGCCCGGTCGCGGCCAGCGCCGCCCCGACCGATCTGTTCATCTCCGAGTACGTCGAAGGCTCTTCCAACAACAAGGCCATCGAGCTCTACAACGGCACCGGTGCCGCCATCGACCTCGCCGCCGCTGGTTACCGGTTGCAGCTCTACTTCAACGGGTCCACCAACCCGACCGACTTTCCACTCACCGGCACGGTCGCCGCCGGCGACGTGTTCGTCTTCGCACACTCCGCCTCGGCGGCGGCCATCCTGGCCCAAGCCGACCAGACCACCGGGACCGGCCTGTTCAACGGGGACGACGCGGTCGTACTGCGGGCCGGCGACCGGCTGGTGGACTCGCTCGGCCAGGTCGGCACCGACCCGGGCAGCGAATGGGGCAGCGGGCTGACCAGCACCGCCGACAACACGCTGCGCCGGAAGCCCACGGTCACCACCGGCGACACCGATCCGACCGACGCCTTCGACCCGGCGACGCAGTGGACCGGCCTGCCGACTGACACCTTCGACGGGCTGGGCACACACACGATCGACGACGGTGGTCCGGTCGACCAGCCGGCCACCCTGGTCTGCGGCGATGCCCTGGTCACGTCACTGGGCACCGCGGCCACCCGCGAGGTCACCGCGACCGACCCGGACGACACCATCGTCGACCTGGCGATCACCGCCGTGACCCCGGCACCCGCCACCGGTTCGATCTCCCGTACCTCGCTCACCCCCGCCGACCAGGTCGGCGGTACGGCGCGGGCGGTGCTCACCGCAAGCGCCGACCTGCCCGCCGGCTCCTACTCGGTGACCGTGACCGCGACCGACACCGACGGTACGACCAGCAGCTGTCCGCTGACCGTCCAGGTCACGACCGTGCTGACCGTCGGCGAGGTGCAGGGGCAGACCCTGGACACCGAGTCCGGCCCGGCTGACCGCTCCCCGCTGGCCCCCGCCTCGGGTAACGGCACGAGCAGCGACCGCTACGACGTCCGGGGCGTCATCACCCAGCGCACCCTGGCCCGCACCTCGGCCGGGGTCGACCAGCACGGCTTCTTCCTGCAGAGCCGGCTCTCCGACCGGGACGGCGACCCGACCACCTCGGACGGCATCTACGTCTTCATGGGCGCCAACACCAGCCTGATCGGCGGCTACGTGCCGACCGTCGGCGACGAGGTGGTGCTGCGGGCCCGGGTTTCCGAGTACTACAACATGACCCAGCTTTCCGGTGCCTCGTTGGTGAACCGGCTCGCCACCGGCCTCGACGTGGACACCGAGGTCGAGGTGACCGATACGGTGCCGCCGGCCGACCTGGCCGCCGCCGAACGGTTCTGGGAACGGCACGAGGGCGCCCGGCTCCGGGTCCGCGCCGGTAGTGGCGCGGTCAGCGGCCGGAACGTCTTCGCGTCCACCGCTGACGCGGAGATCTGGCTGGTCGACCGGGACGATCCGCTGCTGGACCGGGCCGACCCGTACGCCGCCCGGGTCTTCCGGGACACCCATCCGCTGGACAACGACCCGAGCCGCCTCTTCGACGACGGCAACGGTCAGCGGATCATGCTGGGCAGCATGGGTGTGAAGGGCCGTACCGGGGACAACACGACGCTGCTCCCGTCGGCCCGTACCTTCGACAAGCTCACCGCCGACGCGGTGGGCGGGCTCTACTACTCGTTCGAGAAGTACGGCGTACAGGTCGAACAGGCGAACTTCGGTGCTGGAGCCGACCCCGCCGCCAACCACCCGCCGCGCCCGGCCGACCGCAACCGTGAGCTGGCCGTCGCGACGTACAACGTGGAGAACCTGTACGACTACCGCGACGACCCGTTCGACGGCTGTGACTTCACCGGCAACAGCGGATGCCCCGGGGTGCGGCCGCCGTTCGACTACGTTCCGGCCAGTGCCGAGGAGTACGCCGCACAGTTGGCCGCGCTCGCCGACCAGATCGTCAAGGACCTGCACGCGCCGGATCTGCTGCTGGTGCAGGAGGCCGAGGACCAGGACATCTGCTCGGTCTCCGGGGCGACCCTGGTCTGCGGGGACACCAACGACGCCGACGGTGCGCCGGACACCCTCCAGGAGTTGGCGCTGGCGGTAGCAGCTGCGGGCGGTCCGGCCTACGCGGCGGCGTACGACCGCAGCGGTGCCGACGCCCGGGGTATCACCTCGGGATTCCTCTACCGCACCGACCGGCTGTCGCTGGCCCCGGCCGACGCGGCCGACCCGGTGCTCGGGGCGACGCCGACGGTGCAGTACCGGTCCGCCGGTCTGCCCAGCAACGCTGAGGTGCAGAACCCGAAGACCCTCAACGCAGTCCTGCCGGAGGATGTGGACCGCTCGACCGGGGTGGACGGCTCCAACGTCTTCACCCGGGCACCCCAGGTGGCCAAGTTCTCGGTGGCCGCCGCTCCCGGCTCGGCCGACCGGTTCACCCTGTGGGCGGTGAGCAACCACTACTCGTCCGGGCCGGACAGTCGGGTTGGGCAGCGCCGCGAGCAGGCGGCGTACGGCGCGGCGATCGTGCAGGCGATCGAGGCGGCGGACGCGCACGCCCGGGTGGTGTACGGCGGGGACCTGAACGTCTTCCCCCGCCCGGACGACCCCATCGCCACCGCGGCGAACCCGACCCCGTCCGACCAGCTCGCCCCGCTCTACGACGCGGGCCTGCGTAACCTCTGGGACGACCTGGCCGCCGACGCCCCGGCTTCGGCCTACTCGTACGTCTTCGACGGGCACGCGCAGACGCTGGACCACCTGTTCGTCAACGGTCCCCTGTACGGCGACCTGATCGAGATGCGGGCGGCGCACATCAACGCCGACTGGCCGGCCGATCACGAGGCTGACGGGTCCCGGGGTTCCAGCGACCACGATCCGCAGGTGGCCCGCTTCCACTCCCGGCCGGCGGTGTCGGTGGCCGACGTCTCGGTGGTCGAGGGCGACCAGGGCAGCACCCCGATGGTCTTCACGGTCGAGGTGTCGCGCCCGCTGTCCCAGCCGGTACGCCTCTGCGCGACGGCGCTGGGGGTGACTGCCATGCCCGGCAGTGACTTCAAGTGGTTCGCCGAGTGCCGCACGCTCGCCGCTGGACAGACCTCGGTCACCTTCACGGTGACGGTCCAGGGCGATCGCAAGCGGGAGGCGGACGAGAAGCTGCTCTTCACCGTCGTCGGTGAGCCGTCGGTGCGGCTGGCCGACCCGCTCGCCATCGGCACCATCAGCAACGACGACTAGCCAGCGCAGCGTGAACGACGACTAGCCGGGTCAAGCCGGTGTGTGCGGCCGGTGGGGGCGAACTCCTCGCCCTCATCGGCCGGATGCCGGTCGGGGAAGCCCCGTCGGACGCCGGTCGGTGAAACAAAGATCCGGTCCCTGGCCACCCGCCATTGCAGTGGCGGTGTGGTCGGGGACCGGATTTCGTTGACTATCGGACGCCCGGAGCCGTCAGGAGCGCTCGCGCAGCAGGCGGGCGGCCTCGGTCGCCCAGTAGGTGAGGATGATCTGTGCGCCGGCCCGCTTGATCGAGGTCAGCGTCTCCAGGATGACCCGCTCCCGGTCTATCCAGCCGTTGGCGGCCGCCGCCTCGACCATCGCGTACTCGCCGGAGACCTGGTAGGCGGCGACCGGCACGTCCACCTCGGCCCGCACTGCGGCGAGCACGTCGAGGTAGGGCAGCGCCGGCTTCACCATGACCAGGTCGGCACCCTCGGCGACGTCCAACCGCACCTCGCGCAGCGACTCCCGAAGGTTGGCCGGGTCCTGCTGGTAGCTGCGCCGGTCGCCCTCCAACGCCGACTCGACCGCGTCCCGGAACGGTCCGTAGAACGCCGAGGCGTACTTCACCGCGTACGCCAGGATCGAGACGTCCTGGTGGCCGGCGGCGTCCAGCGCCCGGCGTACCACGCCGACCTGGCCGTCCATCATGCCGGAGGGCCCGACCACATGGACCCCGGCGGCGGCCTGGGCCACCGCCATCTCGGCGTACGCGGCCAGCGTCGCGTCGTTGTCCACGCTGCCGTCCGGGGCGAGCAGCCCGCAGTGCCCGTGCGAGGTGAACTCGTCCAGGCAGAGGTCGCTCATCACCACGGTCGCGTCGCCGACTTCGGCAACCACGTCCCGGATGGCCACATTGAGGATGCCGTTCGGTCTACAGCCGGCCGAACCGGTCTCGTCCCGGTTCTCCGGTACGCCGAAGAGCATGATGCCCCCGATGCCGGCCTGCACCGCCTCGACGGCCGCCTTGCGCAGCGAGTCCCGGGAGTGTTGCACCACCCCGGGCAGGGAGGCGACCGGCCGAGGGTCGGTCAGCCCCTCCCTGACGAACATCGGCAGCACCAACTCGGCCGGTGCCACCCGAGTTTCCTCGACCAGCCGCCGCAGCGCCGGGGTACGGCGTAGCCGGCGGGGCCGGATGTCCGGGTAGGACATGATGATGCGCCTCCTCGTAGCCGGTCCTTACTACCGGAACCGCAGGGCGGTGGGGCCCTGCACCTTGGAGCCACGGCGCTGCTTGGCCGGCATCGCTGCCAGCTTTTCCCGCAGTTCCACCGCGTACGCCGCGAGCGCCTCGACCAGGTCGGGCACGGACGCGTGCCCCGGCTGGACGTCGACCCGCAGACCGAATTCCGTCGCCGTCTCGGCCGTCTTCGGGCCGATCACCGCGACCACGGTACGGGCGTGCGGCTTGCCGGCGATGCCGACCAGGTTCCGCACGGTCGAGGACGAGGTGAACAGCACCGCGTCGAACCCGCCCGACTTGATCGCGTCGCGGATCTCGGCCGGCGGCGGGGCGGCCCGTACGGTCCGGTAGGCGGTGACGTCATCGACCTCCCAGCCCCGCTCGGTGAGCCCGGCGGCCAGGGTCTCGGTCGCGATGTCGGCGCGCGGCAGCAGCACCCGGCCGACCGGATCGAGGATCTCGTCGTGCGGCGAGAACTCGGCCAGCAGCCCCTCGGAGGACTGCTCGCCGGAGGGGATCAGCTCCGGCTGGATGCCGAAGGCGCGGACTGCCTCGGCGGTGGCCTCACCGATACAGGCGATCTTGACGCCGCCGAAGTGCCGGGCGTCCAGACCGTGCTCGCCGAACTTCTCCCACACGGCGCGTACGGCGTTGACCGAGGTGAAGACCACCCAGGCGTACCGGCCATCGACCAGGCCCTTGACCGCCCGCTCCATCTGGGCCGGGGTCCGGGGCGGCTCGACCGCGATGGTCGGCACCTCGCACGGGATCGCCCCGTACGCCCGCAGCCGGGCGCTCATCACGCCGGCCTGCTCCTTGGTGCGGGGCACCAGCACCTTCCAGCCGTACAGCGGGCGGTTCTCCCACCAGCTCAGCTTGTCGCGCTCGGTGACGCCCTCGCCGAGGGTGAGTACGACGCGGCCGGTGAAACCGAGCGCGGCGGCCACGAAGCTGTCCACGGTCGACGTGGTGGTGTACTGCGTCTCGCCGGTGCCGTCGCCGGTCACGCCGACCGGGGTCGAGCCGTCGACCCCGGCGGCCAGCAGGCCGTCCCGGATCGCGGCAAGGTCACCGGCGTCCACCGCCAGGGCGAGCGAGCCCCGGCCAACCGCCGTGGCCAGCGCCTCGAAGTCCAGTCCGGCGACGTCGTCGACGTCGGCCACCGTCCGTACGCCCGGCAGCGGCACCCCGGCGTACGTGGCGACGCCCTCGGCCTGGCCGACGCCCGGCACTACCTCGAAGTGTGCGGCGGTACGGGCGACCGCCTGCACCTCCTTGACCACCGCGTCGTGGCCGAACGGGTCACCGGCGACCAGGTGCACCGCCGACAGGCCGGAGCGGGCTGCCGAGAGCAGCACCTTCGCCACGTCACCGGGGGCGCCCTCGGCTGGCGTGAACTGCGCGTCCTCCTTGGCCTGGGCGCGGATGGCGTCGAGCAGCGAGTCGGGTACGCCCCGGTCGTACACCACCTGGTCCGCTTCGACCAGAGCGTCGTGCGCCCGGCGGGTCAGCAGGCCCGGGTCGCCGGGTCCAGCCCCGACGAACGCGATGCGGCCTGCGGGCTTACGGGTGGTGCGGGTCATTCTGTGCTCCCAAACTGCTGGGTCCTCGCGCCGGCGTCGTTGTGCGGGCCGAGGATCGAGTCGGCGCCGAGGTCGAGGAGTTCGGCGGCGAGTGCCTTGCCGATCTCCGCCGCGTCGGCGGGCGTTCCGGTGCGGGACAGCCGGAGGTCACGAGCCCCATCCGGGCTGATCACCGCCCCGCGCAGGTAGATCTCCTCACCGTCGTCGCCCTCGGCGACTTCGGCAAATGCGGCGACCGGTGCGCTGCACCCGGCCTCCAGGGTGGCCAGCAACGCCCGCTCCGCGGTGACCGCGGCCCGGGTCGGTGCATGGTCGAGTACGGCCAGCAGCTCGACCAGGTCTGGTTCGTCGATCCGGCACTCCACCGCGAGCGCGCCTTGGGCCGGCGCGGGCAGCATCAGCATCGGATCGAGCGTTTCGGTGATCACGTCGGCACGGCCGAGCCGGGTCAGACCGGCGCGGGCCAGTACCACCGCGTCGAGGTCGGCGTCCGGGCCGAGGACCCGGCCGAGCCGACTATCGACGTTACCTCGGATCGGGGTGACGGACAGTTGCAACCCGAGCGCGTGTAGCTGGGCGATCCGGCGGAGCGCCCCGGTGCCGATGGTGGCCCCCGGGGGCAGTTCGGCCAGGGTACGACCGTCGCGGGCGACCAGGGCGTCGCGCGGGTCCTCCCGGTGCGGTACGGCGGCGATGTGCAGACCGGGGTGACTGGCGGTGGGCAGGTCCTTGTACGAGTGGACCGCGAAGTCGATCTCCTGGGCGACCAGCGCGTCGCGCAGCGCCGAGACGAACACCCCGACCCCCAGCCGGTGCACCGGGGCACTGGACTGGTCACCGGCAGTGAGGACGGTCACCAGTTCGACCTTCCGGCCGGTGGCGGCCTGGACCGCGTCGGCGACCCGCTGCGACTGGGCCAGGGCCAGTGCGCTGCCTCGGGTACCGAGCCGAAGTGCTCTCATCGTCCACCTCCGGATGGGTCTGGGGCAGTACCGGCCGTAAGGTCGAAAACAGTGCCGGCCGTAAGGTCGGAAAGAGTGCCGGTCTTGAGGTCGGGAGCAGTGCCGTCCGTAAGGTCGGGAACGGTGTCGGCCGGTGCGCTCTGCGGCACCTCAAGGTCGAACAGTTCCCGCAGTAGGGCGGTGTACTGATCACCACCGGGTTCGGCGGCAAGTTGCCGGACCCGTACGGTCGGCGAGTGCAGCAGCCGCTGCACCACCCGGTGCACGGTGCGCGCCACCTCGGCCCGCTGGTCGTCGGTCAGGTCCGATCGACGCTGGTGGAGTCGACGCAGCTCGGCGCTGACCACGTCCTCGGCCCGACTACGCAGGGCGGCCACGGTCGGCGCGACGTCGGCACCCCGCAGCCAGGCCAGGAAGGTCTCCACCTCATTGGTGACGATCTGGGCGACGGCGCTGGTGTCGGCGGTGGCCGGGCTGTCGGTGAGCTGGCTGGCCAGCCCGTCGATGTCGACGACGGCGATACCGGGCAGGGTGCCCACTCCAGGCTCGACGTCGCGGGGCAGCGCGAGGTCGATGACGACCAGCGGGGCGGCGCCCTGGGCGGTACGCCGGCCCACTACCTGGGCCATCAACTCCTGGGTGAGCACCGGTTCCGTGGACGCGGTGGCCGCCACTATGATGTCTACAGTGGACAGCGCGCCGGACAGTTCGGTGAACGGTATCGCCGTCGCCCCGTACGACTCGGCCAGCCGAGCGGCCCGGTCGGCCCCCCGGTTGGTGACGGTCAGCGGGCCGACGCCGAGCCGGGAAAGGGTGGCGACGGTCAACGCGCCCATCGCCCCGGCACCGATCACCAGCGCCGGACGACCGGCGAGCCCGCCTTCGAAATGGGTGGCGGCGACGTCGAGCGCGGCGGTGACGACGCTCTGGCCGGCCCGGTCGATGTCGGTCTCGGTATGGGCCCGCTTTCCCACCCGTAGCGCCTGTTGCATGAGTTCGTGCAGCAGACGACCGGCCGAGTCGGCGGCGGTAGCAACGTGGTAGGCGTCCCGAAGTTGACCGAGGATCTGCGCCTCGCCGACCACCATCGAGTCGAGCCCGGAGGCGACCCGGAAGACGTGGTCGACCGCCGCCCCGTCGTAGTGCACGTAGAGGTGGTTGGCCAGCACCGCCGGAGCGCAGCCGGCCTGGCCGGCGAGCACCGCGCAGATGTCGCCGAGACCACCGTGGAAGCCGGAGACAGCCGCGTAGACCTCCACCCGGTTACAGGTGGAGACCACCACTGCCTCGCCCACGTACGGCTGGGCGACCAGTCGGTGCAACATGTCGGGAAGATCCCCTGGGGATACCGCCAACCGCTCCAACGTGGCGACCGGGGTGGCGCGGTAGGAGGCGCCAACGACGAGCAGCTTCATGTGGCGACCGCTTCCTGCACCCCGGTGCCGGTAAGCCCGATCGGCACCGACGGCAATCCCGGTCCGGGGGTGGCAGGCAAGGCGGTAAGGGAGGCCTTGCGATGCTCATGAAAGGAGAGAATCTGCAGCTCGATAGCGAGATCGACCTTGCGTACGTCCACCCCCTCGGGGACGGAGAGCACACACGGGGCAAAGTTGAGGATGCTCGTCACCCCGACCGTGACCAACTGGTCGGCGACGCTCTGTGCGGCAGCGGCCGGGGTGGCGATCACACCGATCGCGATCGGTTCCTCGGCGGCGATTCGGGACAGGTCGTCGACGTGTTGGACGACCAGGCCGTTGATCTCCTCGCCGACCCGCTCGGGGTCGGCGTCGAGGAGGGCGACGATGCGGAAGCCACGACTGGCGAAGCCGGCATATCCCGCCAGGGCGTGACCAAGGTTACCCACGCCGACGAGCGCAACCGCCCGACGTTGGGTGAGTCCGAGCACGAACTCGATCTGCTCGATCAACAGGGCGACGTCGTAGCCCACGCCCCGAGTGCCGTAGGAGCCAAGGTGGGAGAGGTCCTTGCGGAGCTTGGCGGAGTTGACGCCGGCCGCCGCGGCCAGGCCCTCGCTGGAGATGGTGTCGTTACCCCGCTCGGCGAGGTGATGCAGGGCACGGAGATACTCAGGGAGCCGGGCAACCGTCGCCTCGGGTAGATCCGGAAGCGCCGGTACGACGCTGGCGCGGCCGGCCGCGCCTGTCGGGCGGTGCTGACTCATGTGACTCCGTGCGGTGCGGTCCTCGACCAGCCGGACAAGCGGGTCGTTGAGGCAATCCCGCCGACAGCGTCGATAACCGGCTGTGTTAACGGGCCTCGTCTGCGTATCAGAGTAGGCGCTTGTGAAGACGTGCACAAATCGCGATCTTGTAAGACCGCCACACGGCTTCACCAGGAACTCCATTCACAAGATCGCTTTCGTAACGGCAGATGACCGTCTGGCGATTATTGCTCAATTCCGACTTCTCTGACTAACCGCCGAGCATCGATAAAGCTTTCGGCGTGACCTTGGACCACCCCCAATGGCGGTGGCGCTCTCAAGGCCGGGGCCGTTCCGGAGCTGGGAACAGCCCCGACAGCGGGACCGATCCGGAGGTGGGGACAGCCCTACCCCCGACAGGCTGGCGGCCAGGATGGGAGCGAGAGCCGCACGTACCTAGGCTCGATGCCATGACCACCGCAACCGCCACCACCAACGTGGGCAGCCGAGGGCTCCTTCGCCAGTTGGGGACCGACTCCGGATACGTACTTCTCGGCTTTCCCCTGGCGCTGGCCAGCTTCGTCATGCTCATCGTCGGCTTCGCCGCCGGGGTGGGACTGGCGGTAACGGTGATCGGCCTGCCGATCCTCGCCGGCACGCTCCGACTGGCCCGGTTCTGGGCCGACATCGAGCGGCTCCGGATGGCCCCGGTGCTGCGCCAACCCCGAATCCGCCCGGTCTACCGCACCACCGAGCCGGGGGGCGGCGCCTGGCGACGGATCTTCACCCCGATCACCGACGCCCAGTCCTGGCTCGACCTGGCCCACGGCGTACTCAACCTGATCACCTCGGTCATCGCCTTCGTGTTCACCGTCGCCTGGTGGGTCGGTGCCGCCGCCGGAACGCTCTACTGGGCGTACGACTGGTTGCTCCCGTACGACCCGAACGACGTCGAACTCACCGAACTGCTCGGTCTCGGCGACTCGGCCGGCGCTCGAATCGTGCTGAACAGCGCAATCGGCATCTTCTTCCTGCTCACCCTGCCGATCGTGGTCCGCGGCTGCGCCCTGTTGCGGGCCCGGTTCAGCCGGACGCTGCTCACCGGCGTCGCCGAGATGCGCAACCGGATCATCGTGCTCGAAGAGCAGAAGCGGGCGGCTGCCTCCGCCGAGGCCACCGCGCTACGCAAACTCGAACGGGACATCCACGACGGCCCACAGCAGCGACTGGTCCGACTCGCCATGGACCTCGGCCGGGCCCAGCAGCAGCTGGCGGTCAACCCGGACCTGGCCCGGCAGACCATCGACGAGGCGCTCGTCCAGACCCGGGACACCCTCGCCGAACTCCGGGCCCTGTCTCGGGGAATCGCACCGCCGATCCTGGTCGACCGAGGTCTGCCCAGCGCCCTGGCCGCGCTGGCCGGACGGGGGCTCATCCCGATCGACCTCACCGTCGACCCGCAGTTGGGCACCCCCGGTGGCCGCCTGGACCCGGCGCTGGAGAGCACCGCGTACTTCGTCGTGGCGGAGGCGCTGACCAACGTCGCCAAGCACAGCCGGGCCACCGAGTGCTGGCTGACCGTCACCCGTACCGACGGCCGACTCGTGATCGTGGTGGCCGATGACGGCGAGGGTGGCGCCCACGTGTCCAAGGGCCACGGCCTGGCCGGCCTCGCCGACCGGGTACGCGCCAACGGCGGCACGCTGAACGTGGTCAGCCCGGTCGGTGGCCCCACCGAGGTCCGAGCCGAGCTGCCGTGCTGATCGGTCCTGCACACCCGGACAGCCAGGATGTCGACCAGGTGGGAGACGGGCCACACCGGCCGACGCGACCCTCGGGCGCTGGAATGTGGCCCGACGAGGTGGTAGACACCGGACCCATGCGCGTAGTGATCGCCGACGACGCGGTTCTCCTCCGTGAGGGCATCGTCCGGCTGCTGACCGAGAACGGCCACGAGGTGGTCGCCGCGGTCGGCGACGGGACCGCCCTGGTCGAGGCCGTGGTGGCGCACCAACCCGACGTGTCGATCGTCGACGTCCGGATGCCCCCCTCACACACCGACGAAGGGCTGCGGGCAGCGGTCGAGGCCCGACGCCTGGTACCCCGTACGCCGATCCTGGTCCTCTCCCAGTACGTCGAGGTGTCGTACGCCGACGACCTGTTGGCCACCGTCAAGCCCTCCGGCGGCACCGCTGGCGGCGGGATCGGTTACCTGCTCAAGGACCGGGTCGCCGCCATCGACGACTTCCTCGACGCGGTGCGCCGGGTGGCCAACGGCGGCACCGTGCTCGACCCGGAGGTGGTTGGCCAGCTGCTCGTCCGGCGACGCCGCGACGATCCGCTGCGCGAGCTGACTCCCCGGGAACGGGAGGTGCTGGGCCTGATGGCCGAGGGCCGGTCCAACACCGCCATCGCCCGCGCCCTGGTGGTCAGCGACGGCGCGGTGGAGAAGCACGTCCGCAACATCTTCACCAAGCTGCAGCTCCCCCCGGACGAGGAGCAGCACCGGCGGGTGCTCGCCGTGCTGGCCTACCTACAGGGCTGAGCCCAGCGAGACCTACAGGGCTGAGCCCAGTGGGTGCGCCGCCGGATCGGCCAACCGGACCGCCTCGGCGAGGGTGTCGGCCACCGGGAGGCCGGAGGCGCGCAGTCGATCCGGATCGGTGAACCCGCCGGTGTAGAGGACGCAGCGGGCACCCACCGCCTCAGCGGCGTCCGCATCGTCGATCGAGTCGCCGATCAGTACGACAGAGCGGCCGTCGAGGCCCAACTCGGCCAGATGCTGGGCCAGGTGGGCGGCTTTCCGGTCGCCTGCGGTGGTGCCCCGGAACCCGTCGATCCGGTTGAACGAGCCGGTCAACCCGTACGTCTCGACGGCCGGAACCAGCTCGTCGTGGAACCACATGGAGAGCAACGACTGGGTGCCGACCCAGGCGCGGATCGCGGAGTTGGCGTCGGCCGCCAGTTGACAGGTGGTCAGCCCAAGCCGATAGGCATCGTGGAAGATCAGGTCAAGCTGGCTGAACTCCTCGACGGTCACCGGACGCCCCAACACGTCGGCGTAGTAGTCGGCGACCGGCCGGCGGAACCGAACCCGATGCTCGGCCAAGGTCACCGCAGCCCCGCCCACGCTGGCGAAGACCCGGTTGGTCGAGTCGACCACCAGGCTCAGATCGTCGAGGAGAGTGCCGTTCCAGTCCCAGACCAGGTGGGTTTCGGTGGTCGTCACGTCAGGACCCCACCGGACGCCGGGGGGCCGCCAGGTCCCGCAGCAGCCGATCCTCCTCGACCCGCCAGTAGCCATGCTCGCGGCCGTCGAGCAGTACGACCGGCAGCCGGTCGCCGTAGTCCCGTTCCAGCTCCAGGTCACCGGTGACGTCCACCTCGACCCACTGGTCACCGGTGGTCGCCACCACCCGGTCGATGGCCTCCTTCGCGACCTCACAGAGGTGGCAACCCGGCCGGGTGATCAGGGTCAACCGGGGCTCATCCATCGGTCACTTCTCCTCCCGAACCGCTCTCCGATACCGGTCGGAGCAACGTCTTACGTACCCTGCCCAGCACCGAATGCGGTAGTTCCTCGACGAACTCCACGACGCTGGGACACTTGAACCGGGCCAGGTTACGCGCACAGTGTGCCCGTAGTTCCTGATCGGTGACCGTGCTGCCCGGAGCCCGTACGACGTAGGCCGTGACGGCCTGGCCGGTACGCGGATGCGGCTGACCCAGCACCGCAGACTCGGCCACCCCCGGATGGGCGTCGAGCACCAGTTCGACCTCACGCGGATAGACGTTGAAGCCGTGCACCAGGATCAGCTCGCCCAGCCGGTCGACCAGGAAGAGGTCCCCGTCCGGGTCAGCGTAGGCGACGTCGCCGGTCGCCCACCAGCCCGCCGGGTCAGGCCCGTCCCGCCCGTCTGGCCAGTAGCCGGAGAAGAGGTTCGGCCCGCGTACCACGATCTCGCCCGGGTCGGTGCCCGGCAGGGAGAGGTCGAAGTCGAGATCGTCCCCGTTGTCCTCCTCGACCGGGCTGGCGGTGCCGTCGCCCGGCCAGTCGCCCTGCCAAAGAAGCTCCCCGACGCGGTTGACCAGACGAACCTCGACACCGGGCAGCGGCACCCCGATCGACCCGGGCTTCGGCGTACCGCTGGCCAGGGTGGCGGTCAGCACCGGCGCGGTCTCGGTCAGGCCGTACCCCACGTGCAGTGGGCGACGGCTCGCCGCGGTGAAGCGTTCGCCGACGGCCGGATCGAGTGGCGCGGCACCACACACTGCGGTCCGGACCGTATCCATCGCCGCTTCGAGCTCGGGCCGGGTCGACCACTCCAGGTACATGGTGGGTACGCCGACCACCACGCTGACCCGCTGCCGAGCGACGATCTCCAACGTCGCATCCGGCTCGAACCGGTCGACCAGCACGCCGCAGGCACCGTGGTAGACGACCGAGCCCAGTCCGGTGTTGAGGCCGTAGGCGTGGAACAGCGGCAGAGCGAGCAGGACGGTGTCGTCCGATCCGACCACGGCTGGCTCGATCTGGCCGATCTGTTCGTGGTTGGCCAGTAGTGCCCGATGCGACAGCATCGCACCCTTCGGCTGTCCCTCGGTGCCGGAGGTGTAGAGCAGCACCGCCAGGTTGTCGCCACCGGACTGGGAGTCCGGCGCCGGCCGGCCGCCGGGCCTGGTCGGCACCGCATCGGGTACGGCAAGCAGTGTCGGCAGCTCGTCGACGAGACCGGCGACCAGTTCGCGAATCCGTTCGGTGCCGATGAGCAGCGCCGCTTCGGAATCGGCGAGCACGTGCCGCAACTCGCGCGCCGTGGACTCCGGATCCACCGGTACGGCGACCAGGCCGGCCCGCAGGGTCGCCAGGTACGCGACCACGAAGTCGGGGGTGTTCGGCAGGGCGATGGCGATCCGGGGCGAATGGTCGACGCTGCCCGGGCGTGCCGGGTCCAGCTGACCAGCGACAGCCGGACGTGCTGGGTCCAACTGACCGGCGACAGCCGGACGTGCTGGGTCCAACTGACCGGCGACAGCCGGACCTGCCAGTTCCAGCAGGCCGGCGGCGGCCTGGGCGATTCTGTCGTCCAACTCGGCCCACGTGATCGACCGCCCCTGCCAGATCAGTGCTGGTTGGGTGGGGCGGGTAGCTGCGGCATGACGCACCCGATCCGCCAGGGTCGTAGTGGGCGGGACGGCACCGGGGGTGGGGGTGCTGGTGTGGTCCTGCACGATCGCTGAGTCTGGCACAGTGAGCATGGTCCCGCCTACGCTGGCACCGCCATCCGCGAGAATCCTCGACTTCCGCGCAACTTCCACGGTACCGTGCACGGGACTCACCCCGTGGGGCTCGCCTCGGTCCAGCTTCCACGATCATCCTCGGCGCGACCGTGGACCACGGTCGAGTCCGGACGAAGGTAGGACCTTTTGCCCGGTGGTGCCGGCTGAGACCGCCGCACGCCCACCATGGACACGATCCATTTATAGCGCCCCATAGCACGCTCATTGACGACACGCCAAGCCCGTGTCGCACTTCGGCGTGTCAGCGGCATTCTCCCTGCTTGAGAACCATCACCTAACGACTGTCGGGTCCCCGACAGCGCACAACCTGTGCGACCCGGTTGGGCAGATCTGGGAAATACTTTGGCTCTCTGTAATGGACTCGCCACGCATGGGTGACGTTGGCCCTATCATCACTCGGGTCGGCTCACCCCTTTTGCTGTGAGTCGACACCCCTCAGCCCGAGGAGGCCGCCAGTGCCTGTCAGCGCACTGCACCAGCACCTCAAGGGTGTGTGCCGTCCAACGGCGCACCCCGCCCGAGCCGTGGCCGGCCATGCCCGGCTGGACTCACGGGCCGTTACCGCCGCTGGGTCCCAAGGGGCGGACCAGCCGGCGCAGATGTGGGTTGGGGAGGGCCAGTGACTGTTTACGGCTACGACGAATCAACCGATCGCGACCTACCGGACGTCCAAGTCGCGTTCACGAACGGGCTGACGCTGCTCCGGTCGTCGATGGACGACATGCTGAGCGTCGCCGTACGCGGAGTGGGTGGCGACCGGCACACTCGCAGCCGGCCACACACCAACGAAACCGGCGCCCACCCGCATTCCAGCGAGACCGGTACCCGCCCGCACACCAACGAGACGGGTGCCCGGCCGGCGCCACCCGACGGCAACGGCAAGTCAACCGGCGGCCGGGTGGCCGTGCCGGCCCGCCCCACCATGCCGGCCCAGCAGCCTGGCCCGGGGCAGAGCCCACCAGCCGACGCGAGCCGGCCAGCCGCCACCGAGCCGCCGACCACGCTGAACCCGCCGGATGCCGCCAACACCGAGACCGCCATCCTGCCGGTGGTCGCCCCCGCCCCCAGTTCGCCCAGCCCCGACCGGTCGCCGACCGGCTACCCGAGCCGGCCCGACCCGTCGGATCCGGCAACCGAGGTGTGGACACTGGTCGAACGAGCCCAGGCAGGCGAGTCGGAAGCGTTTGGGCTGATCTACGACCGCTACGTCGACACCGTCTTCCGGTTCGTCTACTTCCGGGTCGGCAACCGACAACTGGCCGAGGACCTGACCTCGGACACCTTCCTGCGGGCCCTGAAACGGATCGGTAGCTTCACCTGGCAGGGCCGAGACCTCGGCGCGTGGCTCGTCACCATCGCCCGAAACCTCGTCGCCGACCACTTCAAGTCCGGGCGCTACCGGCTGGAGGTCACCACCGGGGACGTACTCGACGCCGACCGTGAGGACCGGGGTCCGGAAGGCAGTCCCGAGGCGGCGGTCGTCGAGCACATCACCAACGTCGCCCTGCTCACCGCAGTCAAGCAACTGAACGCCGAGCAACAGGAGTGCATCGTGCTCCGGTTCCTCCAGGGCTTCTCGGTGGCGGAGACAGCACGGGCGATGGGCAAGAACGAGGGCGCGATCAAGGCGCTGCAGTATCGCGCTGTCCGCGCCCTGGCCCGGCTGCTGCCCGACGGCTTCAAGGCATAGCCAGACCATCGTCAGACGGATGAGCAGGTAGAGCGAGACCGTCGTCAGACGGATAAGCAGGCACAGCTGACCGGCAGCCGGACGGATGAGCAGGAGAACCTCGTAGGCCGTCTGGCAAGACCCGAATGGTTCAAGTTTTCGCGGCCTGCCGTACCGTAACCAGTTGACCCCCTTAACCGTTTCTCTCGGTGCGACCGGTGATTGCCTCGGCATCCCTCCGGGCCCGGCGAGCCGGGCAGCTCATCCGGCAACGACTGTCGCGGTCGGAGGTCGAGCCGCCCATCCGCCGCCGGCAAACGCCGGCCGCTTGGCCGTGACCAGCGAGAGGAGGTGCCGGCGGTGACTACTACCGTCTTCTACCGCCGGCGCGCCGAGCGCTTCGCGCAACTTCTCGACGAAGCCAACGGCGGCCGTCGCCACCATGTCCGTTCCCACCTCGACCAGGAACTCGCCGGATTGGTGGCGCTCAGCCACCAGATATCCGCCGCGCCGCCGGTCGAGGCGCACCCCGACTTCCGTACCGGGCTGCGGGCGATGTTGATCGCCACCGCCGAACGGGACGGGATCGGTGTCACCGACAGCACCGAGCCGGTGGTAGCGGCAGCGCCCGAACCGTCCCGGCCAGTCCGACAGCCCGCCCAAGAACTACTCCGGCCGGCCCTGGGCAACCGCCAGTCCCGGGCCCGAGGTGCCTTCACGATCGGGGCGGCCGTGGGGGCCATCGCGTTGTCCGGCATGGCGGCGGCCAGCGCCGTTCCCGGCGACCCGCTCTACGCGGTCAAACGCTCCACCGAACGGGCCCAGCTTGCCCTGACCAACTCCGACCTCAGCCGGGGACAACTCTTCCTCGACTTCGCCCGGACCAGGCTCACCGAGGCCGAGGCGGTACGGGGTAAAAACCCCGACGACTTCACCGCCGCGCTCGACGACATGGACACCCACACCCGACAGGGCGTCAAACTGCTCGCCACCTCGGCGCTTCAGCACCGGGACGAGGCAGCCCTCGACGCCATCGGCAGTTTCCTGACCGGCCAGCGCAGCCAGGTGTCGCGGTTGCTCGACGAGTCGACGAACGCCACCGAGCGCCACCGCGCCGGCACGTCGCTCACCCTGCTCGAATCGATCGAGAAGCGGACCGACAACCTGCGTACGGCGCTGCGCTGCGCCTCCGTCACCGCAATGCGTAGCGACGACCTCGGGCCGGTGCCGGCGGGTTGCCCAACCGGCAGAGGGTTGCAGAACGGGCAGCCCGCAGGCTCCAGCGAGGAATCCCGGCCCGGTAGCCGTACTCAGCACTCGCCGCAGCCTGGCTCCCAGGTAACCGACGTGCCGAGCGGGTCGCGCACCCTGCCGGGAACCACCCCACCACCGGTGGTGACCGATCCGAGCAAGCTCACCGGCCCCATCATCAGCCGGCCGGCCGACTGACCGACCGGCCCAACAGGTTCGCCCAGCGGTCTGACCGTCTCGGTCTTGACTCCACCGCTCGCACCTCCACCACTCTCACCTCCACCGGCTCTCCGGCAACCTGCGTACCGCACCTCAGGGCCGGCTACCCTCGCTGGAGACGCGTCGCGTTCATCGAGTGGAGGGAGGTCCGCGCGTTGGCCCGTACCCGAAAGGTGACCGTCAGTACGGACGCGGAGGGTCACACCGCCGGCTGGGCCGATACCGGGCTGGCAAGCGCACCAGCCGCACCACCGGACGACAGCGCCGCTGCCTTCTTCGACGTCGACAACACGATGATGCAGGGCGCCTCCATCTACTGGTTCGCCCGTGGCCTGGCCGCCCGCAAGTACTTCACCAGCAGCGACCTGGCCCGGTTCGCCTGGCAGCAACTGCGCTTCCGGCTGCTCGCCACCGAACACGTCGGCGACATGTCACACGCCAAGGAGGCCGCGCTCGCCTTCGTGGAAGGCTGGCGGGTCGAGGACATCGAACGACTCACCTCGGAGATCTTCGACGAGCTGATGGCCCCCCGAATCTGGCCGGGCACCCGGGCACTGGCCCAGGCACACCTCGATGCGGGTGAGCGGGTGTGGCTGGTCACCGCCGCACCGGTCGAGATCGGGCGGATCATCGCGGCACGACTCGGATTGACCGGCGCGATCGGGACGGTCGCCGAGATCCGCGACGGCGCCTACACCGGTCGGCTGGTCGGGGACCTGATGCACGGTCCCGCCAAGGCCGATGCGGTCGCCCAGCTCGCCGAGGTGGAAGGGCTCGACCTCGACCGCTGCGCCGCCTACAGCGACTCCGCCAACGACCTGCCGATGCTGTCGGCCGTCGGTCGGGCCGTCGCGGTCAACCCGGACGCTGCCCTGCGCCGAGAGGCCCGGCTGCGGGGCTGGGCGGTGCGCGACTTCCGTACCGGCCGGCGGGCCGCCCGAATCGCCGTACCGTCGACGGCCGCCGTCGGGTTGCTGGCCGGCGTGGTGACCACGGCCCTGGCGGTACGTCGTCGGCGACGCATCCGGTGACGGTCAGCAAGCCGGGCCGCTCTGCTCTAGGCCGCCCTGATCTAGGCCGTTCCGCGCCAGGACAACCCGCGCCAGACCGCCCCGAGCAGCGACGCCGGTTCGGCCGCCTGGTGGCGCTCGGGGCTGCCCTGGCCGCCTCGGTCGCCCTCCTCGCGCTGCCCCGGGCCACGCCCGAATCGACCGAGCAGACCCAACCGACCAGCGTCGGCGAGGTCTGGCCGGACGCCCAACGGGCGGACTTCCCGGTGGGGCTGGTGGACGGGCCGGCGTACAGCCCGGCCCTCTTCCTCGACGCGCGCACCTCGGTCGGCACCGCCCCCAATCCCGGCGGCACCCACCTGCGCCTGGTGGTACGGGCCGCCGACGGCGCGCTGCGCGAGCTGCGCCGACTCCCCCTCACCGGTACGCCCCAGTTCAGCGCCCTGGCCGTCACCGGCAGCCGGCTCGCCTGGGCGGAGTCCACCTCGACCGAGGACGGCCGGACCCGGACCGAGATGTGGACAGTCGACCTGGCCGCTGACCGCCCAGCCCAGCGGCTCACCCGCGACACCGGTGAGGTGCTGTTCTTCAACTCGCAGTACGACATGGTGATCCACGAAGACCGGCTCTACTGGGCGGCGGCACCCCCCGAGGCGTCGCCGGCAGCGGTGACCGCCGGAGCGGAGCCGGTGACCGAGGTGCGTTCGGTGGCGCTGACCGGCGGCCCGGTCCAGGTACGCCGGGAACCGGGTGCCTGGGCGATGTCGGCCTGGCCGTGGCTGGTCACCGCGGGCGGCGGGGCCAGTGGCCCGATCCGGCTACGCAACCTCGACGCCCGCGAGGTGGTCGACGTCGACGCCGGTGCCGAGCTGGTCAGTTGTAGCCCCACCTGGTGTCGGGTGCTCGTACTCGGGGACGACGGGCCGTCCCGGATCGACCTCATGCGCCCGGACGGCCGAGCTCGGCGGCAGATCGCCGACGGAGCCGCGACCGCCTCGGTGATCGACGTCGCGGTGCTGGACCGGTTCGAGGTGCTCTCCCTCTCCGACGTGCAGCGGACAGTCACCAACACCCAACAACTACTCCTGTACGACCTGCGGCGTAACCAGACCGTGGTGGTGGCCGAGGGGGTCGGCACGGTGTTCTGCCGGGGTGGGGTGCTCTGGTGGTCGACCGGCAACAACGAGACTGTCGCCTGGCACACCCTGGACCTGCGCACGTTGAGCTGATCGATCCCGGCTCCCTACGAGCGCCCGCTGGTCTGCCCCCGCTGGCGAAGAGCCATCGCCGCTGCCGCGAGTAGCGCAAGGAGGAGAACGATCGCCATGAAGATCTGACCGTGCACTCCGAGGACGAAGATGGTCTGGTCGGCGAACTCCGGGTCGTAGGCGGCGGTGTCGGGAAACAGGAGTGCGCCAATCATCCCGAGCCATGGGGTGGCGAGGATGGCGGCGGCGATCATCAGCCGTGGCCGCTGGTGAGGGCTCCGGCGCAGGGCGAGCGTGAGCCCGATGACGCCAAGCAGCACGGTCATCACCATGTACTGGGCGTCGTGGAACTTCGCGTGCGGCGGCCAGCCTTCGTTGAAGGCGTGTTGCGCCGCGAGGTCGGGGACCACCAGGTCCGCGAGCACGGCGCTGACCGTCGTGACCACTCCGACGAGGGCGATCACAACGCGGGCCTTGACCATGGGAATCGTTCCTTTCGGAGGATGTCTGCGACGTGGGTCAGTGCAGGCCGCGCTTGCCGGGTGCCCAGAACGGCTTCACCTTGATTGCCGTACGCAGCCAGCCGCGTTCGCGGACGAGGAAGTCACGCACCATCTGGCAGGTTCGGGCCTCGCCGGCCACGTAGGCCGCGCCGGGTTCGTCCGGCAGGTCCAGTTCGGCGACGGCGGCGAGGAGGACCTGGGAGGACGCGGCCGACGCCCCACGCCGATGGACGCGGCGCAGGGGATGTGACCCCGGCATGGGTAGATCGTGTTCGGGCGTCTCGCTCTCCAGGGCCCCACACACCCGCGCAACTGGTCCTAGTTGCCGGATCATCGGACCGAAGGCGGCACTGGCCGTCTCCTCGCCGACGAACACGTGGTGGGCCGCCTCTCGTACAAAGAAGTCGCCCTGCGCCCACCAGAAGGTCACCCGGTCACCGGCGCGGGCCGCCCGTGCCCACCGCAACCCGATGCCGTCCCCGTCGTAGAGGTGGATCCGCAGCTCGATGACGCCGGTTACCGCGTCGAATTCCCAGATCGTGTAGGTCCGTAGCGTCTCGCCGGGGCGCAGTATCCCCGCAACCGACAGCGGGTCCTTCAGCTCGACCCTGACGTGCTGGCCCGGGGCGTATCGGAACGCGATGGGCCGACCGGTCTCCAGGCGGATGCGCTGGATCGCCGGGGTGACGGGCTCGGCGACGGTGATGGTCGCGTCCATCGCGTACTTGCCGAAGACGGCCGACAACGGGTTGCGCCTGGATGCTGCCACGTCACGCCCCCCGCTGCGTGCCGTAGGGCCCCCGCAGGCCGCGCCGGACGTAAGCGGCGTGAGAGAAACGCCACCACACGGCGGCGACCAACAAAAGGGCAGGGAAAACGATCCACCACCACGTTTCCATGAAGCATGCTCCTAATGCCTCTAGATTTCCTTAGAGGCTCTAAGTAAACATAGCTACTCTAAGATGTCAACGGCACGATCGAGCCGAGGAGGGTGAGCGGATGCCCCAGGGCACTAGCACCAGGCGGGACAGGCAACGGCAGGCGACGCTGCGCGAGATCAACGCATGTGCGCGCAAGCTGCTGGTCACGCAGGGGTCGGCAGCGGTGACGATCAACGCGGTCGCCCGGGAGATGGGCATGAGCGGTCCGGCCCTGTACCACTACTACGGCAGCCACGAGGAACTGGTCGGCGCGGTGACCGCCGACTTCTTCCACGAGCTGGCAGCCACCATGGAGACCGCCCGCGACGCGCACGGCGACACGTCGATCGGCGACCAGCTAGTTGCCGCCTGTCGCACCATGCGCACCTGGGCAGTGGCACACCCCGCCGAGTTCGGTTGGATCTTCGCCAGTCCGATAGCTCCACCCGACAGGCAGCGGGAGTCGGTACGCCACCAGGCCGCGCGGCGGTTCGAGCAGGTCCTGCTGGACCTGACGGTCAAACTCTGGCAGACCCGTCGCTTCCCGGTGCCCGACCTGGACAGCCTGCCGCCCTCGCTCCGCGAGCAGCTGATCAACTATTCGAGCAGCATCGGCGACCAACTACCTCCCGAGGCGGCGCACGTCTTCCTGACCTGTTGGATCAGGCTGTACGGCCTGCTGTGTATGGAGGTCCTACACCAACTGGACTTCGCCTACTCGGACCTGGAACCGGTCTTCGAGGAATGCCTGCACGACCTGGTCCGCATGCTCGGGTTGGACCAGCCCGGTCAATAGGGCTTGATCACGGGCCGAACGCGTCGGGACGGCGCTCCAACAGCCGGTGCAGTGTCTGCTGGATGGTCTCCCGCACCTGGTCGGCCAGGTTGAACACGACCATCGGATCGTCGGCGGAGTCCATCAGATCGGCGGTGGGAATCGGCGGGCAGAACTCGATCAGCCACTTGCTCGGCAGCGGCACCATCCCGAGTGGCCCGAGCCACGGGAACGTCGGAGTCACCGGGAAGTAGGGCAGTTTGAGCAGGCGGGCCAGGGGCTTGATGTCGGCGAGCATCGGATAGATCTCCTCGCCGCCGACGATCGCCACCGGGATGATCGGGGTACCGGTGCGCAGCGCGGCAGAGACGAACCCGCCCCGGCCGAAGCGTTGCAGCTTGTAGCGGTCGGCGTAGAGCTTGCCGACCCCCTTGAACCCCTCCGGGAAGACCCCGACCAGCTCACCCCGATGCAGCAGCCGCTCCGCATCCGGGCTGCAGGCCATCGTGCCGCCCGTCTTACGGGCCAACTCGGAGACCACCGGCAACCGGAAGACCAGGTCCGCGCCGAGCAGCCGAAGGTAGCGATGGGCGGGGTGCGCATCGTGCAGCACCGCCGACAGGATCAGCGCGTCCAGCGCGACGGTGCCGGAATGGTTACCCACCACCAGGCCCGCGCCCTCCGCCGGCAGATTCTCCACCCCGATGACCTCGGTACGGAACCAGTCGCGGTAGAACTGGCGCAGTATCGGGTGGAAGACCTTCTCGGTCATCTCCGGGTCGAAGCCGAACTCGTCGACCTCGTAGTCGCCGGAGAGCCGCCGCCGCACGAACGCCAGCGCCGAGGCCACCCGCCGGTCCCAGATGTCGCCAGGCTGGTCGGCCACCACCGGACCGATCGGCGGCGGATCGACGTCGTCAGTCATCGTCGCTCCTGGCCACGGCTCGCACCTGCCGGATGCCCTCGCGGATCAACGCTTCGGCGTTGGCGAGGTGCTCGGCGGTGAGCACCGTACCGCCGCTGTGGCCCTTGATGAAGTCGTCGAACGCCACAGCGGTGGATCGTGGGGTGAAGCCGTATTCGTTGGTGAGGCGGGTGGTGTCGACGACCCGGCCGTGCACGAACAGATCGACCTGGTCGAGCCCGTACTGACCCACGTTGAGCGCCCGGGCCAGACCGGCGGCCCCGGAAAGACCGAGTTCCAGTACGGGCACCGCCACCCGACCGGCACGTCGGATCGCCTGGGAGAGCGTCAGTACGCCGGGACCGGCCACGTTGTAGGTGCCCGGGTGGTCCTCGACCACCGACCGGTGCACCACCTCGAGGGCGTCGTCGATGTGCAGGAACTGGAGCCGGGGATCCCGGCCCAGCACGGTCGGCACGACCGGTTGCTTGAAGTAGCGGGTCAACGTGGTGTTGGCCGTCGACCCGATGAAGGGCGCGAAGCGGAGCACCGTCGCGGTGACGTCCGGGCGACGCCGTCGGAAGCCCCGCACGTAGCCCTCGATGTCGAGAATGTCCCGGGCGAATCCGCCTCGGGGCACCTCACGCGGCTCGGTGTCCTCGGTGAATATGGCGGGATCGCGGAACGACGCGCCGTACGCCGCCGTGGAGGAGCGCATCACCAGCTTGCGTAGCCGGGGTGCCCGCTGACAGGCGGCCAGCACCTGCATGGTGCCGATGACGTTCTGTTCCTTCATCGCCGCCCGGCCGCCAGACCGCTGGTCGAGGGCGGTAACCAGGGAGAGGTGCACCACCGAGTCGGCGGCGAGGTCGTCGATCACCGTGCCGGCCAGCTCGGTGTCGGCGCGTACCCGCTCGACGCCATCCAGCAGGCCCGCCAGTTCGGCGGGCGGATCGGCGGCATCCAGCCCAACGACGCGCCGGATCCGAGGATCGGCAGCGAGGCGGGCCGCCACATTCGCACCGAGGTAGCGACTGACCCCGGTCACCACGACAACCCCCGGAGCGCCAGAGGCACTACCGGGGGTCATCTCAGACCCCTCGACGGAGGGCGCGGCCCGGCCCGGGACCGTCGCGACCTCAGCACTTGGGCCTCACCTGGCCTCCGAGGGTCGACAGATGGCAATTGACTTCCTCCATCGCCATGAATGGCGAGGATTCCCTCCGCACTGCGCACGGAAACGCGCAACGCCCGGGTGGGTTCCTGCTTCACCGCAGTCTGCCGAAAGGTTGCCCCCGGTCTTACGTCCGCTCCACAGGCGTTTTTCGTCTCCGCAAGCCCTGCGGCGACGGTGGTGCGTCGGGATCTGGCTTGGTTGTCACCTGATCCCGACGCGACGTTACCCCCGGTCAGGGGCACGGCGCGGGCCTTGACGACCCTTCCCGCGCGGGCCTTCGCCCCCGCCGCCCTGAAGCTGAAGGGCGGAGCACTGGCCCGCATCCCGGTAGCACCCACGGGTCCGGGCCGGAGCCCGGCCGGGGACTACTTGCCGAGACGGCGACGCTGGACGCGGGTCTTGCGCAGCAGCTTGCGGTGCTTCTTCTTAGCCATGCGCTTGCGGCGCTTCTTGACCACCGAGCCCATACGACAGCCTTTCGATGCAAAACCTGCGGGTCGGACCGGAACCTACCCCGAAGGTGGCGCCGGTAACCGATCTGGACAACGGACCGGATTCGCCTGCCGGTGTCGGACGCACCTGAGTGGGAAAACGGTCGCGGTCCAGGGTAGCCCGAGCCAATGTGCCGGCCCAACGCGGGTGCCATGGACAGCTGTCATGCCAGACTTCGAGTCCCACCGAGTATTCGGATGGGCCTGTTCCGATGGTCAGCCGAGCGGATCAGGCGGACTCCTGAAACGCACCCCGCAGATATTCGTGTACGACGTGCTCGGGCACCCGGAATGACCGCCCGACCCGTACCGCGGTGAGTTCACCCGAGTGCACCAGGCGGTAGACGGTCATCTTCGACACCCGCATCAGCGTCGCCACCTCGGCGACAGTCAGGAACCTGACCTCCGACAGCCGGCCGTCGGCCTGTGGTGATCCTGCCATGGCTCACCAACCAATCCCATCCCCGGCGCGTGCCGCACGGCGGGATGCATCCGCACCGCGCCGGTCAACGCGCGTGTTACCAGTACGGTAGCGGGGCCGATGTTACCGGCGCGATCCCTTCGTACAGTCGATCATTATCTGGATGATCGCACACGCAGATCGACCCGATGATCCTTCGCTTTTGCCGAAATAGCGGATGGCAAGGTCGAGAAAACTCAATCGGTACGCAACGCGACCACCGGGTCCAGCCGGGCGGCCCGTCGCGCCGGCACCACCCCGAAGACGATGCCCACGATCGTGGCCACACCAAAGGCCAGCGCCAACGACCACCAGGTGACCGCCACCGGAACCGGCGAGACCGCCGCCAGCAGCCACGCCGCCGCCACCCCGAGAATCATCCCGGTCACCCCACCGAGGCTGGTCAACAGCACCGCCTCGATCAAGAACTGCTTACCCACGTCCCGGGACCGCGCACCCACCGCCTTACGCAGGCCGATCTCCCGGGTGCGTTCCCGCACCGACATCAACATGACGTTGGAGACACCCACCCCACCGACGAAGAGCGAGATGCCGGCGATGGCGGCCAGCACCCCGGTCAACATCCCGAGGATGTTGCTCAACACCCCGAGCACCTGGTCCTGGGAGACCGCGCTGAAATCGGTGTCCGGATGCCGTCGGGACAACTCGTCGACGATCCGGTCGCCCAGTTCCGAGATCCCTTCCCGGTCCGGTGCCCGTACCGCGATCCCATCGATCCGTTGCGTGCCATACAGCCGGTGTGCGGCGGTCACCGGGATGTGCACCTCGCCGTCTCGGTCCACCCCGAGGCTGCGGCCCATCGGGGCGAACACCCCGACCACCCGAAACCGGGCCCCGGCCAGGGTGACCCGTTGCCCGACCGGATCCCGGTCGCCAAACAACGTACGCGCCACCGTCGCGCCGAGCACCACCACCCGCCGGGCGGCCGCCACGTCGGACGTCGACAGGTACGCCCCCTGGGCCACGTCCCGAACGAAGACGCTGGGGGTGGTCTCCAGGACCCCCTGCACCGTGCCGAAGGCCGAGCGGGTGCCGACGCGTACCGTCTCGCCGGAGGTCACCGTCACCGCGACCCGCGCCGGATCCCCCACCACCCGGGAGACCGCGTCCGCGTCCGCCAGCGAGAGCCGGGACGCCGCAGGAGCCGAACCGAAGTCGAGTCGGCCGGGCACCACCACCAGCAGATTGGAGCCGAGTCCCTCGACCTGCCGCTCCACCTCACGCCGGGTGCCGCTGCCGATCGCCACCAGCACCACCACGGCGGCCACCCCGATGACCACACCGAACATGGTGAGTCCGCTACGGAGCCGGTTAGCGCGTAACGCATCCCGGGCCACCCGCCCGGCCTCGGTGAATCTCACCCTAGGTCCGGGGGCGGTTCGACCGGCTGACGCGGAAGGCGTCCGGTGGCTCCGGCGGCGCCACCGGAGCCACCGGACGGGTGCCCCGGGCCGCTTCCGGACGCGAACCGGGGCTCCGCGCTGGGAGCGACGTCAACTATCTCAGGTCCCGGTCGGGCCCCCGTCACCACCGGCTCCTCCGGCGTGATCACCCCGTCCCGCATGGCGATCTGCCGGCGGGCCCGGGCCGCCACCTCCTGATCGTGGGTCACCAGCACCACGGCCACGCCCGAGGTGGCGTTGAGCTCTTCGAGCAGCGCCAGCACCGCCCGCCCGGTCTCGCTGTCCAGGTTGCCGGTCGGCTCGTCGGCGAGCAGCAACGCCGGCTCGGTGACCAGCGCCCGGGCGATGGCCACCCGCTGCTGCTCGCCGCCGGAGAGCTGGTTGGGCCAGTGGTCGAGCCGATGACCGAGCCCGACCCGGTCGAGCATCGCCGCCGCCAACGCCCGGCGGTGGCGGGCCCCCACGCCTCGGTAGACCAGCGGCAACGCCACGTTCTCCACCGACGACGTACGGGGCAGCAGGTGGAACTGCTGGAAGACGAACCCGATGGTCTCGTTGCGCAGCGTCGCCAGCTCCGCGGTGGTCAGGGTGGCGACGTCCCGGCCGTCGATCACGAGTCGTCCTTCGCTGGGCCGGTCCAGGCCGCCCAGCAGGTGCATCAGGGTCGACTTTCCGGAACCGGACGGGCCGACGATCGCGACGTAGTCCCCCCGGCCGATGGTCAGCGACACGCCGCGCAGCGCGGCCACGGAGAGACCATCCGCGCGGTACGTCCGGGTGAGCCCCACCGCCTCGACCGCCGCCGAGGGGCTCATCACGTGACGTCGACGGCCCGGACCGGGTCGTCCGGCAGCGGCTCCGCAGCCGGTCACGGCAACTGCTGCCCGATACGGACGCGGTCGCCACCGCGTACCACCACCTGGTCGCCCGGCTGCACACCGTCGACGATCTGCACCAGCTCCTCGCCCTGCACCCCGAGCGTCACGGGTACCTGCTCGGCCCGGCCGGCGCGGGCCACCCACACCACGTCCCGGCCGGCGACCGACCGGACGGCAGCCGACGGTACGGTCACCACGTCGGCCGCCTCCCGGACCCGCAGGTGGATCAGTGCGCTCATGCCGGGGCGCGGGATGGGCGCATCGCTCGCATTGGCAGGCTGACCGGCCGCAGGCTGACCGGCCGCAGGCTGACCGGCCGCAGGCTGACCGGCCGCAGGCTGACCGGCCGCAGATTGACCGGTCGTGAGCTGACCGGCGGCGAGCGAGAGGCGTACCCGGTAGGCGACCCCGCCCCGCGCGGACGTGCTCGGCAGCAGGTCCACCGAACGCACCTGAGCCGGGTAGGTCGCCCCGGGCACCGCGTCCAGTTCCGCCATGGCCGCCATTCCCGGCGCTATCGAAAGCACGTCGGTCTCGTCGATCTCGGCCATCAGGCCCAGTTCCGAGACGTCGACCACGGTCACGACGGCGGTACCGGCACTGACCCGCTCCCCCACCTGAACCGTCGCGCCCCCGCCGACCATCCCGTCACCGCCGACCGCCCTGCCCTCGGCCGTGACGGCTCCATCGATCCCGCTCCCGGCCAACGGCCCCGCCGCGCCGGCCAGCGCCCCGGCCGAGCGCAGCAGGCTGGCAAGCCCGTCGGTGGGGGCACTGGGTGCCGCGCCGCCGCCGACCTGGACCACACCGTCGATCGGTGCCCGCAGCGTCAAGGCGTCCACGGTGACTTTCGTCAGGTCGTACGCCTGTTGGGCCTGCACCCGTTGGGCGGCGGCGAGTGCGCCGACCGCCGAGTTCACGCCGGCGACGCCGCGTTGGACCGCCCGGACCGCATCGTCGGCGGCGCGGACCGCCACCTCGTACTGCCGATGCGCGGCGGTCACCTGGGCCAGCAGGGCAGCCCGTACCTGCGGGTCGGAAATCTCGTCGATTGCCCGCCGGGCATCCGCGAAGGCCGTTGCCGCCGCCTTGTCGGTTTTTGCGTGCCGGCGGGGAAGGTCACCGCTGTTCCGCAGCCCTCGGCTCGCCCGCTTCGCGTCGGCGAGCGCCTGCCGGGCCTGGTCGAGACGCTTTCGAGCGACCGGCGAGTCGATCACGGCAAGGACCTGGCCGGCCCGGACGGTATCCCCGGCGCGGACCCGCAAGGCGCTCAGGGTGCCGTCGGCGGGAGCGGTGAGCGTGGCCGAGGCGCGCGCCGTCACGTTCCCCGGCACGTCGATCATCTCGGCGACCGTTCCCCGGGTTGCGCCGGTCAGCGTGACGGGCAGCTTGTCATCATCGGCGACGAGGGTGGTCACGAAGCCGATCAGGACGATCCCGGCCACGAGAAGGGCGGACATCCGGGGCCGGGTCGTGGCGAGGATCCGGAGTGACGGAACGTATCGCACGCCCTTATCGTACGAGTTTCATCCTTCTAGTGCCCAAAAATGCGGAAAAGTTACTGATAGCAGCGGATAGTCGCGATCGAGGTACTGCCCCGGAGGTACGCCGAGATCCCCCCTCCGAGCGACGCCACCCAGCGATTTCCCTCCATACCGTGTCCCCGTACCGGAACCCGTCGAGACCTCGGAGGATGCGATGAAAAACGCACACGTACGCCGTACCGGGCTGGGGAGTCTGTTCGCCGCCGTCGGCCTGGTGGCCGCCATCGGCCTTGCCATCACGGGCAGCGCAACACCGGCAACCGCCACGACGTCAGACACCACGACGGCCGACTCCACCGTCGCCGAGTCGGCGGCGGGTCACGATCGTGACCTGGCCGCGCTGCGCCAGCTCCGCGACCAGCAGGAGGACGCCTGGGCGCGCGGCGACGGCACGGCGTACGCCGCGATCCACACCCTGGACGCCGACGTGGTCACGTTCAGCGGGGACCACCTACGGACGAGAAACGGCATCGCCACCGGCATGCAGCGCTACTTCGACAGCTACCTACAGGGCACCCGACTCACCACCGTCACCGAACAGGTCCGTTTCCCGCAGCCGGACCTGGCCGTCATCGTCCGTACCGGTTGCGTGCTCTGGCCCGGCGACGTGACCTGCACGGAGGAGGCGCTGTCCATCAACACCAACATCGCGGTCAAGCAGCACGGGAAGTGGTTGTTCACGTCCTTCCAGAACACCCGGGTACGGCCACTACCCTGAGTCCCACGTCGGATCCTGGGGGTGACTCCCCACGCCGAGCGGCACTGCCCCTTCGTGCTGCTAGCCCCTCGTGCTGCTAGCCCCTCGTGCTGCTAGCCCCTCGTGGCGCTAACCCCTCGTGGTCAGGGCGCGGGCGAAGAACACGAGGTTGCTGGGCCGCTCGGCGATCCGACGCATCAGATAGCCGTACCAGTCGGTTCCGTACGGCAGGTAGAGCCGGACCGCGTAGCCCTCGGCCGCCAGCCGGGCCTGCTCATCGGGGCGGATGCCGTAGAGCATCTGGAACTCGAACTCGTCCGGCCCCCGGTCGAACCAGCGGGCCCGGTCCTCGCCGATGGCGATCAGGCGGGGATCGTGGGTGGCCACCATCGGGTAGCCCGGGCCGGACATCAGAATGTTCATGCACCGTACGTAGGACTTGTTCACGTCCCGCATCGACTGGTACGCCACCGACTCGGGCTCCCGGTAGGCGCCCTTGCACAGCCGTACCCGGGAGCCGGCGGTGGCCAGTTCCCGGCAGTCGGACTCGGTACGCCGCAGGTACGCCTGCAGGGCCACCCCGGTCGACGGATAGTCGTGCCGCAGCCTGACCAGGGTGTCCAACGTCGAGTCGATGGTGGTGTGGTCCTCCATGTCGAGGGTGACCGTGGTACCCGCCTCGGCGGCCGCCGCACAGATCGCCTTGGCATGTTCATAGGCCAACTGCTCGTCGATCCCCTGCCCGAGGGCGGACAGTTTCACGCTGACCTCGGCCGCTGGTGTCTGCCCGGCAGTGGCGAGGGCGGCCAGCAGGGCAAGATATTCGTCCCGGGTGGCGGCAGCCTGTTCGGGGTTGACCGTGTCATCGCTCAAATAGTCGAGACTTACCGCCAGGCCGTCATCGACCAGCGTCCGGGTCACACTCAACGCGTCGGCATTGGTCGTGCCGGCGACGAACCGGCGTACGACATCTCGGGCATATGGTGCCGTTTCCACGAGGCGTTCCATCCGAGATGACCGGGAAGCGGCAAGAATGACCGAACGCAGCATGCAGGGAGCGTAACGCGGACCGGGTGCCGAGAATCGGGCAGCGGGTCAGCCGGGCACTCCCGGATCAGGCCGGACAACCAGTGCCCCATGTCCGGATACCGATGGCTACGCCCGGTTCCGCCTCGGCTACGTGACCGAGCCAGAGCAGCGGAAGTCGTCTACGGTTGGACACGTGAACTTCGACGCGTACGCCCGGACCGGAGTTGACCTCGTCAACGCGCCGCTGGACGACCTCGACGATCTGAAGGCCCTATTCACCGACGAACAGGCCTGGATGCGGGACGAAGTCTCGGATCGGGATGTGGCGATCTTCCGCCGCGCGCAAAAGCGCCTGAGAGACGTCTTCGAGTACGGCACCTCGGGCCGTGATGCCGAGGCAGTGGCCGAATTGAACACGCTCCTGGAGGCGTTTCCCGTACAGCCCCGGATCTCCGGCCACGATTCCAGCGACTGGCACATGCACGTGACCAGCCGGGGAGCCTCGGTCAGCGCGGAATACCTCGCGGGCGCGGTGTGGGGGCTCTCGGTGTGGCTGTGCGAATACGGCAGCGCCCGGTTCGGGGTCTGCGCCGACGGCCGGTGCGGCAACGTCTACCTGGACACCTCATCGAACTGCTGCCGTCGCTTCTGCTCGGAACGCTGCGCGACCCGGTCGCACGTGGCCGCTCATCGGGCCCGCAAGCGGGCTGCCGTGATCCAGCCGCCACCGCTGACCCCGGTCGGCTGAGCGCGCTGCACCCCTGATCGACCTACTGTCGTGACAGCCCGTACGGGTTCGTAACCCGCCGGTGGCGGTCAGTTGGCCGCCACCGGCGTGGGCAGGTCGAGGTGCTGCCGGGCGAACTCCAGCGCTGCGGCCAGGTCTGCCTCCCGGACCGCCCGGCTCTTCGCCCGACGGGTTCCCACCTCGACCGCCACCGACCCGGTGAACCCCCGCCCGGCCAGGGATGCGAGCAGCTCACCGCAGGGCTGGTTGCCCCGGCCGGGCACCAGGTGCTCGTCCCGCCCCTCGCCGGTGCCATCGCCGAGGTGGATGTGGGTCAGCCGGTCCCCCATCCGGTCCGCCAGCTCGAACGCGTCGGTGTGCGCGGCGGCGCAGTGCGACAAATCGAGGGTGTACGCGTCGTAGCCGATGTCGGTCGGATCCCAGCCCGGCTGGTACGGCACGAACGCCCGACCCGCCATCCGAACCGGGAACATGTTCTCCACCGCGAACCGTACGTCTGGGTGCTGGGCGGTGAGCCGATTCAGCCCGTCGGCGAAGGTGCGGGCATAGTCCCGCTGCCAACTGAACGGCGGATGTACGACGACCGTGGGGGCACCGAGCGTCTCGGCCAGCACAGCCGACCGACGTAGCCGCTCCCACGGGTCGGAACTCCACACCCGTTGGGTCACCAGCAGGCACGGAGCATGGATCGAGCCGATCGACACGCCGTAGTGGTCGGCCAGACCACGCAGCGCGCCCGCGTCCTGGCTGACCTTGTCGGTCCACACCATGACCTCGACGCCGTCGTAACCGAGGGTGGCGGCCATCTCGAACGCCGCCGCCGTCGGTTCGGGGAACACCGACGAGCTGGAGAGAAGAACTGGGATACGGGGGCGGCGGGGGTGGTCTGCGGCCGCCTCGGGATCTGCGAAGGGCACACGAGAAGTCACGGTTATCAGGGTAGCTCCGATCCGCTCGCAGCACCGGGATGATCATCCCAAAACGGTCCCTATCTACCGATCAGGGATCCTCCCGGCGCAGGTCACGGAGGGTATCCGTGGTCGCCGCAACGAACCGGAGGATCCGGCGTCCTGAGGGTCGACGTCACGAACTCGGGACCCCGCGTCACGGCGCGGAAAGTTGCGCCAGCCGACTCAGGATCACGCCCTCCCGCAACGCCCACGGGCAGGTGTCCAACGACTCCACGCCGAGCCGGCGCAGGACGGTCTCAGCCACCACCGCACCGGCCAGCAGTTGGGGAGCCCGACCAGCGCTCACCCCGTCCAACTCGGCCAATCGACTGGGCGGAATGTGCCGAATGAAGCCGAGCAGCTGACGCAGATCGCGCCGGGTCAGTTTCTGCTGCCCCCGGAACTTTGCCTTCGCGGGCGCCGCTCCGGCCAACCGGGCCAACGTCCGGAACGTCTTCGAGGTGGCCACCGGCCTATCCCAGCCGACCCGAGTCAGCTCCGTCACCCTCGGCTCCAGCGTCGCATCGACGTACGCCCGAAGCTCTTCGACGGCCTTGGCCGACGGCGGCTCGTCCTTACCGGGTTCCAGCCTGAGCCATTCCCGGGTCAACCGCCCGGCACCGAGCGGCAACGACAGCGCCACAGCGGGGTCCTCGTCAATGCCAGCCGCAGCCTCCAGCGACCCGCCGCCGATGTCCAGCACCAGCAGCCGGCCGGCCGACCAGCCAAACCAGCGCCGCACGGCAAGGAACGTCATCCGCGCCTCGTCCGCGCCGGAGAGCACCCGCAGTTGCACACCGGTCTCCGCACGTACCCGGTCCAGGACCCACGCCGAGTTGGTCGCGTCCCGCACCGCCGACGTGGCGAACGCCACCAGGTCCTCGATGTTCAGCCGGTCCGCCGACGCCTTCGCCTCGGCAACCGCGGTCACCAGGGCGTCCGCGCCCGCCGCGGTCAACGCACCGTCCGGCCCGATCCGTTCGGCCAGTCGCGGCATGCTCTTCTCGGAGTGTGCGGGCCAGGGATGAGCACCCGACTGGGCGTCCACGACGAGCAGATGGACCGTGTTGGAGCCGACGTCGAGCACACCCAGCCGCATGCCAAGCAGACTAGCCAGCCACCCCCTCCGGCCAGAGCGACCGGAGCGTCAGCCGGCCGCGCTCTACCCGTGGCGATGACGGCAACCGGAGAAGCGGCGATGACGGGCAGCTGAAGCGCAGCGCGCCACGAAACCCCAGCCAGCGGGCTCCGAGGACCCTTCGGGCGTACGCTGACCTGGTGTCCAGCCGCAAACAACTCCGCGTACTCGTCGAGGATCCGGGGGATCCCCGGAGCCGGGAGGTGGCTCTCGACTTTCCCCGGGAGTGGATCGAGTTCGTCGATCCGGCCGACGCCGAGCACCTGATCCGTGCCGATTTGACCTGGCTGCTGTCAAGGTGGACGTGCGTCTTCGGCAAGGCGTGCCACGGCATCATCGCGGGCCGGGCGGCCGACGGTTGCTGCTCGCACGGCGCATTCTTCACCGACGCGGACGATGAGAAGCGGGTACGGGCCGCCGCCAAGCGGCTCACCTCGAAGACCTGGCAGCACTACCGGCGCGGGTTCAGCAACTACACCGAGCTGGACACGATCGACGGGAAGAACCCGGCCCGACGTACCGCCACCCAGGGTGAGGACGGGCCGTGCGTGTTCCTCAACGACGCCGACTTCGTCGGCGGTGGGGGCTGCGCGCTGCACGCCCAGGCGCTGCGCGACGGCGTACACCCGCTGGAATACAAGCCGGATGTCTGCTGGCAACTGCCGGTACGCCGGGACCAGGACTGGACCGAGCGTCCCGACGGCACGAAGGTGCTGGTCTCTACGCTGTCCGAGTTCGACCGGCGGGGCTGGGGTGCGGGCGGTCACGACCTCGACTGGTGGTGCACCTCGTCACCGGAGGCGCACGTCGGCACGGAGGCGATGTACCTGTCGTACGGTCCGGAGCTGACGGCGTTGATCGGCGCGGCGGCGTACACCAAACTCGCCAGCCTCTGCGCCGAACGCGCCCGCCAGGGCCTGGTAGCCCCCCACCCCGCCACCACTGAGATGTAAGGAAGGGCCCCTTCTTATCGTTTTCTGTATAGGAAGGGGCCCTTCCTAACACCCAAACCCCGCCGCGCTGCCCGGGCTCACGGCTCACGGCTCACGGCTCGAACTTGTAGCCCAGCCCTCGGACGGTGACGATGAAACGTGGCGCGGACGGCTCCGGCTCGATCTTGGAGCGCAGCCGCTTGACGTGCACGTCGAGGGTCTTGGTATCGCCGACGTAGTCGGCCCCCCAGACCCGGTCGATGAGCTGTCCCCGAGTCAGCACCCGGCCGGCGTTGCGCAGCAACAATTCCAGCAGCTCGAACTCCTTGAGCGGAAGCTGTACGACGCTGCCGTCGACGGTCACCACGTGCCGCTCGACGTCCATCCGTACCGGGCCGGCCGCCAGGGTCGCGGCGGTGTCGGTCGCCTCGGTGGAGTGCCGCCGCAGTACCGCCCGAATCCGGGCCACCAGTTCGCGGGGCGAGTACGGCTTTGTGACGTAGTCGTCGGCGCCGATCTCCAGCCCGACCACCTTGTCGATCTCGCTGTCCCGAGCGGTGACCATGATGATCGGCACACGCGACCGTTGCCGAAGTTCACGACACACCTCGGTACCGGACATCTCGGGCAACATCAGGTCGAGCAGCACGATGTCTGCGCCGGTCCGGTCGAACTCGGTGAGCGCCTCCGGCCCGGTGGCCGCGACGGACACCTCGAACCCTTCCTTGCGAAGCATGTAGGAGAGGGCATCGGAGAACGACTCTTCATCCTCAACCACAAGAACGCGGCTCAACGGTTCTTCCTTTCCTCTGCCGGAGCGGGCGCGAACGGAGTCTGACGGTCAGGTCGACTGACTGTCAGACCTGGCTCTGTTCGGCCGGACCGGTCTCGATCTCAACAGGCGGCGTTGGCGGCAGGAAGGCGTCCGGTGGACGCGCCGGCAGCCGCAGGGTAAACGTCGATCCTCCCCCGAGGGTGCTGGATACTTCCACTCGACCGCCATGATTCGTCGCGATGTGCTTGACAATGGCCAGCCCGAGCCCCGTACCGCCGGTTGTCCGGGAGCGGGCCTGGTCGGCCCGGTAGAACCGTTCGAAGATCCGCTCGACGTCGTCCGGGGCGATACCGGGGCCCTGGTCCGTGACGGCGATCTCGATGTGCTCGCCGTCACTCCGGGTCACCACCGCGACGCTGGCGTCCTCGTCCGAGTAGGCGATGGCGTTCTCCACCAGGTTGGCCACGGCTGTGGCGAGCTGGGCGTCACTGCCGTACGCGGTAAGGCCGGCCTGCCCGGATACGGTGACCTCGATCCGGCGCGCTGCCGCCGCCGTTCGGGTCCGGTCGACCACCTCGGCCAGCACCCAGTCGACGGCGACCGGGTCGGGCGCGGGTAGCGGTTCGGCCCCCTGGAGCCGGGTCAGTTCGAGCAGTTCGTTGACCAGCCGACCGAGTCGAGTCGACTCGTGCTGGATCCGTTCGGCGAATCGGCGGGCCGCCACGATGTCCTCGGACGGGGTCGGTGCGACCGCCGCGCCGGCACCGGCCGGCTCCGTGGCATTCAGTAGGGCCTCGGCTAGCAGTTGAAGCGCGCCGATCGGGGTCTTCAGCTCATGGCTGACGTTGGCGACGAAATCTCGACGTACTCGGGCGACCCGGTGTGACTCGGTCGCGTCCGACGCCTCGACGGCGACGAAGCCGCCGCCCAGCCCCATCGCCCGCAGGTGCACGCCGAGCGGGTCTTGGGTAGCCCCCTCGCGGCCTCGGGGCAGGTCGAGCTCGATCTCGCGTCGCACGCCCGTGCGACGCACCTGACCGGCCAGGGTACGGACGATCGGGTGCGCGGCGACCGTACCTGGGCCGCCGCCGGCGCGAAGCAGACCCATCGCGCGGGCTGCCGGGTTGACCAGGATCGGGCTGTCGTCCTGGTCGAGCACCACGACACCGACCCGCAACGCGTCGATCGTCTTGCGGCCCAGCCTGGCGAGGGTGACCTCGGCCGGCCGTACCTCCTCGGCGGGGCGAGCCACCCCCGGCGGTACGTGACCGGCGGCGTCCGCCCCTTCCGGCCGTACCTGACCGGCAGGACCAGCCGCCCCCGGCCGTACGTCATCGGGGGTGCGGCCGACGGCCGATTCTGCTGGCGGTGGCGGTGATGTTGGCGGTGTTGGCCGCCGCCAACGACGCACCAGGACCGGCCCAGCGGAGAGTCCCACCGCCAAGCCCCCCGCCACACCGGCGACGATCTCCCATTGCACGTGGCGATCGTATGGCCATAGTTAACCAAGCAGACCGGCATAACCGGTCAAAGCCGACGCGCAGCGGCGAGAGTTCACCATCCGGTCCGATGGCGTTCACCACTGTTCACCTTGTGGCCGCTCCACCGCCCTACGGTTGGCCCGCACCCAGGCACGTGCCGGGGTGCCCGGACGGCCGCCCCGACGACCACAGGATGTGATGATGCGCGACGAGTTCCGGGCCGACCTACAGATCGTCAGCCAGTTGCTGGTGGACATGGCGGAGGCGGTACGGGCCGCCATGCGGAAGGCGACCAAGGCGCTGCTGACCGCGGATCGGGAGGCCGCCGAGGCGGTGATCGCCCGGGACGCCGAGGTCGACAGCCTCTACCGACAGGTGGACGACCGGGTGTACGACCTGCTCGCCCGGCAGGCACCGGTCGCCTCCGACCTGCGTACCGTGGTGACGGCGCTCCAGGTCGCCGCCGAGCTGGAGCGGATGGGCGATCTCGCCGACCACGTGGCGAAGGTCGCCCTACGGCGGCACCCCTCACCGGCCGTACCGGCCGAACTGCGCGGCGTCTTCACGGAGATGGCCGAGGTCGCCGACCGGATCGCCGAGAAGATCGCCGAGGTGCTCTCCAAACCCGACGCCGACCTCGCGGCCGAACTCGACCGGGACGACGACGCGATGGACGCCCTGCATCGGGAACTCTTCGCGGTGCTGCTGCACGACGACTGGCCGTACGGGGCGGAGACCGCCGTCGACGGTGCCCTGCTCGGTCGCTTCTACGAGCGGTACGCCGACCACGCCGTCAACGCGGGTAGGCAGGTCGTCTACCGGGTCACCGGCGACATCCCCTGATCCCCGGCGTTGGGTGTTAGGAAGGGCCCCTTCCTATGCAAAAAGCGATAAGAAGGGGCCCTTCCTAACAACTCAGCGGCCCTGGTTGGCGACCGCAGCAGCGGCCTCCTTGGCCGCCTCCGGGTCGAGGTAGCTGCCGCCGGTGACCAGCGGACGCAGCGACGCGTCCAGGTCGTAGCGCAGCGGAATGCCGGTGGGGATGTTCAGCTTGGCGATCGCCTCGTCGGAGATCTGGTCCAGGTGCTTGACCAGTGCCCGCAGCGAGTTGCCGTGTGCTGCCACCAGGACGGTACGACCGGCGAGGATGTCCGGCACGATCGAGTCGTACCAGTAGGGCAGCATCCGCTCGACGACGTCCTTGAGGCACTCGGTGCGGGGCATCACCTCGGGCGGCAGCAGCGCGTAACGCGGGTCGCCCACCTGGGACCACTCGTCGCCGTCGGCGATCGGCGGGGGCGGTGTGTCGTACGACCGGCGCCAGAGGGTGAACTGCTCCTCGCCGTACTCGTCGAGGGTCTGCTTCTTGTTCTTGCCCTGGAGGGCACCATAGTGGCGTTCGTTGAGCCGCCATGACCGGCGGACGGCGATCCAGTGCCGGTCGGCGGCGTTCAGCGCCAACTCGGCGGTACGGATGGCCCGCCGCAGCACGCTGGTGTGCACCACGTCGGGTAGCAGCCCATGCTCGCGCAGCAGTTCCCCGCCGCGCCGGGCCTCGGACTCCCCCTTGGCGGTCAGGTCCACGTCGACCCAGCCGGTGAAGAGGTTCTTGGCATTCCAGTCGCTCTCGCCGTGCCGCAGCAGGACCAGGGTCCCTACCGTGGCTCCCTCGCCGGCGACGGGCACACTCCTCGCGCTCGCAGTCATGGGGATCATCCTGCCCGACCAGGCGGCTGGGCACGCGCAGACCCGTCGTGACGACCACCACGTGGAAAAGCACATGACCAGCGAGAAGCGCCACCACTAGGTTGTAAGGCGCTTTAAAGCAATAGGTCATTACACACGGGGGACAGAGCAATGCGGACGGTACGGGGTTGGTTGACGGAGACCGCTGGCGGGTTACCAAGAACGTTCTGGTATCTCTGGACCGGCACGCTGATCAACCGCCTCGGCTCGTTCGTCCTGATCCTCCTGGCCATGTACCTGACCAAGGAGCGCGGCTTCTCGGAGTCCCAGGCCGGTCTGGCGCTGGGTGCCTGGGGCGTCGGCGGTGCCTTCGGCACCATGCTCGGCGGGGTGCTCGCCGACCGGTGGGGTCGACGGCCCACACTGCTCGCCGCACATCTCGGTGCCGCTGTCCTCATGCTGGCACTCGGCTTCGCCCGGGACCTGCCACTGGTGATCGCCGCCGCACTGCTGCTCGGCTTCTTCGCCGAGGGCAGCCGACCGGCGTTCGGCGCGATGATGATCGACGTCGTGCCGGAGAAGGACCGGCTGCGCGCCTTCTCCCTCAACTACTGGGCGATCAACCTCGGCTTCGCCTGTGCCGCGATACTGGCTGGTATCGCCGCCAAGGCCGACTACCTGCTGGTCTTCACTGTCGACGCGGCCAGCATCCTGCTGACCGCGATCATCATCTTCGTCAAGGTCCGCGAGCCGCGCCGGGCCACCGCCACGACCACCAACAAATCCGGTACGAAGTCCAGCGGCAGCATGCTGACCCCGCTACGGGACCGGGCCTTCCTCAGCTTCGTCCTGCTCAACTTCCTCATCGCGATGGTGTTCCTCCAGCACATCTCGATGCTGCCGATCGCGATGGGGGACGACGGTCTGAGCCCGTCCACCTTCGGCTCGGTGATCGCGCTCAACGGCATTCTGATCGTTCTCGGCCAGCTCTTCATCCCCCGGTTGATCAAGGGTCGGGGACGGCCCCAGGTGTTGGCGTTGGCAGCGGTCATCACCGGTCTCGGGTTCGGGTTGACTGCCTTCGCCGGCAGCGCCTGGCTCTACGCCGGCACGGTGCTGATCTGGACGATGGGCGAGATGCTCAGCTCCCCGTCCAACTCCAGCCTGGTCGCGGAACTTTCCCCGGCCACGTTGCGCGGTCGCTACCAGGGCGTCTTCTCCCTCTCCTGGCAGGGGGCCAGCGCTGTCGCCCCGGTGCTCGGCGGTCTGGCCCGCGAGCATCTCGGGAACTCCGCCCTCTGGCTCGGCTGTGCGGTGGTCGCCGGAATCGCCGCCGTCTGTTACCTGTCCTTCGGCCAGATCTGGGAACGCCGGGCCGCCGTACTGCGCACTGTGGCCGCCAACCAGCAGTCGCAGACCGGCGAGCTCGCCAGCGTCTCGTGACGAGGGACACACTGGCGTCTAGATCCACTCGCTCCTACGGTCAGCACCGGCAAATCAACTGGAAATAAGCCTTTCTGGAGGACGCGTGCGCGGCATACGGGTCTGGCTGCACGACACCGCCGGCGGCCTCCCTGCCAGCTTCTGGTACCTCTGGACCGGACTATTGATCAACCGGACCGGCGCGTTCGCGATGCTGTACCTCTCGCTCTACCTCACCGAGGTACGCGGCGCGGACGAAGCACTGGCCGGGATCGTCGTCGGGGCGTACGGCGTGGGCGGGGTGGCCGGTGTCCTCCTCGGTGGGCTACTCGCCGATGGCTGGGGTCGTCGGGCCACCCTGCTCACATCCCACCTGGTCTCGGCGACGCTCATGGTCGGGCTCGCCTTCACCAGCAGCATCGTGGCCATCGCGATCCTCGCCGCCCTGGTCGGCGTCGTCCACTCCATGCCCAGCCCGGCATTCGTCGCCGCGATCGTCGACGTGGTGCCGATCGAGCGCCGCTCCCGCGCGTTCAACCTGCAATTCTGGGCGCACAACCTGGGCATGGCGGCGGCGGCACTGCTGGCCGGGCTGCTCTCCCAGGCGAGCTTCACCGCACTGTTCCTGGTGGACGGTGCGGCAACCCTGGCCACCGCGCTGATCATCGCCTGGAAGGTGCCGGAGACTCTGGCCCGAAACCGTACGGCGCGGAAGCCGACCGCCAGGACCGACCGGACCAGACAGCGCCAACCCGGACTACGCACCGCATTGACCGACCGAACATTCCTGGCCTTCGTCGGGCTCACCCTGGTACAGGCCGTGATGGCCGCGCAGACCTCGACCATCATGCCGCTGTCGATGCGGGCGGACGGGCTCAGCCCTTCGGCGTACGGCATCGTGGTGGCGCTCGGTGGCGCGCTGATCGTGGTGGGCCAACTCTTCGTCCCCCGGCTGATCGACGGGCACGTCAAGCACCGGGTGCTGGCTGTGTCGACCGGGCTCATCGCGGTGGGCTTCGGCGCACTGGCCTTCGCCGATCATCTGGCGCTGTATCTCTCCGCCTCGGTGATCTGGACGATCGGCACGATGCTCGCCGCACCGCCCAACGCGGAGATCAACGCCGAGCTTGCGCCGCCGGCTCTGCGGGCTCGCTACCAGTCGGTCTTCTACCTGGTCTTCCCGATGGCGGCGTTCGTCGCTCCGGCGCTCGGCGGGGTCAGCCTGAAGCATCTGGGTGACTGGCACTGGGTGATTACGGCCGGGGTGGGTCTACTCGCCGTCGGCGGGCACCTGCTTGCCGGCCCAGCCCGGGAGCGACGGGTGGCGAAGATCCAAACCAAGCAGCCGGTTTCCGAAAGCTCGTTGTCAACCGCTTAGCTCGCCGTACGACCGCGCTCCCATTGCCGTACGACCGCGCTGCTCTTGCAAATCGAGGAGCGTGTGGCTCTTGCGGATCGGATCGATTCGAGGGGGCCTACCCCGACGGCGGCGGGTGACGCTCACCCCCGTAAGCGTCACCCGCGCACACCGCCGGTTCTACAGGTGACAACGTCCCCCGACGTCTGCCACCCGTCCCCTATGCGCCCAGCTCGATGCGCAGATCTGATCGATCCGCTGCTCCCCCGAACATTTACGAGCGCGGCGCGTGCAATAACGTTAGATGGCGGCCCTTTGCCGACACAACTTCAGCGCATGTTTTACCGATCACACCGAGTGTGACCAGCCATGCTTGGTCCAACCACGCGGACCGCCCCGAAATTCCCGACAGATGGTCAGGCATCCTGCCGGTCCGGGGATTCGGTCCGGAAGAAGTTGCTCTGCCTACCATCGGACTTCTGCTCCTGGTAGATGAAATTCACCCGCCGAGCATCGAACGTCCTGAACCAGTCATCCCAGGTGATCTGCTGGATCTTTCCGCCTTCCCGCCATCCGGGAAAGTTGAAGGTCAAAACACCGGGACGGCCGTTGTGCTCCGTGCCCTGGATCGTCGCTGGTTTGGCGTTACGCGCCCGCGCCCAACGCTGGATGACGTCGTGGTTCGTAGTCACCAGACTCCGCCCCAGGCGCTCCGGCTTGTCGGCCGGCGAGGAAATCACCTGTGCGTACTTCAGGGACCTGGACATGTTCCCGCCCTGACGGATACCGCCCGCACCGGTCGTTGCCTTGCCCTGCTTGGCCAAGGTCGGTTTCGCCGTGCTGCGCCGGGTGCCGGTCGACTTCGCCGCAGTCCGCTTCGCCGCAGTCTGCTTCGCTGCCCCCGACTTCGCTGCCCCCGACTTTGCAGCACTTGGCTTCGCAGCACTTGGCTTCGCAGCGCTGGCTCGCTTGGCACCCGCTCGCGTCGCACTGGCTCGTGTGACACCCGCTCGCGTGGCGCCCGCTCGCGCTGCGCTGCTGCGGGCCGGCCCGGTGCTCTTGGTAGCCCGACCAGGGCTCGGCCTGCCGGCCGCCGTACGTCGATTTTCCGCCCGCAACGTCTTGACGAGCGTCTTGACCAGTTCGTCCTTGCGCAGGCCGGAGATACCGGAAACCCCATGTTTCTTGAGTCGACCGCGAATATCGTCGACCTTGAGCCGGCCAATCTCGGTTTCCGAGATCATCGGCGTGTTCGGAGTCCGGTTACCGGTCCGTTTCTTCATCGCGGTGGCGGCCCCGCCGCGACCCGAACTGCTCCGCTGAGCGGCCATGATTGCTCACGCTCCCTCGACAGTCTGTCCTCGGCAAGGCGGCGGGGAAACAGAGGCCATCGGACCAGGTCCGACCCACCCACGCCGCTACCGTCGGTTACCCGTCAGGTCTCGTCCAAACCCGGGCCAGACCGCTCCGATGACTCGAAGAGATGCGTGAAGGCGGCGAGGTTCGCGGTCGACTCACCGCGTTTGACCCGCCATTCCCATTCGCGACGGATCGCCGTACCGAAACCGATCTCCAGCATCGAGTCGAAGGACTCGTCGGCGTAGGTGAGGACCGCACCGAGCAGCCGGTCCAGCTCATCCTCATCGAGCCCGGTCAGACCGACCCGACCGGTCAGGTAGACGTCGCCAACGCTGTCGATCGAGAACGCGACACCGTACATCCGGGAGTTGCGGCGCAGCAGCCACGCCCACAACTCCTCGCGCCGCTCGTCCGGCTGCCGCATGACGAACGCCTCGACCCGCAGCGCGTGCTCACCGACGATCAGGTTGCAGATGGTCTTCAGCTTGTGCGTACCGGGCAGGGTGACCGCGTACGAGAACTCTCCGGTCGACTCGCAGGCCAACTCCCGATCGGCACAGACCGCCTCGATGAGCGCGGCAGTCGCGCCCCGCTGCCCGGCAACCTCGCTCCGGCTCCCCGACCCGGTCACCAGGCACCGGCCGGCTGCACCGACGAACCATCGGCGAACTTCGACACAAGTCTGCTCCGGTGCTCCGCCACCGCCTCACGGTAGACGGTCAACAAACCCGAGGCCGTACGGGTCCAGGAGAAGTCACTGGCGTGCTTGACCGCCCCTCGGGACAGTTCGGCCCGGCGACGCGGCTCGACGAGCAGGGTGCCGAGTGCCCGGGCCCAGTCCTCCGCATCGTGGCCGTCGACGAGCACCCCACTGACGCCGTCCCGAACGGCGGTGACCAGACCGCCCACCGCAGCGGCGAGCACCGGGGTGCCACATGCCTGCGCCTCCAGGGCGACCAGCCCGAAAGACTCGTTGTACGACGGCACCGCCACCACGTCCGCCGCCCGATAGACGGCCGGCAGGTCGTCGCCGGTCTGCGGCGGCAGGAACCGTACGGTGTCCGAGATCCCCAGCGAGGCGGCCAGCTCGATCAACGAGGTGGGCCGGTCCAGTCCGCTGCCGCTGGGCCCGCCCACGATCGCGACGGTCAACTCTGCCACCAGCCGTGGGTCACGTCGGCGCAGTTCGGCCACGGCCCGCAGCAACACGTCGGGTGCCTTGAGCGGCTGGATCCGGCCGACGAACGCGACGACGTACCCGTGGGGTGGCAGCCCGAGCCGACGGCGGGCAACGAGCCGGGCCACGGCCCGATCCCCGGCGGGGGGTGGGGTGAACCGGTCCAGGTCCACACCCGGCTCGACCACCGTCACCTCGCCCGGGTCGGCACCGTACCGCTCGATCAGCTCGTCGGCCTCGCTCCCGGTGTTGGCGACCAGCCGGTCGGCCTCGGCCACCACCTGTTCCTCACCGATCAGCCGGGCCTTGGGCTCGGGCCGGTCCCCGGCGGCGAGCTGCGCGTTCTTGACCTTGGCAAGGGTGTGCGCGGTGTGCACCAGCGGCACCCCCCACCGTTCCTTGGCCAGCCAGCCGACCTGCCCGGAAAGCCAATAGTGGGAGTGGATCAGGTCGTAGAAGCCGGGTGCCCGGGCCGCCTCGGTCCGCAGTACCCCGGCGGTGAAGGCACAGAGCTGGCCGGGCAGCTCCTCCTTCGCCAGGCCCTCGAACGGACCGGCGGTGACGTGCCGGACGTACACGCCGGGGGCCATCTCCACCACCGACGGCAGGTCGCTGGCGGTGGCCCGGGTGAAGATCTCCACCTCGACGCCGGCGTCGGCCAGCCGGCGGGCAACCTCGACGATATAGACGTTCATGCCGCCCGCATCCCCGGTGCCAGGCTGGTGCAGCGGAGAGGTGTGCACGGAGATGGTGGCGATCCGTCGGGGCGTCGGCCATGGCTGGGTACCCCGCTGACGGGCTACGCCAGTGTGCTTCTCCAACACATCCGCTCCTCTTGTCACGTGATATGCCGTTCGCACGACCGGCGTTCTGAATCAACCTCGCAGCCGGACGTCATCTTCCCGATCGAGTGATGAGCATGCGGCGGGGCGTCTACGGAGGTGACCGACCTCATCCCGGTGCCAGATGGCCGGGGTCGGCGAACGGTGGTAAAGAATGGTCGGATGATCCCTACCGCGATCGTCACCGGCGCTTCCAGCGGGATCGGTGCCGCCACCGCCCGCCGGCTGGCAACCGAGGGCTTCCACGTACTCGCCGCCGCCCGCCGCAAGGACCGGCTCGACACCCTGGTCGAGGAGATCACCTCGGCCGGTGGTACGGCGACCGCGGTGGTGTGTGACGTGACCTCGGACGAGTCGGTGGCCGCGCTGGCCGCGACCGCGCGGAGCCTGCCCGGCCCGGTCACCCTGCTGGTCAACAACGCCGGTGGGGCGCGTGGGCTGGACCCGGTCGAGTCGGGCTCGATCGGCGACTGGCAGTGGATGTACGACGTGAACGTGCTCGGCACGCTCCGGGTCACCCAGGCGCTGCTGCCCGCCCTGGATGCCTCCGGGGCCGGCACCATCGTGGTGATCAGCTCGACCGCCGGTTTCACCGTCTACGAGGGCGGAGGCGGCTACACGGCCGCCAAGCACGCGCAGACGGCGGTGGCCGGCACGCTACGGCTGGAACTCTGCGGCCGGCCGATCCGGGTGATCGAAATCGACCCGGGCATGGTCCAGACCGACGAGTTCTCGCTGGTCCGCTTCGACGGTGACGCGCAGCGGGCAGCGTCCGTCTACGAAGGGGTCGCCGAGCCGCTGGTCGCCGACGACGTGGCGGACTGCGTGGCCTGGTGCGCCACCCGTCCGCACCACGTCAACGTGGATCGGCTGGTGGTCCGCCCGCTGGCCCAGGCCGCCCAGCACAAGGTGCACCGGGTGCGCTGACATGACTGCCCGTCGGCCGATGGGGGTGGTCACCCGAGGCACCACCAACCCCAACCGGCTACGCCGGGTGGACAACTGGATCGCGTGGCGCTGCGGTGACCTGCTGCGCGACGCCGCCGACCCGCTGGTGGTGGACCTCGGCTACGGCGCCACCCCGGTCACCGCCGTGGAGCTGCGTGCCCGGCTGGCCAACGCGGTCCGCCCGGACATCCGGGTGGTCGGGCTGGAGATCGATCCGGTACGCGTCGCCGCCGCCGCGCCTGCCGCCGACCCGCCCGGGTTGACCTTCGCTCGGGGCGGCTTCGAACTGGCCGGGTTGCGCCCTGCCCTCATTCGCACCTTCAACGTGCTGCGCCAGTACGACGAGTCGCAGGTCGCCTCAGCGTGGCAGACGATGATCGACGCGCTCGCGCCCGACGGGGTGATCGTCGAGGGCACCTGCGACGAGTTGGGCCGGCTGGCCAGCTGGCTGCTCATCGACGCCACCGGTCCACGCTCACTGACCCTGGCCGCCCGACTGTCCAATCTCGACACCCCGGCGGCCCTGGCCGAGCGGCTACCCAAGGCGCTGATTCACCGCAACGTCCCCGGCGAGGGGGTGTACGCCCTGCTCCGGGCGCTCGACGACGGCTGGCGGGACGCGGCCCCGTACGCCACCTTTGGCCCCCGCCAACGCTGGCTACACGCCGTCACGGCGGTACGCGCCGCCGGCTGGCCGGTGCTGGACCGGCCGAACCGGTGGCGGCTCGGCGAGATCACCGTCGACTGGTCCGCCGTCGCACCCTGCTGATCCACCGCCGTCACGACAGTCCGCCCCCTGGTCAGACCGGCAGCCGACCACTACGTGAATTTCTAGCTCGGTATCTCAGGAAGCCTGCTCCCCGCGCATGCGGGGGTGACTTCTAGATCTGACAGTTGACCATGATCGGTTCCGGGTGCAGGGTGACGCCGAACCGGTCGTGTACGCCGTCGCGGATCTCCCGGGCCAGCCCGAGCAACGCCTCCGTCGTACCGCTGCCCCGGTTGGTCAGGGCCAGGGTGTGCTTGGAGGAGATCGCCACTCCGCCCGCACCCTGGTAGCCCTTGCTGAACCCGGCCTTGTCGATCAGCCAGGCGGCGCTGACCTTGACCACGCCCCCGGCACCGGGCCAGGACGGCGGCTCGCCGACCCCCAGCGCCTCAGCGCGGGCAACCAGTGCCACGTATGCCGCGTCGTCGAGCACCGGGTTGGTGAAGAACGAGCCGACCGAGCGGGTGTCGGGGTCGTTCGGGTCCAGCACCATGCCCTTACCGGCGCGCAGCCGACGGACGGTGGCGCGGGCGGCGGCCAGCGGCACCCGGTCGCCGACCTCGACGCCGAGCGCGCGGGCCAGTTCGGCGTAGCGGATCGGGGTGGAGAGCGGTGACCGGACCAGTTTGAAGTCGACGGTGAGCACCGCCCAGCGGTCGCTGTGTCGGAAGATGCTGGACCGGTAGGCGAAGCCGCACTGCTCGGCGGTCAGCTCGACCGTCTCGTCGGTGACCCGGTCGTACGCCCCGACGGAGACGACGGTCTCGGCGACTTCCTGGCCGTACGCCCCGACGTTCTGGATCGGGGTGGCGCCGGCCGAGCCGGGGATGCCGGAGAGGCATTCCAGCCCGGACCAGCCGTTCTCGACGGTGGCGGCGACGAGGTCGTCCCAGGGTTCGCCGGCCTCGACCCGTACGGTCACCGTCGTCTCGTCCTCGGCGACGATCCGGAAGCCTCGGGAGCGGACCAGTACGACGGTGCCGGGGAAGCCGGCGTCGCCGATGATCACGTTGCTGCCGCCGGCCAGAATCAGTACTGGCTGATCCTGGAGGCTGGCTTCCCGTACACTTTGTGCGATTTCATCCGAATATTCCGCCACGACGAGCTGGCGCGGTGTTCCCCCGAGGCCCAGCGTCGTGAACCTCGCCAGCAATCCCGGCTCGGCAGGGTCTACGGCGAAGCCCAATTGGGCACTAACGTCTGGCACACCCTTCACCCTAGGCTGAGGGACAGCCGGATCGCCCACTGGTAGACCGGTCGCACGGGAGGACAGTCATGAGCAGACCCCATGGCAGCAAGGATTTCTGGATCGGGGCGTTGCGGGTCGAAGGTCCGGCCTTCCGGGCCGCCGTCGCCGAGGCTCCCCCCGACACACCGGTACTCTCCTGTCCCGGCTGGACCGTGACCGATCTGGTCCGCCACGTCGCCCAGGTCTACTACGGGGTACGCGGCTTCGTCACCTCGGGCAGCACCGAGCAGCCGGCCACCTTCCGGCAGCTCGAAGACCCGACACCGGGGGTCACCGCCCTGGACCTGTGGCAGCGGGAGTACGACCAGCTCATCGTCCTGCTTGACGAGCTCGACCCGGAGGCCCCCGCGTGGAACTGGGCCCCCCAACCGAAGAAGGCCGGATTCTGGCCCCGCCGGATGGCCCACGAGACGGTGATCCACCGGTGGGATGCCCAGATGGCGATCGCGGCCGGTGACCCGATCGAGGCCAAGCTCGCGGCCGACGGGGTGAGCGAGGTGGTGGACACCTTCCTGCCGGCCGGACGGCGCAGCTCCGACCAGCAGCTCCACGGGGTGGTGCAGCTCGTCGCCGCGGACACCGACCAGCGGTGGTATCTGCGGCTGCGCGGCGGCGGCATCGCGCTGCTCGACACCGACACGATCCTGGACACCCACGACCCGCGCGCCCGGGTGCACGCCACCGGCACGGCCAGCGATCTCATGCTTGCGCTCTGGGGGCGGATCGGCCTGGACGTCCTGGACGTGACCGGTGACGCGAGCCTGCTGGAGGGGCTGCGCGTCGGGCAACCGGCCAACTGATTTCCGAAAGGCGCGGTCACCCCTTGAACACTCTCGATCCGAAGCCGATCACGTTCCCCGAGGGTTTTGTCTGGGGTGCGGCGACCGCCGCCTACCAGATCGAGGGCGCAGCCAGCGCGGACGGCCGAGGCCCCTCGATCTGGGACACCTTCAGCCGTACGCCGGGCAAGGTGTACGCCGGGGACACCGGTGACGTGGCCTGCGACCACTACCACCGCTACCCGGCGGATGTGGCGTTAATGGCCGAGTTGGGGCTGCGGGCGTACCGCTTCTCGGTGGCCTGGCCCCGGATCCAGCCCGACGGTTCCGGGGTCGTCGAGCCGCGCGGGCTCGACTTCTACGACCGGCTGGTCGACGAGCTACGCGGCCGGGGCATCGACCCGATCGTCACGCTCTACCACTGGGACCTGCCCCAGCCACTCGAAGATCGGGGTGGCTGGACCGCCCGGGAGACCGCCGAGCGGTTCGCCGACTACGCGACCGTGGTGCATCAGCGACTCGGTGACCGGGTCGAGACGTGGACCACGCTCAACGAGCCATGGTGCGCGGCCTACCTGGGTTACGGCAGTGGCCTACACGCGCCGGGGCGGCAGGATCCAGCGGCGGCCTTCACCGCCGTACACCATCTGTTGCTCGGGCATGGGCTGGCCGCGCGGGCGCTGCGCGCGGCCGGCGCGGCCACCATCGGAATCACCCTCAACCCGGCCGCTGTTCGCCCCGTCGACCCGAACAGCGCCGCCGACCAGGCAGCGGTACGCCTCGTCGACGGCCTGCACAACCGGATCTTCCTCGATCCGCTGCTGCGCGGACGCTATCCGGCAGACGTGCTGGAGCACGTTTCCCGCTTCACCGACCTGGCCTATCTGCGCGATGGCGACGAGCAGACGATTGCGGCCCCGATCGACCTGCTCGGCGTCAACTACTACTCGCCCACCTACGTGGCGGACCGGCCGGGCGCGGCCGGGGGTGGTGGGGCCTATCCGGGCACCGAGGGGATCGAGTTCCCGCCGCCGACCGGGCCACTCACCGAGATGGGCTGGATGATCGAGCCCGACAGTCTGACCGCCCTGCTGGAGCGGATCGCCTGGGACTACCCCGGCGTACCGCTGATGATCACCGAGAACGGTGCCGCCTTCGCCGACAAGTTCGCCCCGGACGGCATCGCTGGCGATGGCATCGCCTCGGATGGCGACGCTGCGAACGGTCTGGTCCCGGACGCCGACCGGATCGCCTACCTCGACGGGCACTTCCGGGCGGCGCACGCGGCCATTGAGCGGGGGGTGGACCTACGCGGCTATCTGGTCTGGTCGCTGCTGGACAACTTCGAGTGGGCCGAGGGCTACCGGAAGCGCTTCGGCATCGTCTACGTCGACTACCCGAGCCAACGCCGAGTCCTCAAGGACAGCGCCCACTGGTATCGGGAAGTGATCCGGCGCAACGGTCTGTGACGACCGTACCGGCGAGGAGCGGCAAGGAGCATGGCATGACCATGGCCCGGCAGCGGCCCACTCTGGAGGCGGTGGCCCGGCAGGCCGGGGTGTCCCGGGCGACCGTGTCCCGGGTGGTCAACGGCTCCACCACGGTGGCCGGGCCAATTCAGGAGGCGGTCCGCCGGGCGGTACGCGAACTGGGGTACGTCCCCAACCAGGCGGCCCGAGCCCTGGTCACCCAACGGACCGACTCGATCGCGCTGATCCTGCCCGAGGCCGCCACCCGGGTCTTCTCCGACGACCAGGTCTTCCCCGGCATCATCCGAGGGGTCAGCCAGGAACTCGAAACCGCCGGTAAACAACTGGTGCTGATGCTGGCCGGGTCGCCGGCCGGGCACGAGCGGGTCGAGCGATACGTCACCGGCGGGCACGTCGACGGGGTGCTGCTCGCCTCACTGCACGGGGCCGATCCGCTGCCCGGCAGGCTCGCCCGGGCCGGCGTACCGGTGGTGTGCAGTGGTCGTCCGCTCGGCGACGCCAACGTGCCGTACGTGGATGTCGATCACATCGGCGGGGTGTCCCGGGCGGTCCGGCACCTGCTCGACTCGGGTCGGCAGCGGATCGCCACCATCGCCGGCCCGCAGGACATGGTCGCCGGCATCGAACGGCTCACCGGCTACCGGCGGGAGTTGCGCGCCGCCGGTCGTCACCCGATCGTGGCGTACGGCGACTTCACCCGGGAGTCCGGGCTGCTGGCGATGCGCCACCTGCTCGATGACACCCCGGACCTGGACGCGGTCTTCGTCGCCTCCGACCTGATGGCGCACGGGGCGTTGCGTACGCTGCGCCAGGCCGGACGACGGGTGCCCGACGACGTGGCCGTGATCGGCTTCGACGACATCGAGATGGCCCGTTACACCGATCCGCCGCTGACCACCGTGCGTCAGCCGATCCAGGACATCGGCCGGGAGCTGACCCGCATGCTGCTGCGGCTGACCGCCGACGAGCCGATCGAGGCGCCCGTGGTGCTCCCCACCGATCTCGTCTTACGCGACTCCGCCTGACGAACACCACCGAGACTGATGACGACAGGTCCGCGGTGCCGCAGACTTCGATCAGCCGACCGGGGAGGTCATGACGTTGGTGCCGCTTGCGACGCGTGCTGCTGGGCCAAATAGGTTTGCAGCCGGCTATGCCGGAACTGGTAAACCGCACCGGCCTGGCGCAGGATGCCGCGCTGGTAGGCGTCCTGCATGAACGCAACGCATCGCCAAGGCATGCGTCGAGTGAACGCCAGATATCCCCTTACCAACAGCAGCCACTGGCCCCACGCGCAGGGCATAATCAGCCCAAGACCGATCACAAGCGAGACCATGAGGCCTGCCACAACACCAGCGGCAAGCCCGAATTGGAAGGCACCGCCGACAACGACTCCGTTCGCGAGCACGAGGCCGGCTCCGCCCAGGAGCATCCGGCGAAGGGTGTAGGCACGATCGGCGGACAGCGAATCGGTCACGCTGACCGCCCAGGTCTGGTCGAACGGGCGGGGAATGCCTAAGGCAACCCCGAGCGTCACGGAGACCCCGATCCCAACCCCGACCACCAGTCCCACTACAGCGTCCGACGCTACGCCGAACAGGAACAATCCCGCTGGGATCCCTGCCATCGCTCCGTATGACAGCGCAAAGAGCAGCTCGCGAAAGTTGAGCTGGATCCGTCTGGCCTGCGGGACGGGAGGCGTGCCCCGAACCCAGCGCATCTGGCTGAATACGATGAGATTCCCCGGGATGACCACGTAGAAGACCGCGAAAACTATGTTGCCAATCGCGAGCCCGGTCACCAAGCCAGCCACGACCAGCACCCCAAGCCACCCCCAGTCCAGGAAGCGGACCCGCTCGCGCAGCGCAATGCTGTCGCGCAACTGCCACCAGGCCAGATCGGTGGTTTGCTGGGTTTCCAGGTGGGCGGCGAGATAGGCCAGCCACTGCTGCGCCCGGTCGGGATGCCAATCCCGGCCGGAGGACGATTGCTTTCGGTACGCGGACGGGAGATAGGCGGCGATCAAGTGCTCCTCGACCGCCTCCTGCGTCGGAAATCTCTGTGTGTCAAGGAGTTCGGCTGGATCGTTTGGGGGCACGTCGGAGTAGATGGCACGAGCCAGGAACACCATCAGAGGCGTCCGGAGGACCTGCCGGAGTACCTCCGCACCAGGCTCGTTGGGCTGCTCGCGTAGCCGTGTGAGGACCGGTTGCCAGATCCCATGCTCGGTGCCGGGCACGAGGCGGTTGGTAGTGCGGGGCAGGTACTCGGTCACAATCTCCAGGTCGAGATCGTCGAGCATGATGCCCTCAGCGCGGGAGAGCACATCGGTGCGCTTGACGGCCTTCTTGTAGTCGTCGCGACGGCTGGTCAGGATAAGGGGAAGGCCCGTGACCTTGTTGAGTTGCCGTATTGCCTGCTCGTGCAGCCCGGGGTTGATTTCATCGAAGCCGTCGAGGATCGGCAAGATCAGGCCGGCGTCCAACAATGCCGTCGCCCGGCTATTCCGTCCATCAAGGTTGCTCGGCCCCTCGAAGGGGACCGAGAGTGCAGGATTACGCCGCGAGAGCTGTTCGGCAAGCCAAACCTTCAGGTCCGATTCGGGGTCCCACGAGTGAAGTGCGAACATCACCGGCACCCGTTCGCCGGGTTGGCGCCCGTCGAGGATCTGGCCAAGCAACTCACCGGCGAGGACCGTTTTTCCGGACCCGGCCTTGCCGAGGATCACCAGCCGCCCAGACGGGATCCGGGCGTAGACCTCGGCAATCTCCCGCAGTTCGCCGACGAGGTTCAACCTGGTCGCACGACCACCCAGGCGCGTCCCGCACACATTCGCCGGCTGGTCGACCAGGCGTTTTTCAGCCAGGTGCCAGGACACCGGCAGGGGCAACGGATCGTTGGACCGATGCTGCGCTTGCTCCCGCTCCCACTCGGTTCGTGCCGCGACAGCCAGGCTGTCGGCCAGCGTCGGCAGGTCTAAAACGGCGGGAAGCCCGGGCCTCTCCTTCTGTCGCAACTCCTGCCAGATCACGAACACTGCGAGCACCAGGCTCGCCGGGACCAGAATCCACAACCACCAGCCGGGCAGGTTCATGGTTTCGACGAGCAGACCTGTGACTACGGAAGAGGAGAGAGGCAACGCCGCCTTCCAAATCATCGATGGCCGCCAGCGCACGACTCGCTTCCCCCTTATATCGACCGCACCGGATGTCCACATTAGTCGGCCAGTCAAGGCGATGATGGCTCGCCGGCGGCTCATTCAGGCAGCCACGCTGACGGTCGGCGTCGGAGCACCTGGAATTGCCTGGCAGAAGCCGGGCGGGCGTTGCGATCATGGTCGGGTCGACCCCGACGGCCGAGGAGGCTATCCGTTATGCCAGATACACCCGCCGACCCGACCGTGCTGCATCCGATGCCCGACCAGACACGGGTGGTGTTGTTGAAGCCGCTGGTCACCTCGCCGCTGATCGAGGTCGGCGAGTTCTCCTACTATGACGACCCGGATGATCCGACCGCCTTCGAGACCCGCAACGTGCTGTATCACTACGGGCCAGAGAAGCTGATCATCGGAAAGTTCTGCGCACTGGGCGAGGGCGTGCGGTTCATCATGAACGGCGCTAATCACCGCATGGACGGCCCCTCGACCTTTCCTTTCCCCATCATGGGCGGATCGTGGACCAAACACTTCGATCTCATCACCGGCCTACCGGGCCGGGGTGACACCGTGGTGGGCAATGACGTCTGGTTTGGCTACCGGGCCATGGTGATGCCCGGTGTCCGGATCGGCAACGGGGCGATCATCGCTTCTGGTTCCGTCGTCGTCGACGACGTCCCCGACTACGGCATCGTCGGCGGCAACCCGGCCAAGCTCATCCGCCGCCGTTACAGCGAAGAGGAGATCGCCCGCCTCCTGGCCCTGGCCTGGTGGGACTGGCCGATCGACCACATCACCGAGCACATCCCCACGATCGTGTCCGGCAGCATCGACGACCTTGCAGCCGTGGCACCCGAGCACCGGTAGCGGCATTGGGTCAGGGTGGTTCAGCATCAAACGCCTCCGGGACCGGCAGGCCCGGCCTGCAAGCCGGCCAGCCGTACGAAGATCGACCGGCGCTCGACCGCGTCACCGGCCGGGTCGAGCTGGTATCCGTCGAGCCAGATCCACCCCCGATAGGTGGGCCAGTCGAGCGGCCGGATAACCCGAAACATCATCGGTACGGCGAACTGGGCGCTGGCCGCCCGGGTGACCCGCAACAGGTCCCCACCCTCGGGTAGCCTGGCACGCTGAGCCCGCTGGACACCCTGGTCACGCGATGGCCGCATCGACCATCAACATCCCCGCACCGAGCCACAGCACCGACGTGGCAAGCTGCACCAGCAGTCGTACGACCCGAGCCAGCCAGAGCCCGACCAGACAGATCACGGCTGCGGCCCCGCCTTGCTGGCCCGTACGATCGCGTCCCGTCGTACCCGTAGCTCGACACACGGCGGATGCTCCTCGACCGGAACGGTCTCCGGCTCCGCCTCCGGCCCGGACCTGTCGTCCGACCGGACCGCCGGCTTCGAAGGCGTACGGGGAACCGGCTCGTAGTCACCGCTGTACATGGCAGCTCCTTCTGTTCGATGGAAAAAAAAGGGGCCACCGCACGTACGGGGGGATGTAGGCGGTGGCCCCGACACGGACGCTTCCCGTCGGCGGCCTTGCCGCACCGCCACGTCCGATTACACACAGTGCCGAGTCAGGGCAGACGCGGTAACCGTCTCCGTGAGAGGATCGAGGGACGTCTTCGAGAGGTCCCCCGATGTCACGAAACGAAATACTCCATCGCGCGCTACAGGCCGCAGGAATTACCACGACCGACCTCGCTGCGGCGGTAGGCGTGGACCAGAAGAGCGTCGAGCGGTGGATCAGCAGGGGCCGAGTCCCGCACCCCAGGCATCGCATAGCGGCAGCCGCCGCAGTCCGGGAGGATGTAAACGTGCTCTGGCCCGATGTCATCCGACGCGCAGTCAAGAGGGGCGCGGACCGCGAGTTGGTCGCGCTCTACCCTCGGCGGTCCGATATGCCACGGTCCCTGTTTCGTGACCTCATATCGGCGGCAAGTACCCGCCTATGGTTCGGCGGGTACACCTCCTACTTCATCTGGCTAGACACACCGGAGGCAGGCACGACGCTCGCGGCGAAGGCCCAGGCCGGGGCAGACGTTCGCTTCCTACTCGGCGACCCAGCCAGTGACGTGACGCGGCAGCGGGAGACCATCGAGGGAAGTCCCCTCACGATCGCCACCCGGATCGCACTCACCAAGACCGAGATCACGAAGACAGGCAGCGATCTGCCCGTACGCCTCTCAGACCGGCATATCGCCATGTCGGTGTGGATTTTTGACGATGACGCCCTGGTCGCAACCCACATCGGGGACGAACTCGGACAGGACTCGGTGACGCTACATCTGCGACGGCAGCAGACAGGCGGAGCATTCGACCGGTACGTAGCGCACTTCGAGCACCTTTGGGACGCTGCCAAGGATGACTCGTAGACGGCAACCGAAGAGCACCTGAGTCGCTCTTGGTCGCTCGTCAGTCGAGACTGGACACACCTCTTTACGATCTTCCGCAGCCGGTTCATGATCGAACCGGCCGGTGAGGAACGGAGTAAAAATGACGAAGATCCTGCGTCGCCCCCGGGCTCGCAGCTTCATCGTCTCCGCCGCGCCCTGAAGGCAGTCAGCTGACTGTTGGTTGGCACCGAACTACCGGTCATCATCGCATCGGCTGACGCAGGTCGACCGGCACGGTGTCACCGCCGAAGCTGAAGCCTGGCGTGCCGGTGGTTGTCACGGATCACCGACACACCGGCTTCAGGCGCCATCGCACGACAACATGACATTGGTGCTCTGCTGCGGCATCAGCAACGGCCGCCGCACCACTGCGCTGCTGCTACTAGAAGCTGAAGCTCCGGATCATCGCACCGCCCGATGCGGCCGTCGCCTCGAAGAACTCGACCAGCTCTTGGTGGTAATGCCGCAGCCAGTCGACGTTGTCGACGTCCCAGCCGAAGAGGGTGCAGGCATCGTCGATGAAGCAGCCGTCCTCGTAGACATCGACATCCACTTCGGCCTCGTCCAGCAGAAACTGGATGCCCGCCCAGGATTTGTCCAGCGAGCAATACTGCAGGTTTCCATCGAATACGTTCTTCTCCGCCCACTCCGGGTCTGCGACTGCCCGGTCCAGTTCCTCCGGTGTCACCCGGGTGAACGACAGGTACATACCCACGAATCCACCACCCCCGCTAAAGCACTGGGCGCACTAACGTCGCCGCCGCCGCAGGGCCACCGTTAGCAGCCCGACGACCAAGGTAGCCACGCCAGCAGCCAACCAGCCGGGGGACCCACGCGAGGGGCTGACAGTCGGCGACACACAGGATGGGCTGGATCCGCACCAGGTCCGCCCCCTGCATCGTGCTGCTGTTGGCTACGATAAAAAGTAGTCAAGCAGCCTTAGAAGGTGAGGTTATAAGGTGTCCGAAGAACCTACAAGTGCGGCGCCGTTCCTGCCACAGCTCATCAGTCAGGCGTTCAACGTGATCCTTGACGAGCTGCACCGCCACCTCGTCGAGGCCGGACACGAGGAACTACGTCCCACCCACTACCTGAACGTGTTCCGGTTCATGGACTGCGATGGCACCCGACCCACCACGCTGGCCCGACGAGCCGGGATGACCCCACAGGCGATGAGCGAACTCGTGGGCTACCTGGAGAAACGCGACTACGTACGACGTGCCCCCGACCCGAGCGACGGCCGTGGTCGGGTCGTCGTCTGCGCCGACCGTGGAGCCCAGGCCACGGAGATCGCCACCGCCTACTTCGCCGACCTGGCGGCCCGCTGGGGTGCCATCGTCGGACCCGACCGCCTCCAGGACGTCACGTCCGCTCTCGCGCAAATCGTCGATGCCTCCGCACGTGGCGGCACCGACTCCCCGAAACCCGCCACGCCATGACCCGGTCAGCCGGAAAGCTCGTCGGCTGTTGGAACCGGCAGGCACCCAGCTACGACGCACGGATGGCCTGGCTCGAACGCCAGTACTTCGCCGACAGCCGAAGCTGGGTGTGCCGCCGGGCGCGCGGCGCCACCCTGGAGATCGCCATCGGCACCGGAGCCAATCTCCCCCACTACCCTGGCGATGTTGACCTGACCGGCATCGACTGGAGCCCGGCCATGCTCCACACCGCGCAGCAACAGGCCGAACGGGTCAATCGGGCGGTCACCCTCAGCCGGGCCGACGCAACTGCCCTCCCATTCCCGACGGCGACATTCGACACCGTCGTCAGCACCTTCGCCCTGTGCTGCATCCCCGACGAACGCGGGGCTCTCGTCGAGGCGCTCCGCGTCCTACGGCCTGGCGGACGCCTGCTGCTGGTCGACCACGTTGCCGCTTCCTTCTGGCCGATACGCGCCCTTCAACACGTCGTCGAACTGGCCAGCGTCCCCCTACAGGGCGAGCACTACACCCGCCGGCCGATCACCACCCTGCGCGGGCTTGGCGTCACCACCGAGGAGAGCGAACGACTGGCCAGGGGCGCGATCGAACGTGTCCATGCGCGTAAGCCTCACTGAGCCGAGCGGACCGACGACAACAAGCCGGCTCTCACGGCCCGGTGACCCCGATCGCATGGCGGACGGTGGTTGGGGCGGCCAGCATGTCGAGCAGGGCCGTAGCCAGGTCGGCGCGGGTCAGGCTGGAGCCGGCGATGTTGGCCTCGATCGCCGTACGGTAGCGGCCGGTGCCCGGCTTGTCGGTCAACATCGGCGGCCGCACAATCGTCCACTCGGCGGTGCTGGCGACCAGGAACTGTTCCATTCGCGCCAGGTCGACGTAGACGTTCTTGTGGAGCGCCCGCACGATCGGAAGCACCGTGCTACGAAACCAGAGCGGATCGCCGCCCCCGTTCCGCAGCACCGGCTGGGCGCTGATCGCCACGATCCGGCGTACGTCGGTCGACTCCATCGCCGTCAGAATGCTGCGTACGCCCCTCGCGCAGACCATCGAGGTGTCCTTGCGGCTCGGCGCGCCGAGCGCGGAGACGACCGCCTCGACGTCGGCGACGGCCGGCCGGATGGCCGCCGGATCGAAGACGTCGGCTTGGTGGACGCGCAGGTTCCGATGCTCCAACGGAAGCCGGGCCGGGTCGCGGACGACCGCCCGTACCTCGTGTCCCGCTTCCAGGGCCTGCTTGACGACGAGCCGACCGGTGCCCCCGGTGGCCCCGAATACGGTGATCAACATCGGTCAGCGACCGTCCGCCTGGTAACCCCGGTAACCGACGAACTCCAGCGCCGCGCCGACCACGACCAACACCGCACCGAACAACATGAAGACAGTGCCGAAACCGGTTAGCGGCAGCAGATCCGAGATGGTGAGCAGCACGAGCGCCACCCCGCAGAGCAGGTTGCCCGCGACGACGGTCAGGGCGAGCCGGGCCGGGATCCGCGGATAGCCCGCGATGAGGCCGAGCGCGGCGGCCCCGCCCAGCATCGCCACGCCGATCGGGACCGACCAGGTGGTCGGCAGACCGAGCGGACCGCTGAGCCACGAGCCGCCGGCCAGCAGAAAGACCCCGAAGGCGAGGGTGCTCCAGGCATCGATCAGCAGGACGGTACGCAGCAGGGACGACGGCGATGTGCCGTCCACCGCGTACTGGGCTGTCATGGTCGGGGTGGTCATTTCGGTCTCCTCACTTCGTCAGCCCTGGCCTGCTCTGGCCCGGCCGCTGCGAAGACCGTGCCAGCCCCGAGGCCATGACCTCAATGACCTCAGAGGTCATGGCGTCGCTGATCCAACGATGGCTACCCTTCCCGCCATGAACTTCGACCAGCCGTCCCGGGTGGGCACCCTGCTACGGGAGTGGCGTCAACGCCGTCGGCTCAGCCAGCTCGAACTCGCCATCCGGGCGGACAGTTCGGCCCGACATCTGTCCTGTGTGGAGACAGGCCGGGCCCGGCCGAGCCGGGCAATGCTGCTGCACCTGGCCGCCGTGCTGGACGTACCACTGCGGGAACGCAACACTCTGCTGCTGGCCGCCGACTACGCTCCGGCGTACCAGGAAAGCAGCCTGGACGACGAGGGCATGGCCTCGATCCGGTCCGCGCTCGACACGATGCTGACGACACACGAGCCGTATCCGGCCGTCGTGGTCGACCGGCTCTGGAACGTGGTGACCGGTAACCGGGCGATGTCCGTACTCATGGACGGCATCCCGCCGCACGTCCTGGAGCCACGGCCGAACGTGTTCCGGCTGACCCTGCATCCCGACGGACTCGCCGCCCGACTGGTCAACCTCAGCCAGGTCCGTGCCCTCTTTTTGGAGCGGCTGCTCCGTCAGGTCCAGGCCACCGGGGACGCCGAGCTGGGCAAACTGTACGACGAAGTGTGCGGCTATCCCGTCGTCACCGAGCCGGGTGCCGGGGCGGATGCACCGGCGACCCAGCCATGTCCGGTGCAGGTGCCGCTGCGGGTCCGTACGCCGTTGGGCGAGCTGTCGATGTTCGGGACCATGACCACGTTCGGTGCCCCGGCCGACGTGACACTGTCGGAGTTGGGGATCGAGTTGTTCTATCCCCTCGACGAGTTCACCGCAGCGACCTTTCGCAGCCTGGCCACCCCGTCGGCTAACTAAGCACCCATGATCGGCGTTGTCTGCGCGACAGCGATACGCCAGGCACCCTGCTCCTCGACCAAGAGGTAGGTGAGGCTGCCCGAGTTCGGCAGGCTTGCGCCGCTGGTGTCCTTCCCCCCTGGATCCCGGTCGTCGGACACGTGCTTGGTGCAACTGACAAGCGCGACTCCGGGGGCGGGGAAGCGCACGTCCACGATTTCCTGTCTGGTGCGTACCTGCGCCAGTGGGCTTGCCAGGGCCGCCGTCATGGCCTGTCGCAGGGCGTCCCGGCCCAGGACCCGCCGGCCAGCGATGTTGACGATGATCGTTTCGGCGGTGTGCAGGGCGAGGAACGGTTCAGGGTCGTTCTGGTGCTTCTCGGCATCGGCCACCAGCTGCCTGATGGCGGCGATCTGCTCTGCGGCGATCGGCTGGATGGCATCGGAAGTAGACATGGCTGTCCCCACCTTTATTCGGAGTGAATCGCTCCGAATAAAGTAACTCGGAGGGGATCACTCCGCAATGGGTAGCCTGGCCGCATGTCCGACGCCATGCCCCGCAAGCGGGGGCCCCAGGCCCGCGCTGCCCGCAACGACCAGGCGCTGATCGAGGCGGCCCGCGAAGTCTTCATCGCCCAGGGATTCGACGCTCCGGTCTCGGCCGTCGCCGAGCGGGCTGGGGTGGGAATGGGCAGCCTGTACCGCCGGTACCGCACCAAGGAGGAGCTGCTCCAACGACTGTGCGCCGACTCCCTACAACACCTAGCCGAGACGGCTCGCGCCGCACTGGCGATCGACGACCCGTGGCAGGGACTGACCCACTACATCATCGAATGCGTGCGGTTCGGCTTTGGCGCCTTGGCCCCACTGGCGGGAACCATCGACATCACACCGCAGATGCAGGAGGCCGCCGAACAAGCCCAGCGGTTCACCGACGCGCTGATCACCCGCGCCCACCACGCGGAAGCCCTTCGCGCCGACGTGACCACCATGGACATCTCGCTGCTCATCGGACAGTTCAGCCGGCCTGGGCCAACTCCCTCGAAACAGGCCGAGGAAGCAGCCCGGTTCCGCCTGCTGGCAATCACGATGGACGGACTCAGGGCCCACAACGCCACGCCACTACCAGGTCCTCCACCGAGCCCACAGCACTACGAGGCCATGTGGGCCACCCGCTGACGACGTCCACCGAGAAGCGCCGCCGACAGTCGACCGGCTGCCGCTGTCAGTCAGTCGGGAGGGTGGCGGCGACCCGCTGCGCCGTGGCGAACGTGTCGGCGCCGAACAGCACCAGGCGCACCTCGATCGACGTCGTCTCCCGCAGTACGGTCAGCGCCTGCCGTACGGCGTCGTCGACCGGCCAGCCATAGACGCCGGACGAGATCAATGGGAACGCGACCGTGGTGGCACCCAATTCGTCGGCGACCCGCAGACTGTTGGTGTAGCAGTCGCGTAGCACCTGCGAGCGGTCCTCGGCAGCGGACCAGACCGGGCCGACGGTGTGAATCACCCAGCGGGCGGGCAGGTTGCCGGCGGTGGTCGCCACTGCCTTCCCGGTCGGCAGACCCCGGCCATACCGGGAGGCGCGCAGCGCCCGGCACTCGTCGAGGATCGCCGGCCCGCCGCGTCGGTGGATCGCCCCGTCCACTCCGCCACCGCCCAGCAGGGACGAGTTGGCGGCGTTGACGATCGCATCCACCTGCTCCCGGGTGATGTCCCCCTGGACCAGCACGAAACCCATCAACGCCTCCTCCACCCAACGGCCGTTACGGCCGCCGTTACGGCCGCGTAGAAGTTTGCCACCGGGGCGTATCGGGTGTGTCAAGATCGATGACCGGACACCGGGCTCCCCGCTGACATTGCCTCAGTCGGCCCAGACCGAAGGGGCCAGCGCTGGCGAAGGAAATATCGACGTGTCCACCGGAACCGGTACCGCTCAGGAGACCAGTCGTACGCCGATCGGGATCAGCCTCGCCGGTGGCTGCGCGATCGTCGTGCTCGCCGCAATCATCGCCGCTGCGGTCTTCCCGGGGGACGCCATACCGGGCCGACTGTTGATCGTCGCGGTGGTCGTCGGCGGGTACGCGGCGGGCGTACCGGATCTTCGCGCCACCATCGGTGTGGCCGGCGTCGCGGTCCTGGTCTTCACCGGTTTCCTCGCCAACCGGTACGGCGAGCTGACCACGCGCGACGGCGACGTCTGGTGGTACGCCGCGATCATCGGCTTCGCTGCTCTTCTCGGGCGAGCCCAACACCGTTCAGACGCGGGTTACCGGCACCGACGGGGTCTCCTCGATGGACAGACCGAGGGATCGCCGAGCGAGCAGCGCACCGCCGGCCACCGCCGCCGGCATGATCAACACCGCGCCGAGCGGGATCAGGAAACAGCAGAAGACCGCCACCCCGAAGCCGAGCGCGATGGGCCGATTGGCCCGTAGCGCCACCCGCCGGCCGGGCAACCGCTGTCCGCGCCGCTGGAACGGGACAGCCACCAACTCCAGGGCGAGGATCCAGCCACCGAAGACGGCGGCGATGACCGGGATGACGATCTGCCCGACGACCGGGATGAACCCACCGAGGAAGAGCGGCAACCCGACCAGTATCGACAGGCCCACCAGTCGCAGCGCATCGACGATGCTTCGCCCGAGCGAGCGCCAGAAGGGCTGCTCGACCTCGTTCGGCACGCCGCCGTACCGAGCCTCCACCCGTTCCGAGATCTTCTCGTAGAACGGGTCGCCGATCAGCAGCGTCACCGCCGTGAAGGTGAGTACGGCGAGCAGCCCGCCGACCGCGAGGAAGGCGATCGCGACAATCAGGCGAGTCGCCTGGCGTACCCAGTCCGACCAGTCGTCGGCGAACGGGGTGACCCACTCGGCCAGGTCACCGGAGAAGTAGATCAGGGTCACGTACGCGCCGATGAACAGCGCGCCGGAGATCAGCGCCGGGATGGTACCGAGCAGCATCATCTTGGGACTACGGACGTACAGCTTGAGCCCGCGCAGGAGCAACCCGACGCCGGAGAAGAACTGTCTGGTCGTACTCATCGCCGGTGCGGTGACCCTGGAAACGTCCACGATCGGGAAGCCTACTGCCAGCTCACCAACGAGCCTCGGGGCAGGATTGCGTGGTGCGTGCTGCCCGGCTGATCTCCCTGGTGCTCCTGTTGCAGTCCCGGGAGACGATGACCGCCACCGAACTGGCCCACGAGTTGGAGGTCTCCGAGCGGACCGTCTACCGGGACGTGCTGGCACTCTCCGCCGCCGGGGTGCCGGTGTACGCCGACCGGGGCCGGGCCGGTGGCTACCGGCTACTCGGCGGCTACCGGACCAGGTTGACCGGGTTGAGTCGGGCCGAGGCTGACGCATTGTTCCTGTCCGGACTGCCCGGCCCGGCCGGGGACATGGGGCTGGCCGGGCCTGTGGCCGCCGCCCAACTGAAGGTGCTGGCGGCGCTGCCACCCGGCTTGCGAGATGCTTCGGCCCGAGCCGGTCAGCGATTCCATCTCGACGCCCCCGGCTGGTTCCGGGAGGCCGATCCGCCACCGGCGCTCGCGGACCTCGCCGGAGCGGTGTGGCAGGACCGCGTCGTACGCCTGGACTACCGCCGGGGCGAACGGACCGTGACCCGGACGCTGGAGCCGTACGGCCTGGTCCTCAAGGGCGGCGTCTGGTATCTCGTGGGCCGGGTCGACGAAAGTCACCGGACCTATCGGGTCGACCGGGTGCAGGAGGTCGAGATCGAGGAGTCGGCCTTCGTCCGTGACGAGACATTCGACCTGGCGGGCTTCTGGGCGGATCGGGCGGCGGACTTCCTTCGGACGATGCTCGCCGACCAGGTCACCGTACGGCTGAGCCCGGCCGGACTGCGGACCCTGCGGATGGTCACCGAACCGCCGGCCGCCGCCGAGGCGATCGCGGCGGCCGGCGAACCCGACGGGCAGGGGTGGGTGACCACCCGGCTGCCCGTCGAGTCCATCGACGTCGCCTATCACCAACTGCTGCAACTCGGGCCGGAGGCGGAGGCGCTCGACCCACCGGAGCTACGCGACCGGATGGCCGCCGCCGCCCGCCGACTAATCAGCCTGTACGCCGACTGAGCTGGCGCGTCGTCGGCGGGACAGGGCCGGCGAACGGCCCGGTCAGCGGTAGCCGGTCGCGTCGGCCGGCTTGCCGGGGTCCTGCACCTCCACGATGTAACGCCAGGCGTCGGGCTGGCTGCCGTCCAGGTCGGTGAAGCCGTACACCTTGGCGAGTTGTGCGCTGGAGAGCGACTGGCCAGACCAGCGTGCCTTGTCCGGGTCGGCGGCCAGCGCGGCGACCGCCCGCCCGACGAACGCCGGGGACTCCGAGATGACGAAGTGCGGCTCGTTGGCCGTCGCGTCCCGCCAGTTCTCCTCGGTGACACCGAACAGGTCGAGCATCAACTCCGAACGTATCCACCCCGGCGTGAGCGCCACCGCTGTGGCCCCGTGTTCGCGCAGTTCCTGGGCTTGGCTGTAGGCCAGCCGGTTGACCGACGTCTTGGCCAGGTCGTAGAAGACCGACAGTCGGTAGTTGGTGGCGTTGTATTCGGTAGTACCGTCGCCCATCTCCACTACCAGACCGCCCGGGTTGCGGATCAGCAGTGGCAGCGCATAGTGGCTGGTGATGATGTGTGTGTCGATGGCCAGCCGCAGGGTACGGAAGCCGGCCTCCAGCGGCTGCTCCCACACCGGCTTGTGCCAGGTGATGAGTGGATCGGCACCCCAGATGTCGTTGACCAGTACGTCGAGTCGCCCCTGTTCGGCGTCGATCCGCTCCACCAGGGCGCGTACCTGCTCGGGGACCAGGTGGTCGACGGGCACCGCGATGCCCACTCCGCCGGCTGCGGTGACCAGTTCGGCGGTCTCCTCGATCGTCTCCGGCCGGTCCATCTCGGAGCGTTGTTCGCGGGTGCTGCGCCCGGTGGCGTAGACGGTCGCGCCCGCCGCCCCCAGTTGTACGGCGATCTGCCGGCCGGCCCCCCGGGTCGCCCCGGCCACCAGCGCCACCTTCCCGGCCAGCGCTCCGGTCATGTCTTTCGTCATGTCCTTCGCCATCTCTTTCGTCATGTGGCTGACCCTGCCAACAAAATCTGACAACCGATGTCCGGTTTTCTCGGCCACCGCGACTCATTGGTATCGTCTCAATATTCAGAACAGTTGTCCTGCATCTCGGGACTCAACATTAAGGTTCAGGGAATGACGGCAACACCGAACGTCTACACCCACGGTCACCACGAGTCCGTACTCCGCTCGCACCGGTGGCGTACGGCGGAAAACTCCGCCGCCTACCTTCTGCCCCACCTCGCGCCCGGCATGTCCCTGCTTGATGTCGGCTGCGGCCCCGGCACCATCACCGCCGACCTCGCCACTCGGGTAGCCCCCGGTCGGGTCACCGCCATCGAACCCATCGAGGCCGCACTCGGGCTCGCCCGCGCCGAGGCCGCCGCGCGCGGCCTGGACAGCATCGAGTTCGCCCTCGCCGACGTACACGATCTGCACTTTCCCGACGACACCTTCGACGTGGTCCACGCGCATCAGGTCCTGCAACACGTCGCCGACCCGGTCCAGGCGCTGCGTGAGATGCGCCGGGTCTGCCGCCCTGGTGGACTGGTCGCCGCCCGGGACAGCGACTACGCAGCGTTCACCTGGTATCCCTCCGTACCTGCGCTCGACGAATGGCTCGACCTCTACCGGCAGGCCGCCCGCGCCAACCACGGCGAACCGGACGCCGGACGCCGGCTACTCTCCTGGGCTCGCACCGCCGGCTTCACCGACGTCACCGCCACCGCCAGCACCTGGTGCTTCGCCACGCCGGAGGACCGGCAGTGGTGGGGCGGCATGTGGGCCGACCGGATCCGCGAATCCGATCTGGCCCGCCAGTTGGTGACGACCGGCGCGGCAACCCCGGCCGACCTCGACCGCATCTCGGCCGGCTGGCAGGAATGGGCCGCCGCCGAGGACGGCTGGTTCGTCATCCTGCACGGCGAAATCCTGTGCCGCACCTGAGCCCGTACCGCGTGGGCCTGAGCCGTACCGGCGGTACGCTTTACCGGCCGCGCCTGGAATTTCGCTCGGCGGCTGGTCTGCGGTACGGCATCCTGGCCGGATGCACCTGCTGCTCGCCGGCATCGTCGGCTCCACCGCGTACGGCCTGGCCGGTCCCGGTTCGGATGTCGACCGGATCGGCATCTTCGCCGCGCCGACCGTCGCATTCCACGGGCTGCGCGGGCCGCAGGAGTCGATCGTCACCACCGAACCGGACGTGACCTATCACGAGGCTGGCAAGTGGTGCCGGCTAGCGCTCTCCGGTAACCCGACCGCGACCGAGCTGGCCTGGCTGCCGGACGAGCTGTACGAGACCCGCACCGAGCTCGGTGACCAGCTGATCGCCATCCGCTCGGCGTTCCTCTCCGCACCCCGGGTACGGGCCGCCTACCTTGGCTACGCCAGCCAACAGTTCCGGAAACTGGAGTCACGCGGCGACGGGACGTTCTCGGCCGACACCCGCAGGCGTACCGCCAAACACGCTCGCCACCTGGCCCGCCTGCTGCATCAGGGGCGGGAACTGTACGCCACCGGCCACCTGCCGATCCGGCTCGACGACCCGCAGTCCTTCCTGGACTTCGGCGAGCGCGTCGCCGCTGGTCAGCTGACCGAGGCACGAGAGCTGCTCGCCCAGGCGGAACGGGACTTCGACACCATCCGTACGCCCCTGCCGGAGCACCCCGACGAGGCGACGGTGGAACGCTGGCTTTTGGCCGTACGCGCCGCCCACCTCCCGCCTCGGGTGTAAGGAAGGGCCCCTTCTTATCGCTTTTTGCATAAGAAGGGGCCCTTCCTAACACCAAAGCGTGGCGGGGGGGCTCAGTCGTTGAGGAAGTCGGAGATCCGGATACGCAGATCGGCGCGCTCGGTCCAGAGGACCCCGGGTTTGTCGTAGATGTGCAGCGTGGCGTTCGGCAACGCGGCGGCGAGCTGTTCCGCCACCGAGACCGGGTGCAGATCGTCCCCGACACAGCCGATCACCAGCGCCGGAGCGGTGACCCGGGCCAGCGCCGCCCGGTCTCGGACCGGCACCTGCTCGGGCAGGGTAGCCAGCGCCGGGGCGAGCCCGTCGCGCATCAACTGGTCCAACCGCTGCCGCAGGTACGCCCAGCCGGGCGGGGTGTTACGCACCGCCAGCGGCAGTTCGTAGGACACCTCCTCGGCCAGCGCGGAGGCGTCTCCGGCCTCGATCGCGTCCAGCAGGTTGGACATCCGCTCCCGTACGGCCGGCGGCCGGGGCTGATCGAGTACCGCAGGCAGGAAGAAGACCAGACGGTCGAAGCGTTCTGGGCTCTCCACCAGCAGCCGGCACAGGGCACCGGCACCGAGGCTGACGCCGAGCGCCCGGGTGGCACCGCCGAGGTCGGCGACGGCCCGCAGGTCCCGGGCCAGGTCCAGATAGTTCCACGGTCCGGTCGGGGCGTCGGACCGCCCGTGTCCCCGGAACTGGAAGAAGATCTTGCGACCGGTCACCGCGCTGCCCAGCGGTCGGGTGGTCGCGATGCCGCTGCCCAGGCCGTGGGCGAACACCGTCACCGGGTCGCCGCTGCCGGTGACGAGCCGTTCCAGCCGTACGCCGTGTGGGGTGGCGACCAGCTCGGTCTCCGGTTCCGGCAGGGCTGGCCGACCGCTGCGGGGCGCGCTCGGGCCGGGGCCGTACGTCCGGGGGCCGGCGTCGGGCGGCGGCGGCCAGCGGAAGTCTCTCACCAGTACCCCTTGCCGTCGGTCAGGTCCCGCAGTCCGGGCCGGACGTCGAGCATGTAGATCATCCCGGCGGCAATGCCGATCAGTCCGAAGATGCTGATCACACTAAAGCCGAGCAGGGTCAACAGGAGACAGATGCCCAGAATGGCCAGCCAGCCTGCCTTGGGCAGCGTGCCGATCGCCGGGAACGCGTCGGACCGCTGGGTGAGGCAGTGCACGAACGCGACGCTCTCGATGACGAGCGCGAAGACGAGCAGCACCAAATCGATGATGCTCCGGACAGCTTCGAAGAACAGCGGCGCGGCAGAGACCATGCCTTGAAGCTTATGTCGGTCGTCCCGGGTACGGCTGGCATGCCGCTCCCGGGACGACCGGCTGGCCCTACTTCCTGGGCTACGTTGCCGGTTACTCGGCAGCCGGCGGGGTGTCCTTCGCTGCCGGCTTGGTGGCCTTGGTCACGGTCGGCTTGGTGGCCTTGGCCACGGTCGACTTAGCAGCCTTGGTCACCGTCGGCTTGGTGGTTTTGGTCACCGTCGGCTTGGCAGCCTGGGTCACCGTCGGCTTGGTGGTTTTGGTCACCGTCGGCTTGGCAGCCTTCACCGTGGGCTTTACCGTCTTCGCGGCGACCCGCTTGGTGGCCTTCGCCGCCGACTTCCGGGCCGGCTTCGGCTCGGCCGCTGCTACGTCCGCCGACTCGGCCGTCGGTGCGTCCGCCGTCTCGGACACGTCCACTGACTCGGCAGCCGGAACCGGCTCCACCTTGGCCACTTCAGCCGAGGTCGCCGTCACCGCAGTGGGCTCGGCTGAGGTCGCCGTCACCGCAGCCGGCTCGGTAACCTCCATGTCGGCGTTGACGGTGTCGGCAGCCCGGACGACCCCGGATCCGATGACCCGCTCGCCGCGGGTCACCATCGCGTCGTACGCGGCACGTGCCCGCTCCTGGGCGGTCTGCGCGCCGGCGACCAGTACGGCGGCGTTGCGGATCGCGGTCGTACGCAGCCATTTGCGATCGATCTCGCCGGCAGCGGCCCGGGTACGCAGGCCCTCTGCGGCGGTGTTGGCCGAGCGCAGCGTGGCAGCCGCCTTCTCGCGCAGCTCAACGGTGGTGGCAGCGGCCTTCTCACGCAGCTCGGCGCTGCTGACGTTGGTCTTCGCGGTCAGCTCGGTGACCAGCTCGGGCAGTTGGCGTACCCGCTCGTAGGCCAGGTCGCCGACTCCGGCAGCGGCGTAGAGCGGGGTGGGGATTCGGGTCTGGCTCATCGCTTTTCCTCCTCGGGTGCCGGCGTGGTCTCACCAACCGTGCGCACCGGCTCGGATTCGGTTTGGGGGGTCGGGGTTGCGCTGGTCTCGGTCGCGATCACGGATTCGAGTACGCCGTCCACCGGCATCCCGGCCGTGGACCTAGCGGCACCACTAGCCGCTGCGGTGGGCTCGGCAGGCTCCGTCGAGCCGGTCGTAGCCTCGGGTCTGGCAGCCTCGGCACTGGGCTCGCCGGCCTCAGCGCTGGACTCGGCAGCCTCAGCCCGGTGCCGGATGTTCTCCCGACGGAACGTCTCATAGATCTGGCTCAGCGACTGCTTCTGCGCCAGGGTCAGGTCGGGATCGGTCGCAATCGCGGCGAGGACCCCCTGCCCCTCCTTGTCGTCGAGCAGGCCAGCCCGCAGGTACATCACCGGCGTCGACACCCGCAGCGCGTTGGCGAGCTGCTGCAGCACCTCCGCGCTCGGCTTGCGCAAACCCCGTTCGACCTGACTCAGGTACGGGTTGCTGACGCCAGCCTGTTCCGCGAGCTGCCGCAACGAGATCTTGGCGTTCCGGCGCAGATCACGGATGAATCCCCCGATGTCGCGAGGGAGATCCTTGGGGTTGGCCATGCGTCAACCGTACGTCGACTTGCTAGCTCCTGCAAGCAAAACGCTTGCGAGAGCTAGCACACAGATCACTTCAAGGCGGTTACCGGGTGATCGGGCCAATCTGTTGCAATCTGGCACTTCGACCCTCTACGGTCCGCTGATGCCGAAGATCAACGTGAACGGAACAGGGCTCTCATACGACGACACCGGCGGCGACGGACCTGTCGTCGTACTCCTGCATGCTGGCATCGCCGACCGGCGGATGTGGCGCGGGCAGATCGAGGCGCTCGCTGCTCGCCACCGAGTCATCAGCCTGGACCTGCCCGGATACGGCGAGTCCGACGTACCCGGCGCCGCCTTCGCCAATCATGACGATGTGGTCGGGCTGCTCGACGCGCTGGAGGTGCCCCGGGCCGCGCTGGTCGGCTGCTCCTTCGGCGGGGCGGTGGCGATCGACACCACGCTCGCCCATCCGGACCGGGTCTCCGCACTCGTCCTCTTCGGCACCGCCGTCTCCGGTCACCAGTGGTCCGCCGAGGCGGACGATCTGTGGGACGCGCTGAACGGAGACATCGCCGACGACGACATCGCCGCCAACGCCGACGCCGAGGTGCGGTTCTGGGTGGTCGGCCCCGGCCGCCGACCGGAGGACATCGACGCCGGGCTGCTCGACTTCACCCGGGAGCTGAACCGCCAGGCGCTGGCCGCCGAGCATGCGCTGGCCGAGGTGCCCGTACGCGAACTCGACCCGCCGGCCATCGGACGGCTCGGCGAGATCCGCGTACCGGTGCTGGTCAGCGCGGGTGCGGCCGATGTTCCGGACATCTCCCAGCTGGCCGACCGGATCGTGACCGAGGTGCCGGGTGCGGTACGGCTGCCCGACGTGCCGGATGCGGGGCATCTGCTACCGCTGGAGCGTCCCGGCCCGGTCAACGAGGCGATACTGGCGTTCCTGCCGCCCGCGTAAGCTGCGCCCGGGTTGACACCTCCCGCGCGCTGCGCGGTTAGCGCACCTCCGCGCGCTGCACGGTTAAGCGCACCTCCGCGCGCTGCACGGTTAAGCGCACCGCCGCGCGCAGCGCGGTTAGGAAGGGGCCCTTCCTATGCAGAAAGCGATAAGAAGGGGCCCTTCCTTACACCGAGGAGGTGGGCGCCGTCGGGTTGGATCACGTCGGCCAACTCGTCCAGGACTGGGGCCTGTACGCCCAGCCGGCGCAGCCCGGCGACCACTGCCGGCAGCCTTCCCCGCATGGCCCCGTCGTCGATTTTCACGGCGACTGCACCGACCCCGGGGAGGGCCGCCGCGATGACGCCCTCCGCCCCGCTCTTGGCCAGCAACCCGGGTATCCCGGTCATCAGCCGGGTGTCCTCCGCACTGGTGCCGGCCACGAGCAAAGAATGGGTACGCATCGCGTCCGCCACGGTCCGCTCCGCCGATCCCGGAGCGGCCGAGACCAGCCGCAGGTACGCCCCGGCCAGCCCGGTCAGGGAGATCGCCAGCACCGGGGCGCCGCAGCCGTCCACGCCGACCGCAGCGACCTCCTCCCCGGCCAGCTGCTCGACCGCGGCTCGTACCCGCTGTTGCAACGGGTGCTCCGGCCGCCAGTAACCCTCGGTCGGCCAGCCCGCCGCCAGGCAGGTCAGCAGCATTCCGGCGTGCTTGCCGGAGCAGTTCATGTGTAGCCGGCTTGGTCGTCCGCCGGCCCGGTACAGGGCCACCTTGGCCGCTTCCCCGAGCGGCAGGGATGGCGGGCAGTGCAGCGCCGCCTCGGTCAGCCCGGCGCTGTGCAACAGCGTCTCCACCCGGGCCAGGTGGAAATCCTCACCGTGGTGACTGGCGCAGACCAGGGCGAGGTCGGCGACGTCCGCCAGGCGCAGACCGGACCGCAGCATCCCGACCGCCTGCATCGGCTTGTTCGCCGAACGCGGGAAGATCGGTGAGTCGACGTCGCCGGCTGAGGCCAGCACCGCTCCGGTCGAGTCCAGCACCACCACCGAGCCGTGGTGCGTGCCCTCCACGAATCCGGAGCGCACCACCTCGGCGAGCGGCACCCCGCCCCTGTAGATCTTTCCCATGGGTGGACGGTACCGAGCCGGGCCGGGCCGACCTTAGGGAACCCTCAGGTGTGAGATCTCCCCCTACGGCGGACCACTGCGGACGGGCACCGGGCCGTACGTCGGCCGTCACGCACGCCGGCCGATGGTCACCTCGATTCCGTCCAGCAGGACGGCCAGCCCGGTCGCGAACATCTCCTCCGTCTCGTGTTCCAGATATGTACGAGTGTCAGCCGCCGGCTCGTCGGCCAGCTCGTCGCCAGCGTCGGCCGGGGAGTCAGCGTCCGCTGCGTACTCCTGGCTCGACAGCCAGGTCAGCGCCGGAAAGCGGGTGGCGAAGTCGGGGGCGACCGCCGCGAGCTGCGCGGACCGGGCGGACCACCATTCCTGGTCCGAGGTGCCGGTCGCGGCTGCGGCGAGCCGCGCCTCGGCGATGGTCTGCGCTGTGCCGCGTACGAAGTGCAGGAGGACGCCGCTGACGCGCCGGATCGTCCGGGCCGGCAGTCCGCTTTCCCGCAGGATGCGGACCAGGGTCTCGACGACGTTCTGCTCGTACGGGCCGAGCACCGGCCGGGCGTACGACACCTGCAGTGTCCACGGATGCCGCAGGTGGAACGCCAGTAGCTGCCGTGCCCAGGTGGTGGTTGCCGCCCGCCAGCCCGCGCCGAGGTCGTAGTCGTCGGGCAGTTCGGCGTGTACCGCGTCGTGCATCAGGTCGATCAGTTCGTTCTTGCCGGGCACGTAGGTGTACAGCGCCATCGCGGTACGGCCGAGCCGCTGCCCCACTGCCTTCATGGAGAGCCCGGCCAGGCCGTCCCGGTCGGCGACATCGATGGCGGCGGCCACGATCACCTCCAGGCTCAGCCCGGGTTTGGGCCCGGGAGCAGGGCGGGCCCGCTCCGCAGGCGCCGGACGCCACAGTCGGGACATCGACCAGGCGGGGTCGTTCTGCCCGGCGTAGACGACCATTCCTAGCAACTCCTTACGACATAAGCTATCTTGCCCTACGCATTACTTTATCGGATACGGAGATGCCGTTCCGAGCGCAGGACGCAGACCCGAGACGAGAGAGAAGAGCGAAGAACGAGATGACCGAAGCGAAACTGCACGACGGGGCGGTCATCGACCTGACGGTCGACGGTACCGGCCCCACCCTCCTCCTACCGGTGAACCCGCACCCCGCAGTCGGCCCCCGGGCTGACGAACTGCGCAAATGGGGCATGGATCCCGCCCTCGGGCGGACGCTCATCGACGGACTGCGGGACGACTTCCGAGTGGTCGCATTCGACTACGAGGGACACGTCCTGGCAAACCCGAAGCCGGACACCCTGGTCCCCGACAGCCTGGCCAGCGACCTGCTCGCCATCGCCGACGCGGTCGACTCCCGAAGCTTTGCCTACTACGGCTACTCCTGGCTGGCATTGAGTGGACTGCAACTGGCGCTGCGTACCGACCGGCTCTCCGCGCTGGTGATGGGCGGCTTCCCACCGCTGCACGGACCGTATGCCGAGATGTTGCGGGTCACCATGACCACCTACGACATGGCGATCGCGGCCGAGCAGAAGGCAGCATCGGCCGAGCCGACATCCACCCCGGCGACGACAGAGCCAGCCGACCCGACCACCGACACCTCGACCGACCAACTGGACTGGTCCTCCGTCGAGATGACGTTGACGGAGGCGCAGACCCGGCAGTTCGTCACGCTCTACCAGGCGCTACAGGGCTTCGATGATCGCGCCGCCCAGGCTCGACTCAGCTGCCCACGGCTGTGCTTCGCCGGCTCCGCCGACACCATCCAGTACGACGCGAACTGGGGAGACGTCCGCGTCGACCTGGGCGGCCCGCTCGTCCACCACCGGGCGGAAATCGAAGCGTACGGCTGGACGGTCCAGGTGCTGGACGGGCTCGACCACACCCAGGCGATGCAGCCGACCAATGTTCTACCGGTACTGCACCCCTGGCTGATCAAGGCGCTGGCCGCGTAAGGCAGAACGCGTAAGGCAGGGCGCGTAAAGGCGTTAGGCGTAACGCCTAAAGGCGTGAAGGTGTTAACCTCGGCCCTTCGTTAAGGGCTGTCCAAGGAGTGGACCGGAAACGAAGAAGTGCCTTCTGATCAGGGAAAATAGGGCTTGTCGAGAGTCCTGTTC